>JACQOI010000064.1 GCA_016202615.1 Betaproteobacteria bacterium
CGCGGCGCTGATTGCCGGCACCGTGTCTGCCCAGGCCTATCCCGGCAAAACGATCCGTTACATCGTGGCGTTTCCGCCCGGCGGCGGGGCCGACGTGCTATCGCGCATCCTGGCGCCCAAGCTGTCGGAAGCGCTCGGCCAGCAGGTCGTGATTGACAACCGCGGCGGCGCAACCGGCAACATCGGTGCCGAGCTCGCCGCAAAGTCGCCGCCCGACGGCTATACCATCCTGTTCGCTTATGCGGGCACGCACGCGATCAACCCGAGCATCTACAGCAAGATGCCGTTCAAGGAAAGCGATTTCGCGCCGATCATCTGGCTGTCGGGGGTACCGCAGGTGATGGTGGTGCACCCGTCGCTGCCGGTCAAGAACGTGAAGGAGTTGATCACGCTGGCGAATGCGAAGCCGAACCAGTTGAACTACGGGTCCAGCGGCAGCGGTGCGATGAACCATCTCACGGCCGAGCTGTTCAAGCTGATGACCGGAACCAAGATGGTACACGTGCCGTACAAAGGCGGAGGCCCCCTCGCGATCGCGTTGCTCAGCGGGGAGGTCAGCCTGATGCTCGGCGAGCCCGCTTCGGTCGTGCAGCAGGTGAAAGCCGGCAAGCTGCGCGCCATCGCAGTCACCAGCGCCAAACGCGCGCTTGCGATGCCCGAGTTGCCGACGGTCGCGGAGTCCGGCGTTCCCGGCTACGAGGTCACGTCGTGGAATGGCCTGCTCGCGCCGGCGGGCACCCCGAGACAGATCATCGCGCGGCTCAACGGCGAATTGAACAAGATCATCGGCGCGCCCGAAATGAAAGCGCGCATGCTCGAAAACGGCTTCGAGGTGGTGGGCGGGACGCCGGAAAAATTCGGCGACCACATTCGTGCCGAAATTGCGAAATGGGCGCCGGTCGTGAAAGCGGCGGGAGTCAAAGTCGACTAGGCCGCTGTCCACGAACCGGGAAACGGCAGAAGCCGCGTAGATCGACGCAGCTGAACGCTGATAACGCAGGAGGGAAGGCCGGATGAAGCTCGCCGGCTACATGCTCCGTGCGCCGATGTCGCTCGCAAAGATGCCCCTCATACCATGCGATGACCTCACGCCTCTCAGGATTCGCGCCATCTTGACGTAACCGGCATTGCCGATCGGCTGCTTGATAAAGCGGCGTTTGCAAACCACAAAGCGCAGGAGGCACCTGTGAACAGGAAAGTTGGTTTGAAGTTCAGCGCGATGATACTTGCGCTTGGGTCGGTTTTTTTGTCACCCATCGGGGCGCATGCACAGGTCGATAACCCGGATACTTACCCCTTGAGGCCTGTCCGCTTGATCATTCCGTTTCCTCCGGGCGGCCCGACCGACGTCCTTGGCCGGCTGGTTGGCGAGATCCTGGGCAAGGAGCTCAGTCAACCGTTTGTCGCGGTCAACGTCAGCGGTGCGGGCGGAACCATAGGGGCGATTCAAGTAGCACGGTCCAAACCGGATGGCTATACCCTTATGCTGGGAACGGCGGGAACCATCATCAACAATCCGCACATGAACAAGAAAATAGGCTACGATCCCCTCAAGGATTTTCAGGCCATCAGCTCCCTGTGGTCCCAGCCGAGCGTGGTTCTGGTTCGCAAGGACGGTCCTTTTGGCAACCTGAAAGAGTTGATCGCAGAGGCAAAAAGGCGGCCTGGCGCATTGAACTACGGATCCTCAGGCATAGGCGCCTTCAACCATCTGAGCGCGGAATTTTTTGCAAGTCTTGCCGGGATCAAGATGACTCATGTTCCCTACAAGGGCGTCGCGCCCGCAATCACCGATCTCATTGCCAAGAACCTGGATGTCGTCTTCGGTCCGGTAACGAACCTGCTGAGCAACAGCGATCGACTCATCGGCCTCGCCGTCTCGGCGCCTACCCGGTCCAGTTTCGCCCCGGCCGTGCCGACATCGGCCGAAGGCGGTTTGCCGGATTTCGTATACAGCTCATGGGGGGGCCTGTTTGCACCGGCTGGCATATCGCCCCGAATTGCCGAGAAGCTGAGTTCGGCGATCGCCAGGGGATCCAGCGCGGAGAGCGTCAGGAAGCGCTACACGGTCCTCGGCGTTGATTCGGAATTCAGCTCGCCGGGGGAGTACCAGGCCTATATCGCTGCCGAGTTTAAGCGGGGCGGGCAACTCATCGAAACCATAGGCTTGAAGGAAGAGAAATAGCCGCTTCAATGTATCATCCAGTGACATCTGACCAATCATGCACATCGCATGCAGCCTGAGGAGAATGGGTATTGAGCTGTCATTACGCGATTGCTGTAGACATCGGCGGAACGTTTACCGATATTACACTGGCCGATCGGCGCTCTGGCAGACTGTGGCAGGTAAAGACTCCGACAACGCCGGCTGACCAGTCCGAGGCTTTCGTCAATGGCGTCCGGCGCGTGTTGACGGAAGCCGGAGTTGCGGCGGCGGAGATTGAAGGCGTTTTTCACGGCACCACCGTGGCCACCAACGCGATTCTCGAGCGCAAGGGCGCGACCTTGGGCCTGCTGACGACCGAAGGCTGCCGCTATGTGCTGCACATCGGCCGCCATGACGTGGCGCGGAATGCAAACAGCTATTTCTGGATCAGGCCCGCGCGGCTTGTGCCGCCTCGCCGGATTCACGAAGTCTCCGAGCGGATGGGGCCGGACGGTTCGGTCGAGAGGGCGCTGGACGAGGACGGCTGCCGTCGAGCGCTGCGCGTGCTGAAACAACAGGGGATCGAGTCGCTTGCGATCTGCCTGCTGCATGCCTACGCCAACCCTGTGCACGAACACCGTGTGCGCGAACTGGCTGAGGAGGAGCTGCCCGGCATTCCCTGCTCGCTGTCCTCGGAGGTATTGCCGGTGTTCCGCGAATACGAGCGGACGACCGCGACGGTGCTGAACGCCTACGTCGTGCCGCAAGTCGCCGGCTATCACCAGCGGCTTGAGACCCGGTTGCAGCAGCTTGGCATTTCCGCGCCGCTTCGCATCATGAAATCCAACGGCGGAATGTATGGCGCGCACGCCGCGGCAACCCAGCCGCTTCATACTGCACTCTCTGGCCCGGCCGCCGCAGCGGTCGGATCGATCCTCGTCGGGCAGGCTGCCAATCTTCCCAGCGTGATCTCGATCGACGTCGGCGGTACCTCGGCCGATATCTGCCTGTCCCAGCACGGCAAGCCGGCCATCACGTCCGCCGGCGAGATTTCCGGACTACCACTCAACGTGCCAATGGTGGACGTTCATAGCATCGGCGCGGGTGGCGGGTCGATCGCAAGGGTGACGGACAACAACAGCCTGCGGGTCGGCCCGGAAAGCGCGGGGGCGGAACCGGGGCCGGCGTGCTATGGCCGGGGCGGGAAGGAAGCGACCGTTACCGACGCCAACCTGGTGTTGGGACGCAGTCCGGCATCGCTCGGCGGTGAGATGCCTCTGGATATCGGTCTGGCCGAGCAGGCGATCATGGATCGCGTGGCGAAGCCTCTTGGCCTGTCTCTTCACGAGGCTGCCGAAGGCGTTGTGGAGCTGGTGAACAACAATATGGCGGCTGCGATCCGCTCGGTCTCGGTCGAACGTGGCTACGACCCGCGCAAGTTCGCGCTGGTCGCCGGCGGCGGCGCCGGGCCACTGCATGCGGGGCGGCTGGCCGTGCTGCTCAACATTCCGCTGGTGATCGTGCCCTCGAGCGCCGGATTGCTCTCCACGCTCGGTCTTCTGGCGACGGACCTCAAAAGCGATTTTGTCCAGACCGTCATCCGGCGCTCCGGCTGCTACGATTTGCCCAAGCTCAACACCACGCTGGCCGAACTGGAGCGCAAGGCAAACGCCTGGTTCCGGTCCGAAGGCGTGGCGGCTTCGGATGCAATGTTTGTCCGTACCGCAAGCCTGCGCTATATCAATCAGGCCTATGAGATCACGGTAACATTACCGGAGATGGGCGCAGGCTCCGTCAGGCGGTCGTCGCCTCTGACCGAAGCGGACCTTGCCAGCCTTCAGCAGAGCTTCCACCAAGAGCACGAGCAGCTCTATGCATGGTCTTCGAGCACCTTGCCAGTCGAGCTGGTCAACCTCGGGGTGTCGGCATACGGCCGACTTGCCAAGCTGAATCTGTCGGCACACACCGGTTCATCAAGCGCGGCGCTGGCGAGCAGATCAACACGCATGGTGTACTTCGGCCGTTCAGAGGGTATGATGAAGACGCCGATTTACGCTTTTGCCACACTTGTACCGGGACAGACCATCACCGGCCCGGCGGTCATCGAGCAGCGCTTTGCGACTGTCCTGGTGCTGCCCGGGCACACGGCAAGCATGGACCGCTACGGCAACATTCTGATGAAGGTGCAACCGTGAACAAGGCAGCCAGAGGATGCGTGGATCCGATCGTTGTCGAGATCATCAAGGGCGCCCTGAAGGCGTGCGGCGATGAGATGGAGTCGGTCATCGTGCGCACCTCCATGTCGCCGTTCATTCGCGAGAAGGGCGATCACTTCTCCGGGTTGACGGATCGGCACGCGCGCTTGCTGTACACCACGAACGATCGCGCCGGCCCGGGCATGATCGAGGCGATCTGGGAGAAGTATCCGGCCGACGCAATGAAGCCCGGCGACGTCTACTGGATGAACGACCCCTACCTGCTGCGTGGGGCCATTTCGCATTTGCCCGACATGTGCTTCATCGCGCCGGCTTTTTTCGGCGCCGAGTTGATCGGCTTCTCACTGTGCTTCGGGCATTTCTGGGATATCGGCGGATCACGGCCGGGCAGTATCTCGCCGAACTCGACGGACATCTTCCAGGAAGGGCTGGCCGTGCCCCAGGTTCGCATCGTCGACCAGGGAAGGCTGAATGACGACCTGTACCGCACCATCCTGCGCAACTCGCGCTTCCCCGAAATGCTGGAAGGCGACACGCGCGCAATGATGGCGGCGACGAAGATCGGGCAAAGCCGGCTTGCCGAGCTGTTCGAGCGTTACGGGCACGATCTGGTCGAGGGCTCGTTCGAGGAGCTGCTTTCTCGCTCCGAAAAAGTGGTGCGCAAGCACATCGCACAGTACAGCCGCCCCGGCCGCTACACGTTTGCGGATTATGTCGATGACGATTGCGTCACCGACACCCCTTACCGGATCGAGTTGTCGGTGGAGATCAAGGGCGATGGCGTCGCCCTCGTGGACTGCACAGGCAGCGATAACCAGGCGAAGGGGCCGATCAACTACCTGCTGCATCCGGACATCTGCCGCATGATGTTCTCGCGCTTCCTGCTGCGGGACGATCGCAGCGTGTTCCAGAACCAGGGCGCGTATCGCAGCATCGCAGGCGTGAAACTGCGCGCGGGCAGCATCCTGCAGCCGACGCGCCCGGCGCCGATGGGACTGCGCGCTCACACCCTGCATCGCTTCCTCAACGGGGTGCTCGGCGTGTTTGCACAGGCCACCGACGGTGGCACGCCGGCCGGGTCGCCCGATTACGTGATCGTCATCATACATACGCTCGACCCGCAGACGGGGAAGTACGTGTTGTGCACCGACGGATTGGGTGTCGGGCAGGGCGCGCGCCCGTTCGCCGACGGGCTGGACGTCATTTATTCAAGACGGCAGAAGAATTACCCGATCGAGTTTCTGGAAGGCACGTATGCGATGCGGATCGAGCGCTACGGCATTGCGCCTGACTCGGGCGGCCCCGGGAAGTATCGCGGCGGCCTGGGCATCATTCGCGATTACCGTGTCCTCGCCGATAACGTCACACTGGCGACGCGCATGGCGAATCGCAAGACGCCGCCCTGGGGCGTGAAGGGCGGGCAGGCCGGTCGCACCGGTGGCATCTGGGTCAATCCTGGACGGCCGGGCGAGCGCTTCGTGCCCGGCTTCTCCGATGGCATCAAGCTCAATCAGGGCGACTTGGTGCGGGTCGTTTCAACCGGCGGCGGCGGCTACGGCGATCCGCTGGACCGCGAGCCAGCGCAGGTGGAAGATGACGTTGCCGACGGTTTCGTCAGCCTTGCAGCAGCGCTTACCGATTACGGCGTGGCCCTCGATCCGAAGACGCTGTGCGTGGACCGTGATGCAACGCTGCGGACGCGCCTGGCGCGACGCGCGCAGCGCAAGGGTCCGCTGCCGTTTTTCGACCGAGGCCCGCAATTCGAGGCAATGGAAAGCAGGCGTTTGCCGCAGACCGGCAATGTAAAGGAGCTAGGAGTTTGTCGGACTTAGCCCCGGCAAACTCCTAAGGGCGCCGCGACTCCGGCGTGAAGCCGGAGCGGGCACACTGTTTTCAATTCAATGCAACCGCAGCGTATCGCAGGGCGATCGGCGGTGAATCGCATATATCCGAGTACTGACAGCCATGGCACGCATCGCAATCGGCGGTTTCATGCACGAGACCAACTCGTTTGTCTCGACGCCTACCGACTACAAGACGTACTGCACCCAAGGCTCGCGGCCACCGCTGTCGCGCGGCAAGGAAATTCTGGAGCGCCTGCGCAACACGTCGTTCGCGACCTCCGGTTTCCTGCAAGCCATGCAAGGCAAGCACGAACTGGTACCGACAGTCTGGGGAGCGGCGCTGGCATCGGGAACCGTGACGCGTGAAGCTTTCGAGCGCATTTGCGCGGAACTGATCGGCGCGCTGTCGCTGGCGCTGCCGGTGGATGGGCTGTATCTGGACCTGCACGGCGCCATGGTGACCGATGATTTCGAGGACGGCGAGGGCGAATTGCTGCGGCGCGTGCGTGCGGTGGTGGGCGAGAACGTGCCGGTGGTCATTTCGCTCGACTGGCATGCGAACGTCACGGCCCGGATGGTAAGGTTCAGCGACGGCCTGGTCGGTTATCTGACATACCCGCACATCGACCAGCCTGAGACCGGGCAGCGCGCAGCGAAGGTGATGACGAAGCTGCTGGAGCGCGGCAGGCCGAAGGGCAGGGCCTTCCGCAAGACGCCATTCCTCATTCCTTTGACCTCGCAGTGCACGGACATTGACCCCTCGAAGGCCGTGGTGGAAAAGGCGCTGAGCCTGGAAGGCGGTGATGTGCTGAACGTTTCCTACTTGTCCGGTTTCCCGCCGTCTGACCTTGCCGAATGCGGCCCTTCGGTCAGCGTGCATGCCTATTCGCAGGAACTGGCTGACAAGGCGGCCGATACGCTGGCGCAGGACATCGAGCGGCGCGAGCCTGAATTTGCAGTCAGGTACTACGCGCCGGACGAGGGCGTGAAGAAGGCCATGGAAATTGCCGCAAAGGCCAGCCGCCCTGTCATTCTCGCCGACACCCAGGACAACCCGGGCGCTGGCGGCACAGCCGACACGACAGGGGTCCTTGCGGCACTGGTGCGCAACAACGCACAGAGCGCCTGCGTCGGCGTATTCTGCGACCCGGATGCCGCGGCGGCCGCGCACAAGGCGGGAGAAGGCGCGCAGATCGAACTCAAGCTGGGCGGCAAGTTTGGCCCCGAAGGGGTCGAGCCCTTTCAGGGCAGGTTCCGGGTGGTCAAGCTTGGCAACGGCCTGGTGCGTACCACCGGGCCTCACGTCGGCGGCCGCAATCTCAATCTGGGCCCGATGGCATTGCTGCAGATCGGCGGGGTCACGGTCGTACTGAGCAGCGTGCGCATGCAGGCGCACGACCAGGCTCCGTTCCGGCACGTCGGTATCGAGCCCAAGGACCAGAAGATCCTCGCGCTGAAGAGCACGGTGCACTTCCGCGCGGACTTCGGGCCTCTGGCCGAGGACATCCTGGTCGTTCTGGCGCCCGGTGCGCATTGGACAGATCCGGCAAAATACCCTTACAAAAGGCTGCGAGCAGGCGTGCGCCTGTATCCGCTGGGTCCGAAGTTTCTTGGCGTCCAGGCATCGCGCTAGCGCGCGCGTCGGGACGGGGCAGAAGCGTTTTGATTGACTGCATAACTGAGCAGAACGGAGTTCACATGCAAAAGCTTCTTTCAACATATTCAATACAAGCGTTGCTCCAGCGCATTCTCGGTAAATCGGCCACTCGCCCGGGCTTAGGTCGTGCGCGCGCCTTGCATGCCGTCAGCATGCTGCTTGGCCTGTCACTTGCGCAGCTTGCCGCCGCGCAAAACTACCCGGACAAGCCGATCAGGGTGGTCGTGCCGTTCGCGGCAGGCGGCGGTGCGGATTTTTTCGCGCGGCCAATGGGCCAGAAACTGACCGAGTCGCTCGGCCAGCCGATCCTCATTGACAACCGCGGCGGCGCGAATGGTGCCATCGGCGCCGAAGTCGTCATGCGTGCGGCACCGGACGGCTACACGCTGCTTTTCGGGTCCGCTGGCGTCATGACGATAGGACCCGCCCTGAACTCGACACTCAAGTACGACACCGAGCGTGATTTCGTGCCAGTCGCATTGATCGTCGACAGTCCGTTTTCCCTGATCGTGCATCCTTCAATCGGGGTGAAGTCGCTGAAGGACCTCATTGCCTATGCGCGTTCCAATCCTGGCAAGCTCAGGTACGGCTCGTCCGGTATTGGCGGCGCTCCGCATTTGGCCGGGGAGCTATTCAACGATGTGGCGAAGACAGACATGGTCCACGTAGCCTACAAGGGCGTCGGGCCGATGGCTATTGACCTGCTTGGCGGCCACATTGACCTCACGTTCATCGGCTTGAATATTGTCCAGCAGCATGTGAGTGCCGGCAAGCTGCTCGTACTGGCGACCACGGGCGAAAAACGCTCGCCGCTCGCACCAGACCTGCCGACCATGTCTGAAGCAGGGCTGCCGGGATTCAAAGCCGGCACCTGGTATGGCGTGCTTGCGCCGGTTGGAACGCCGCGCGCAATCGTGGCCAAGCTCAACACCGAGATAAACCGCATCTTCAGGCAACCCGACATGCGGAATTTGCTGGCCAAGACGGGGGCCGAGCCGTCAGGAAACACACCCGAGCAGTTCGCAGCCTTCATGAAAGCGGAGCGCCAGAAGTGGGACAAGCTGGCGAGGACGGCCAATATCAGGCTCGAGTAGGGTGGTTCCTTGCGCAAGGTTCGCGCTCCGCGCGGCGTCCCTTGATCTCCACGTTGGCCAGTACCGACCCTTCGCCCTCGCAAAAAACACAAAGCGAACTTGCCTACTCGCATTTGCCGACCGGGTGAACGACGGCACCACCGCGTATCAAAAACGTTTTGCGCCATGCCGCGATGGAGCGGAAGTCACGTTGATCGTGATTGAAGGCGGCGGCCATACCTGGCCGGGCCGTGACCCTCGGCGCGGCAGCCGGCTGGGAAAATCGACCAGGAATATTGCCGCCAACGATCTGATGTGGGAATTTTTCCAGCGACACCCGCTGCGATAGTCCCGCGCCGGCTCTGCGGTCCCCGGCTCGCCGCGCCGGATGCGCTTTATTCCAGTTCCACTTCAAGAGTTACGTTATTTTCGGTGTTGGGTGCGCTTGCGCACCATCCGGCAATCGGTGCGCAAGCGCACCCTACTCCAATTAATGCTTCCTTGATTTGGAAATGGAATTAGAAACCGCCGCGATTGTGGCGCCGCCGCTGTTTTTCCACGCGGCATTAATTCTGAACCACGGAGAACATCGTCAGTTCCCAGCGATCGAATGCGACGTCGTAGCGCATGATATATACGGCACCGTCATCGCCTTTGACCTTGAAGTAGCGGTGATCGGGCGCAAGCCAGCGATCCAGTACTTCAACCGCCTCGACCACGCGTTCTCCCAGGTAGAAACGCCGCGGCGTCTCCTCGCCGCGGTAGCCGGCGTAGCACTCAACGCGGATTGAAAAAATCTGTTCGTCTATCTTTTGTTGACCGTGGCGCAAATGGGTTCCCGTCCCTCTTCCCGTCGGCGTGTGATAGTTTACCCGCCAGTCGCCAACGCTCGGTGATGTAGCGGTTATTGTGCCATAATAGGCGCGCGTCTCGGGTTGACACCCGTCAGGCCGCCCGCAAGCATGCAAAGGTATGAAACAACGTCCCGCCACCCGGCTGCGCGCGCTCGTCAAACGCAACAACCGCCGATGAGCGCGCAGAGCCTTGACCATCTGCGCGGCTGGGTCGGCAAGACCGAGACCCGCGCCGACACCATTACTACATGGCCGGTCGCGGCGCTGGGTGCAACGCTCGACCGCAACGATCCAGAGCCCACGCCCGGGGATGCATTGCCGCCGGGCTGGCATTGGCTGTATTTCCTCGACGCCAAACCCGCATCCGAGCTCGGGCCAGAGGGGCATCCCAAGCGCGGCGGATTTTTGCCCCCGGTGCCGCTGCCGCGCCGCATGTGGGCCGGCGGCCGCATCGAGTTCCTGCGGCCGCTACGCATTGGCGATGCGCTCCGCCGCGATTCAGAAATAATTTCGGTCGAACCCAAGCGCGGGCACAGCGGCGACCTGGTATTCGTGACGGTGCGCCATACCGTCACCACGGGCGGTGAAGTGGCAATAGTTGAAGAACACGACATCGTCTACCGCGAAGCAGCGAAGCCCGGCGATCCGCCGCCGCGAGGCAAGCCGGCACCGGCACAGGCGGCGTGGCAGCGCACGGTCACACCCGATCCGGTGCTGCTGTTCCGCTACTCGGCGCTGACCTTCAACGGCCACCGCATTCACTACGATCTGGATTACGTTAAAAACGAGGAGCACTACCCGGGCCTGATCGTGCATGGTCCGCTGCAAACCACGCTGCTGCTCGATTTATGCCGCCGGCACGCGCCGCGCCCGGTCAAGAAACTCGATTACCGCGCGCTGCACCCGGTGTTTCACACCGAGCGCTTCACGGTGAACGGCAATCCGGGCGCCGATGGCGCGACCGCGGAGTTGTGGACCGCCAATGCCGCCGGCAATTACGCGATGGCGGGAACGGCGGTGTTTTGAGTAACGAGCGCAGAATTACAATATAGAAGTTGCGATTCGATCGACAGAGATTGTCCGATAACGGCCAGCTGCCAATACTCAAGATGGTTGGCGCGAACGTCCGCTCCTCGGCCAAAGCAGCCAGTCTCAGGTCGACCCGGTAATGTCAGCAATGCTACTCGAAACCTGACGTTAGTGCGGGTAGTAAAACCACATGGCCGCTTTGATGAGTGAGAATCTTTAACGTTACCCAGTCGTTTAATCAGAACTTGAATTTGTGCAAGGCGCTAAAGAACAGACTTTCCACATCCTCCATCTTTTCGAGCATGTAGAAGTTCATTGGCTGGGGGGAATCAACCACCAGCAGTCCACGCACTTCAGGTGGTGTCTCCAGTTCCAGCTGATGGGACAAGGCATCATTGCGCTCGCGCAGATAGCGGACTCTGCGAATGTGTCGCAGAAGCGCGTCCGGAACTTCTTTGCCCTTGCGATCCTTCATCGTGCGGCCGCGGTAGTCATAGAGCCTGGACGCCACCTCGATTTCCGATCTGCACAGCCGTAGGTTTTTTGCCTCAATTACCCACACGCGGCGGCCGTCCGGGCTGACTGCCAGCACGTCTATATCACCAAGCTCCTGGCTGACCTTTTGATTCAACGCCCAAGATGGCTTGCGGCGCACCCATGCTCGGAGGCCCATACCTCTCAGCTTCTCCGCGATCAATTCCTCGAACCGAGGCCCTGCCGCCGCGGAGACCTCTCCCACGTAACGTCGGGCAACATCGGACGTCCAGAACTGATTCTGTAGTGAACCGTCCATCAGTCCGGAGAATGAGTACATCGTTGAGTCACTTATCAGCAACGGCGCAACCAACACGGCTGGATCGGCGCCGTCGTCCAGTGCGAGCAATGGGCGTCCGATCAAGGATAAAGGTCTGTCGAACCTGCTGAGATCGAAATCAATCGCCTTGAGGCCGTCGGAAAGATCGTGCCAGGACTTGCGGCTTGAAAGCGTGAGTCGTGCAAGAAGCGGCGTCGGGTCCTCACGCCGGAACGATGCATCGGCCGCCAACGCCCGGGCAAGCTCCGAACGGCGCATTACGATAATCTCCTGCCGGGCAGCAGAGGCCATTGCTACGACCGCGTACTGCAACTCCAAAAACGCTTCTGCGGATATTTGGTACTCCGCCTCGATCGCGGCACGAAGCTTGGCATCAAGCTGCAACCCTTGCTTGCGAGTCTCCACGTCCGGCGAAGTCCTGTCTCGCCCGTAGGATCGGTCAGCTTCGTCAAGCGTCTGACTATTCTTCCACTCAGCGCCCGGACGGAATGCCACCTCCAGCAGACTGCGGTCGCCGAGAAGGTCTCCAGCCGGGCTAATCTTCAGCCGGGGTTCAACAAGACCAGCGCGGATCGAGGCAAACATTTGCCCGTTGCCCAAGAGTAGTAGTGCGGTCGCGAACAAGTCGTCGAGGTCATCCTGGTCCGGTGACACCCCTCCGTTAATCTGAGCCTCACAGGCGGCGATCTCCATGATGGATTTCGCTGCGCGTTGAACCGCGTTCATCTCGTTCTGGCGCTCAAAGGCGCGCTGATCGGCCGCTTTACCTTGAATCGCCCGCATGGCTCGGATCGCTCGTCTCCACGATGACTGCTCGTGTCGCGAAGCCTGATAGCGCCCGGCAGCGAGGAGGATCAACTCGGTGCGTTTGAACGTGCGAATCCTCTCGATCAAGGCATCGAGCATGCTGGCGCGATAGCGTGCGAGGAACTCCATGCAAGGCGCCTCGCCGATAATCTCTACCCCATCCGTTCGGGAATGAAACCGCCAAATCGAGCCGCACTTGGCGAGAGCCAAAGCGGACTTTCGAATGGCTTTGAATGACGCAAGCAGCCCCTGCGCCCCCATGCGATCCAGAGGGGTCAAGGCGACGCCCGCATGAGTCCAGCGCCAATGCTCCGACCCAATGGCCGCCTTAACGATTCCGCGAAGCGCGTCCCTAGACAGGCCATTGGTCCCTGTCGTTGCCAACTGCTCGAGAATCGCGGCAACCAGCTCGACTTCGGCATCATTCTCCAGCCTGCGGACATGAGCGAGCCATGAGCCGGTCACGGCTACAGAAGCCGCTGCATTGCCCTGCGCAGGAGCGACTACCACGGCTTGCGGGAGTTGCGCGTTGTCAGCGGGGAAGTCGCCAATGCCCTGAAACTCCGTTTCGGTTGGCACGGAGAGTCCCACACAGCGGGCGCCACGGGGAAAGCTGTTGGGAAAGCGGTCGATCAATTGCGGCCCGAGTGCGTCCAGCCACTGGAGCATCGCGTGCCATAGCCGGTACCGCCATTCCCGCGAGGCCCCATCGACCTCCAGGGATTCCAGCCACCAAACGCGCTCCTTGATCGCAACTGCGCCCAGCAGTCGGTGATGAACGATATCGTCGAGGCTCGCGTAGATCGGTTGGAGCTGGTCGTCATCGTCCCAGTTCTCTCGCTGTACCCACCGGTAGGTGTTATCGATAAAGGGCAACGCTTGGAGATCCTTGCGCCGCGCAGCTTCGATGTGCGGCTGGCGGAGGCTGTCAACGGGAAGCATCAATCCAAAGGGCGGCGCAATGTCCGTCATATGCTCAGGAATGAAGTTGTGCCGTGTATCGCGCCAGAACCCGAACAGATTGATGGGGCCGTTGGGATTCTCGAATGAGAATCCCTCCGTCTCCAACCGCTCTTTCTGCGCGTTGATGCGAAGGAAGTCCGACAGCTTTCCATCATCGCAAGCACCGAGAACGGACGCCTCGAAGAAGCTCAATGCCAGAAACCGCCAATTCCGGGATGCCCGACTATCGTCAATTGGGGGCGCGAGGCTGTGCGGCGCACCCCAGCCACTCGTCAACAGCAGTGTGGTTGCTTCGCGATAGTCCGAGCGACCGCCCAGGAAGTTGAAGAAGGCCATGACATGATCGGCGATTGCTTGATTCACTTCCGCCCCGATCTCCGCCACGGCTGAAAACAAGCGCTGAGGAAAATACTCGAACGTCGGCGGAACCTGTATCACCTGCAGATATCGTCCGCTTCCTGTTTCGACAATCGCCGTCCGGACGAAATAGGCGTCTGGCGCCGGTAACGAAAGGGGGCCATTCCAGAAGCCGGAAATCTCGGCATATTTCTCTTGGGCATACATCAGTTCCGCCAGCAACAGCTGCTCGACCCCACCGCGCTTCGCAGCATTGACCATCACTGCCCGAACGGCGAGTGACAAATCCGTTGGGGACACGACCGCGATGCCGTTGTGATGCTCTATGAGCGGATGCAGCTCAAGGGGGGACTCGCCCCGAGGCACGGCGCCGACGTAAGAAAAATGCTCCTGCTGGAGAACGAATGGGGCGAGGGCCTCTTGGTTTATCCCGAGGTTACTCAATGCATCCGTTGTAAAGACAACCCGTCGGGAGATTTTTTTCAGCGAATCGGCACTGGGCACTGACAGTTGGCCCATCTCAACGCCGCCTGACGGCGTAAAACGATGCAGGTTTGCCCTGCGGGCGATCTCGTCGCTGATTGAGAGGAGCGCATAGACTGAGGCCAAGGTCCGATCCTTCAGCCCGCCGGCTGGCAGCGCCTCGAACGCCGAAAGCAAAGTCTGAGTATAGGGACCGGGCGCCTCCCATCTGCCGGCAATGATCTGGAAATTTCCGCGGGAAGTCGCGATCCGGTCGCAGAAAAGATCTTCAATCGGATCTTCGGCTCTCCATACCTTCGCTTTGGACAGCCCCGCATTGAGTGCCCGCTGCAACTGAGCCGGCTGAACTTTGATATGACCTTCTGCCTTGGCCAGGATCAGCCGCAGCAGCCAGTCCAGCCGGATATCGTTTGCGTGGAAGTCAGGTACGGTGGCCAAGCCTGCAAGCACCGTTGCCGCATGGATCTTGTTCCAACCCCGAACCTGAAATAGGTCGGGATTGTCCGGTCCGAACCCTTGTTCGGGGATGCTCGGAGGCGCCATTTCCGCGAGGAGAGCATCGATATCGGGTGCATCCGGGTGTTCGTTGTCCATGTTTTCACGATTCGTCACGACCCGTTGTAAAAAGCGCTACACAGGTCCGACCCAGGCTTTTCCGGAAATTGTTAGATCGCGCTCTCGATCTTCTTCGTAACCTCGATTAATTCTTCGGCTAGGGTATCGTAAATGAGATCGATGATTCGACCGTAACCTGCTGCGTCTTCGCCGGTATTGACTCCAAATCGCTGCAATTCCGCCATGAGCTTCTTGTATTTGTCTCCGGACTTATGAGCTCCTAGGATTCGAATGTCATGGAGAGCAAATAGGTGGCTAACCGGTTGCTCGGGCTTTGTTCCTTCTTCGATGAGTCTTTCCCAGATGATCGGTCCGTTCCTTGATAGCTGTAGCCCTGTTTTTGCTCCTAGTTGTGCCATTCGAACGATGGTATCGAGTAACTTCAGCGTCCCCAATTTGGCGAGGGACTCGGCGGGAACGCCTAACGTAATCAGAAGTCCTCGAAGGTTTACCTCAGCAATGCTCTCAACGAGGAGCTTGTCCAGTTTGACGCACCTATCGAGGAGAGTATCGGCAGAACTCTCAAGAGGAATGTGTCGCGCGATCGCTTCCGTCTCTTGAAAATTCCACCAACCATGATAGTCCAGTGCGGTCTTACGAATGGTGACGAAATCCTCTGCGCGAAGTTCGCCAAAACCAACGGAGCCAGCCAGGACGGCGAGTACGTTTCCCAGTTGCGCCATGGCATAGGTCAATTCCTTCGCGCGTACCGCGACATGTCTTTCTTTCAAAATGGCTGGATACGCCGATTCCAGTGGTGGCGGAACCGCGAATTTATTCCAATGACGAGTAATAGTGGGTCGAACACCCTCATATAGCTTCTTGAGTTCAAGACGGATCAGATTTCTTCCAACCCTGTCGCAGTGGCTGACGCCCCACTGAGTGCCGAATGTCACAGAACCAGTATTTGGATTGACTTTGTAGCTGGGGTGGCCTTCGAATTCGCCTAAAACAGCATCGTTGACGTATACACAGTGGGATGGCCGCATCTGCATAGCCATTTTGTGCGTGACTGGCTGTGAAAAACCGGGCCAAACTAGCCCATCGGTGTCCAACGAATCGGCTGAGACCGGAAGTTTTCCCGCCGTCGCGACAACTCGACCGCCCCACACTTGTGCGATTGCAACGGTTTTGTCCTCAATATATCGATTTAATTGGAACAATCTGTCTGGAAACCTAACGTCGATAGCCTCCGCATCGCCAAGCCTTTTCTGTGTTTCGGGATCCATGCTGCCCCATCGTTCCTCCCAGAAGACCTGAACGAGCGCCATTCCTCGTAGAGTGAGGTAATCCTCAAGGTAATTTCTTGCGACCGTTACAAATGCGTGAGTGGAGCTTGGAAACGCCCATGTTGACGGTGCGCAAACCTTCACCACATCATGAACTGGTGCCGCAGGATCGTCCCAGAAGACAAAACCTTCCTTAACGTTTCGTGGGCTAAGCCCATATGTCATGAGGAACCTAGGGTCTGGCATCAGGACCGTTTTGTCGTGCGATCTCCACGAGAGTACGAGAGGTTCATACTCCTGGCTTGGCAGATCACGAGCGTCGATCCAAAAGCTAGGTTTGTAAGTGGATCCAGAATGGGGCGTTGGATGTGGACCACTCGTGCTAACGCCAGGGCCGAGTCTGCCAAGGTTCGCCGCAACTTGTTCCAATTGATCCATCGGAACAAGTGCGGAGAATGTGTCGCGATGCCCCGGATGCGGCTTGTCGGGAAAGCTTTTTATCTCGGCAACGGTAACATCTACATCATCCCACGGACGTTCGTTGGGGACGTGGGCAAGTAGTTTAGGCCACCAGTCGGCACTCATAGCACCAATAGCATATCTTATTTGGGAGTAGAGTCAGCTTCGACGCTTCGACAATGACCGGTAATGCATCTAAACCGGCCGTCTTGGTCGTAGAGAGCAAGCGACCGCAAAGGCCGAGGAGCGGACGTTCGCAGTGGTTACGGTGGATGTCGGCAGGGGTCGCATTGGGACCCACGAGCGACGGGCGCGAACCGGCCAATCCCGGTCGGTTGGCAGCGGCACCCAGTTTAGCTGTTGGTCGCTGGAGACATGACTCTCGACCTGCAAAAAAAAGCGCCATTCTACGGTCCTGCGTAATCGGGCATAATGGGCAGCACCATCTGGACATGATGAAACGACGGAGGAGAGCGCCATGAGCACCGCGACTTATTCCATTTTCGTGCAACCGGGGTGAAGCAGCTGCCTCAAGGCGAAGGAGTTTCTTTCGCGCAACAAGGTCTCGCACGAAGTGGTCGACGTCAAGAACGACAAGGGCGGGATGGAACGTCTGCTCGCCCTCGGGCTGCGCCATGTGCCGGTCCTGTCCCGCGGCAAGGAGTACGTGTCCGCCCAGAACCTGGATGAAGTGGCGCGTTTCGTCGGCGTCAAGCTGAGCAGCCCCGGCCGCCTCGCGCCCGCGGTGCTGATCGATCGCTGGATGCTGGTGATCGCGGCGGTCCAGCGCCACATGCGGCAAATGCCCGCCGAGAAACTCTCGGACTTTCCGACGACGGGGCGCGACCAGAACACGGCCGGCCTCGGCTATCACGCCATTCGCATCGGCGACGCGTTCCTCCGGGCGGTGAACGACGGCGTCCAGGATTGGGTGCAGGTGTCGATGGAACCGCCGCCGCCGGAGGTCAGGACAGGGGATGACATCGCGCGCTACGGCGACGAAGTGGCCGCGAGGCTCAAGCAGTGGTGGGCCGGCTGGAAAGACCCGAGCTGTTCCGGCAAGGTCGTGATCCGCGAAGGGGAACAGTCCCTGCACTGGTTCCTGGAGCGGTCCGTGTGGCACTCCGCGCAGCACGCACGCCAGCTCGCATCGCTGCTGGAGCGCTACGGCGTTGCGCCTGACCGCCCTTTGGGGAAGGCGGAACTGGATGGGCTGCCGATGCCGGAGGGGGTGTGGTCATGAGTCTGCGGGAGAAAATTCCGGCGCATGACAGGAGACTTCCTGTATGTGCGCAACCACCGTCCCGCTGCCGCGACGACGATCCGCCGGCTCGCAATGCTTGAGCCGCAGATGCTCGCAATCATGCGTGGTTAATCGACGCGGACGCGGTGCCCGAGTCCCGCTTGCTCCTCGCCAACGCGTACGACGTGAAAAACCAGAAAGTACAAGAGAAAAACCATGGACAAATTAAGCCTGCAAGACCCGCTATTCACCACCTACGTCATCGCCGCGACGCTCATGATTCTCAAGGCCGTGACCATGTCCTGGCTGACCGTCGTTCGCATGATGCAAGTGAAAGGTGGCTTCCGCTCGCCGGAGGACATGAGGAAGACGCCCCTAAACCCCGTGCCCAATCCCAAGCAGCTCGAGCCCGACGAGCGCGTCGAGCGCATCCGGCGAGCTCACTCATCCTCATCTTCATGACGTGCCGGACGCTGCTCGCCGCGCTTGGCCACTAACGGAAGAGCCGACCTCAAGACTGCCACTGGGGCAGATCAGCTTTGCGTGTCAGGTCGCACGGGACCTCTACGGCAAGAACAGCACTTCGCTTTGCGCTCATTACTCGCAAAGCGGGCAGCGCCGCCGCGCCCTACCAGTTGGCTTCGCGCTCCGGGGTCGCGCCGATCTTGTGGATGCTCAAGTCGGAGCCCTGGAATTCGTCCTCCTGATCGAGCCTGATGCCGACCGCCTGTTTGAGCACGCCATAGACCAGCAGCCCGCCGACGACTGCGACACCAATGCCGAGCAGCGTACCGGCAAGCTGCGCCATGAACGTGACACCGCCGAGGCCGCCCATGCTCTTCAAGCCGAAAATACCGGCGGCAATCCCGCCTCCTTTCGTGTAGCGGCCGCGGCGCGCGCCGAGCAGCAGCACCGCCATCAGGCCGATCCAGCCGCCGACCGCGTGCACCACGACCGAGCCGGCGAAGTCATGAAATTTGGCGCCGGCACCCGCTTCGAGCCACGCCTGGACGCCGTACTTATCGTTCCACGCAATGCTCTCGAAAAACGGATAAACAAATCCGACCAGCAGGAACGTTGCCGCCAGCTGCGGATTGAACTTGGCGCGCTCCGCTATGCCGCCCGAAACGATCGCCGGCACCGCTGCGGCAAACGTGAGCAGGAAGAAAAATTTGACGAGCTCGTAACCGCTTTTCCCGGCCAGCGCCTCGGCGCCGGTCAGGAAGTTGACCTCGTAGGCAAATGAATAGCCGATGAAGAAGTAAGCTACCGTCGATATCGCGAAATCGCACAGGATTTTCACCAGCGCGTTGACTGATTGAGTTGTTTATGGAATACGGTTATATTCACAATTATGTCTGAACGCGCTATCACCACGGTTTCGCCGGCGTCTTCGTCGCAGAAGACGGCCGACCGCCGGCTCATGCTGGAAGGCGTGCTGAACGATCTCGTCGCCGACAAGCTCGTCGCCAGGGAAGACGCCGAGCGCCTGATCAACGACCGCCGCATCAATCGCGGCGAGCACCACCCGCTGGTCGTGATCGGCGAGCAGAAGCTCAGGGATCCGCGCAATCCGAAGAAGACGCTGCACCTCGAAGTGCTCACGCAGTGGCTCGCCGAAAAAGTCGGCCTGCCTTACATGCACGTCGATCCGTTCAAGATCGACTTCGCGGCGGTTACCAAGCTGATGTCGACCGCCTATGCGCAGCGTTACCGCATCCTGCCGGTCGGCGTCACCACGCGCGAGGCGACGATTGCGACCTGCGAGCCGTTCGTGCGGGAATGGGAAGAACAGCTCGGACAGATCCTGCGCCTCGACATCAAGCGCGTGATCGTCAACCCGCTCGACATCCAGAGCTACATCGTCGAGTTCTTCAACCTCGCCAAGTCGGTCAAGGGCGCGAGCGAGAAGGACAAGGGCGCGTACAGCGAGATCGCGAACTTTGAACAACTGGTGCAACTCGGCAGGAGCGGCAAGCTCGACGCCAACGATCAGCACGTCATTCACATCTGCGACTGGCTGTTTAATTACGCGTTCGACCAGCGCGCGAGCGACATCCATCTCGAACCGCGCCGCGACGTCGGCAACGTGCGGTTCCGCATCGACGGCGTGCTGCATCAGGTGTACCAGATTCCGACGCCGGTGATGGCGGCGATGACCAGCCGCATCAAGGTGCTCGGCCGCATGGACGTGGTCGAGAAGCGCCGCCCGCAGGACGGCCGCATCAAGACCGTGACGCCCGACGGCAACGAAGTGGAATTGCGGCTCTCCACGATGCCGACCGCGTTCGGCGAGAAGCTCGTGATGCGGATCTTCGACCCGGAAGTGCTGGTCAAGGACTTCGCCGAGCTCGGCTTCTCGGACGACGACCACAAGCGCTGGATGGGCATGATCTCCAAGCCGCACGGCATCATCCTCGTCACCGGCCCCACCGGATCCGGCAAGACCACCACGCTTTATTCGACGCTGAAATTCCTCGCCAGGCCCGAGGTCAACGTCTGCTCGGTCGAGGACCCGATCGAGATGATCGAGCCGACCTTCAATCAGATGCAGGTGCAGCACAACATCGGCGTCGATTTTGCGAGCGGCATCCGCACGCTGATGCGGCAGGACCCGGACATTATCATGGTCGGCGAGATCCGCGACGTCGAGACCGCCGAGATGGCGATCCAGGCGGCATTGACCGGCCACCTCGTGCTGTCGACGCTGCATACCAACGATGCGCCGTCCGCGGTGACGCGCCTGCTCGATATCGGCATGGCGTCGTACCTGCTCAACTCGACGGTGCTCGGCGTGATGGCGCAGCGCCTGGTGCGCACGCTGTGCCCGCATTGCAAGGAAAAGCGCCCGCTCGAGGATTCGGCGTGGGAAATGCTGGTCGCGCCATGGAAAGCGGCCAAGCCCGAAACCGCCTGCGTCGCCATCGGCTGCCTCGATTGCCGCATGACCGGCTACACGGGCCGCGTCGGCATCTACGAGATGATGGTGCTCGACAACGATCTGCGCAACCTGATCACCGATACCACCAACATGGAAAAGCTGCGCGAAACGGCCTACCGCCAGGGCATGAAGCCGCTCAGGATCAGCGGCGCCATGAAGGTCGCCGCCGGCATCACCACCATCGATGAAGTGATGAAAGTCGCGCCGCCGATGCAGGACCGGCGGCAGCTGCCGCGTTGACTTCAGTGAAATGTGAAACGTGAAGGGTGAAACGTAACCCCTCGCGTTCCCGTGCTCCTACTTTTCACATTTCATTTTTCACGTTTCACCACCCACAGTCTTTTTTGCATGCACTGCGAGCCGATGGGCGAATTGTCGTAATACGGCGCGCAATCGCGAAAACCAAGCGATTGGTAGAGCTTGCATGCGGCCGCCATCGATTCCGGCACCGTGTCGAGAACCATTGCGTGACAGCCGCTGCGGCGCGCGTGCGCGATGGCGTGCTGCGCCAGCTTTCGCCCCAGCCCTGCGGCACGAAAATGCGGCCGCACGTATAAACGCTTCATCTCGCAGCGTCCGACGTCCAGCTTGCGCACGGCGACACAGCCGGCCGCGGTGCCATCAACCATCGCAAGCAGCAAGCAACCGTCGGGCGACACGTAGTCGCCGGGCAAGCTCGCAAGCTCCTCATTAAATCCCTGGAAACACAGACTGAACCCGAGCGACTGTGCGTATTCGAGAAACAGCTCGCGCACGGATTCGAGCTGTTGACCCGCGCTAACAACCGGAACTATCGCGATATTGTCCGTCGCAGGTTTCAGTTCGGTTTTCACCCTTTAGCCCTCCCGATTCTTCTTCACCCTTCACCCTTTACGCCTCTCGCCTGACTCCTCGCCGCTCACCGCTTACCGCTCACCGTTCACCGCTTTCAATGCCCGTTACTCACCAACCGCATGCTGCGGTCGAGGCCACCGAGCGTAAGCGGAAATATGCGGAAATATGCGCTTGACCAGGCGCGAGGTCTGTGATTAGTATAATGCCCGCATTTGCCCGCGGCGCGCGAGGGGGGGAGCACGCGATGATCGGGAAAAACAAATCGGGCACGATGCTCGGCCATAGCGCACCGGGCCCGAATCTGATGGCTACGCGCGCGGAAGTACGGTCGCCACGGGATTAATTTTCCGGCCTCCTCTTTTACCATCAGCGATTGGAAAAATGAGCACAAAAACGCTTTGCTGGCATAGAGACTAACTGTTCCCACACACTGACCCGTCGCCATTACTATGAAAATTCATCGCCATTGCCGTTTTATGATGCTTGTCCCGTTTCTGTTTCATGCGCCGTTCGCCGCGGCGGCCGAGCCGCCGACGCTCAACATGGCGAATACGGCGTGGATGCTCACTGCGTCGGCCCTGGTCCTGTTCATGACCATTCCCGGGCTGGCGCTGTTTTACGCCGGGCTGGTGCGCGCAAAGAACGTGCTTTCGGTGCTCATGCAATGCTTCTCGATCACCTGCATGGTGACGATCGCGTGGATCGTGGTCGGCTACAGCATCGCGTTCGGGGACGGCGGCGCGCTCAACGCGTGGTACGGCGGGTTCGCGAAATCCTTCATGTCCGGTATCGAGTCCAATACGCTCAAGGGCAGCATTCCGGA
>JACQOI010000057.1 GCA_016202615.1 Betaproteobacteria bacterium
AGTTCGGGCAGCATGCCGAAGCGCCTGAGGCACGCCACCGCGATCGGGCGGATGCGGCCGGACTGGATGTGCGGCAGCAGCGCGGTCACGCCGCTGAAGATCATCTCGACGTGGCCGCCGATGGTGTCGGTCAGCGCCGGCGCGTTGCCCTTGTACGGCACGTGCGTGATGTTTATTTTCGCCATCAGCTTGAGCAACTCGCCCGCCATCATGTTCGAGCCGCCGATCCCCGACGAAGCGTAGTTGAGCCTGCCGGGGTTGGACCTGGCGAGCGCGATCAGCTCCTTCAGGTTCTTCGCCGGCAGCGACGGATGCACCGACAGCACGTTGGCGCCTTTTACGCACAGGATCACCGGCGCGAAATCGCGCAGCGTGTCGTACGGCATCTTCTGGTAGAGGCTCATATTGATCGCGTTGGAGGCGCCGCCCATCAGCAGCGTGTAGCCGTCGCCCGGCGCCTTGGCGACGAGCTCGGAGCCGATGTTGGTGCCGCCGCCGGGGCGGTTCTCGACCACGACCTGCTGGCCGAATACATCGGTGAGCTTGGCCGCGATCACGCGCGCGGTGAAATCCGTGTTGCCGCCAGGCGCGTAGGGCACCACGATACGCACCGTCTTGCTCGGGTAGGATTGGGCGATGGCATCCGCCCCGGCGAGCGCGGCGGCGGCGAATACGACTGCGATGGCTGATTTCATATTCCTCCTCCGACTGAAAAACGATTAACTGCCCATAATCGCCGATTATCGGGGTGAACGGGTGAACGGATGAGCGGGTGAAGGAAAAAAGATTCCCTCTCCCCCATTATCGGGGGAGAGGGTCAGGGTGAGGGGGCTCACTCATTCACTTGTTCACCCGTTCACTTGTTCACCCGTTCACTTGTTCACCCGTTCACTTGTTCACGGCTTCCTATCCGCGTCCATCTGCGTTGATCGGCGGTTCCGTCAGATTTAAAGTTTGGTGACTTCGTTGACCAGCGGCTGATTATGTTTCCAGCGCCTGAGATTATCGAGAAATATCGCGTTGACGCGCGCTTCGTTGCCTGCCGACGCCGATGAGTTGTGCGGCGTGACCACCACGTTCGGCAGGTCCCACAGCGGCGAGTCCGCCGGCAGCGGTTCCTGCGCGAACACGTCGAGATACGCACCGCCGAGGCGCCCGCTTTGCAGCGCAGCGATCAATGCGGGCTCGTCGACGACTTCGCCGCGGCTGATGTTGATCACGCGTGCGCCGCGCGGCAGCTTCGCGAGCAGCGTTGCGTTCACGACGCCGCGCGTCTCGTCGGTGAGCGGGCATGCAAGCACCAGCCAGTCGCTTCTCGGCAGCAACTCCGAAAGCTTGTCGGGCGCGTGGATTTCGTCGACGTGCCCGGTCTTGATGGCGTTGCGGCGCACGCCGATCACGTAGAGGCCAAGGACGCGCGCGAGCCGCGCGATCTCCATGCCGATCTTGCCGAGGCCGTAAACCAGCATCACCTGGCCGCGCAGGTCGCGCGGGAAATCCGCCGACCGCATCGGGTCCCATTTATGGTTGCGCTGGCCGGCGAGCCAGCGCGGGAAATTGCGCGCCAGATAGAGCATGCCGGTGATCGCGGTCTGCGCGATTGGCTCGGCGGTCGAGCCCGACGACGTAGTGAGCCGCACGCCGCGCTCGAGAATGGCCGCGAATACCGGGTGGTCGACCCCGGCGTTGAACACATGCAGCCACTTGAGGCCGGGCGCCTTGCGCGTCGCCGAGAAAAACTGTTTGGAGAACTCCGGAAACACGTCGCCGCTGAAATAGGCGGCCTCGGCGCGCGCGGCGATCGCGTCGTCCATGCGCGCTTCGGGGGCGGGCGGCAACACCAGCAATTCGGGCTCGACGCCGACGCGCCTGGCGGCGGCGATGAAGTCGTTGCCGAACCTGGCGTTGCAATAATGCGAAACCAGCACACCTGTCACGGTCGGGTCTCAGCGGGATTATCTGAAATATCGCCGTTGGACTTGAAACGGCGGCGATGTTTCCCCGTTATTCTAGCAGCCTGTCGGACTTATTAGGAGTTTGTCGGGGCTAAGTCCGACAAACTCCTAGCGGGTTTCAGCGCTGCCGCGCACGGCACGCAGGATGGAATTTGCTAAGATGCGGACCGGTACCCGTACAACGAAAGCATCTCCCGTGGCTATCAACACTCTCGAACTCACCAAGCAACTGATCTCGCGACGCTCGGTCTCGCCCGACGACGCGGGTTGCCTCGAAATCCTGATCGACCTGCTGAAGCCGCTCGGTTTCGAATGCGAGAAGACCAGCATGGGCGGCGTCGACAACCTGTGGGCGCGGCGCGGCGCCGCAAGCCCACTGGTGTGTTTGGCCGGCCACACCGACGTAGTGCCGAGCGGGCCGCTCGATGAGTGGCGCAGCGACCCGTTCGTGCCGGCGGTCAGGGACGGCGTGCTCTATGGCCGCGGCGCGTGCGACATGAAGAGCTCGCTCGCGGCGTTCGTGGTCGCGATCGCGGATTTCGTCGCGCAGCACCCGGATCACCCGGGCTCGCTCGCGCTGCTGCTGACTTCGGACGAGGAAGCCGCGGCGGTCGACGGCACCGTGCGCGTGGTCGAAGCGCTCAGGGAGCGCGGCGAGAAAATGGATTATTGCATCATCGGCGAGCCGACTTGTATCAGCCGGCTCGGCGACATGATCAAGAACGGGCGGCGCGGATCGCTCTCCGGCGTGCTCACGGTAAAAGGCGTGCAGGGTCACGTCGCCTATTCGCACCTCGCCAGGAACCCGATCCATGTCGTGGCCTCGGCCATCGCGGAAATGGCGCAGACCCAATGG
>JACQOI010000054.1 GCA_016202615.1 Betaproteobacteria bacterium
GGCCAGCATGCCGGGCGGCGCTTTGGATTGCTGAACATAGGCGCGCACCATTTGAACGAACAGCACTTCCGCGAGCCGATCGACGACCGCCTCCGCCCCGGGTTTCGCCGCCTTGGTCTCGTGAATCATGAAATTGAGCGCGGTCTGCAGCCAGACGAAATCGTAACTGTCGGTGCCGCAGATATGAATCAGGGGAGGCAAAGCGGCCACCAGCGGATGCGGGTTGTCACGATCAAACCGGAAATATCCGCACAGAATGGAGGCGGGCAAACCGCCGCCGCCGTAGGTTACGGGTCCGTAGTGATCGAGATTCTGCTCCTGTACGATTTCCTCAGCGGGAAGCGCTACACCGTCTGGTGCGTCGAGAAGCGTGTGGGCATCGCCGTGAGGAAATGCGACCAAATCGCCGCCCTGCAGCGGGATCGGGTTGCTGCGACCGGGGATGCGCAGCCAGCAGTGTCCGCTGACGATGATGTGGAACTCCGCCACCGGCGTCGGCTTTATTTCCATGCCCCACGGCGCGGAGAATTCGCAGCGGAAATAGACCCCGCCGCCCAGATGGACCGACCTCAATATGTCGCTCAGTACATCCATTGCATACGATCGATACGAATGAGCAAATAAAATGGACGAATTGCCATAGATCATCCAAAGATATAAGCATAAAGTGCAACTGCGCCTGAAGCAATCAACGTGTCCAGCACTTCAACGGAACCGGGCGGCTTGGCGCTCACGCCCCCGAACGTTTCGCGATATCACCAACACAGGAGAACAGCAATGCAAAAAGCCAAAGTAGCCATCGTGGTTCTTGCCGACACGGAAACTCATGAGTCCCTCGGACGCGTGGCGAACGCGCTGGAGGCGGTCAAGGAATTCAAGGATGCGCACGATGACGTGCAACTCATTTTCGACGGAGCGGGTGTCAAGTGGGCGGTAGATTTAACCAAACCCGATCACAAATTGCACGGCTTGTACGAAGCGGTCAAGGATCATGTCTCCGGCGTATGCGATTTTTGCGCCGGAGCGTTCGGTGTGCATGCCGCGGTCAAGGCGAGTGGTACCCCGTTCTTGAGCGAGTACGACAAACACCCCAGCTTCAGAAAGCTGATTACAACAGGTTATCAAGTGATTACGTTCTAAAGGGACGGAACTGATGGTACGACTTGCCGATCTCCCCGAATGGGAGCGCGAACACCTGCTTGAGAAAGCCCGGGAAGCGCCGCGTTTTACCTCCAGACCTTGGGTCAAAGGGGTAGCGCTTGGCAAGCGCCGCGTCGCGATCGTGACGACTTCCGGCGTGCATCGCCGCGGCGACCGGCCGTTCAGCTTGATTCCGGACACCGAATATCGGGTGATTCCGGGCGGTACCAGAGCGGACCTGCTGGTCATGAGTCACATCTCGGTCAATTTCGACCGCAGCGGCTTTCAGGAAGACGCGAACGTTGTCTTTCCGATCGACCGGTTGCAGGAGCTTGCACGGGACGGCGTGATCGGCTCGGTCGCCGATTTTCATTACGCCTTCATGGGCGCGGCGTGGCCGCCCACGCGTTTCGAGGCAAAGGCGCGGGAACTCGCGGGACTGCTCAAGAAAGACCGCGTCGACGCGGTATTATTCACTCCAGTCTGACCAAACTGCACGTGCGCGGTCGGCGCACTGGGCCATTACCTGGAGCAAGAAGGCGTCGCCACCACGCAGATCAGCCTGGTGCGCGAGCATACGGAACTGATCCAGCCGCCGCGTGCGCTTTGGGTCCCTTTTATGCTCGGCCGGCCGTTCGGCGCGCCGAACGCACCGGAGTTCCAGCGCAAGGTGTTGATTGCGGTCTTACGCCTGCTGGAGGCCGGGCGGGGCCCGGTACTTCAGGACTATCCGGAGGATGCGCCGGCGCCGGTTATTGCGGGAGACGCGGAGGGGTGCGCCTGTCCGGTGAATCTGAGTCGCCCGCAGCCGCGCGCGGACGGAAAAATCGACGCAGCGCAGGCACTGCTCGACGAGGTTGCGCAGCTGCTGCCGTGGCATGATCTTGCGGTCAAGCGTTTTGGGCGCACCAC
>JACQOI010000055.1 GCA_016202615.1 Betaproteobacteria bacterium
CTGTCGGACTTAGCATTTCGAACAGGCTGCTAAAGGCAAAACGGGCTGAAAATTCGACGTGAAGTTCCGCAGGAAGGCTCCATTACACGCACCGACGCAAGTTTGCAGGGTTTTGGTGGCCATTGATTAGTACTTTTTGCTGGATCTTGCAGCCCGTTTTGCTTAAGGAGTTTGTCGGACCGCAAGTCCGACAAACTCCTAGTGTCCATAGGGTCGGCTCCTTAAAGTTTTTCCGCTGAGCGCGAATCGAACCAAAGCCGACCTCTTGAGCAAGCAAATACGCTTTGCGGGAGGTTGAAACGGACGGATCGGCTACCCCCGACGCGTTCATAGGATTTGGCCGGTGCCCAAAATGAAGCGAATTTCAACGAACTATTAATGTCCATCGCGCTGCCTTATACTAGAGTAATAGGCGCATGTAAGGAAAATCGGAAATAATACTTTGAGCTCGTCGCCACGTCATCCACGTGAATATTAACCTGGCGCTCACACTGCCACCGCGCGGCGATTGAAGCGAATCCGCGCCGCACGTAGTAACAAACGCTAGAACCAAAAGGACGAAGAATAATGAAATTTGGACGTTTCGCGCAGCAAGGTCACACATTTTTCGGCATAGTCGAAAGCGATGAGGTGACGGAACTCGACGACTCCCCATGGGGCAGCTATCAGGTTACGCGCGATCGTCATCAGGTATCCGCGCTCAAATTCATGGTGCCGTGCATACCGCAAAACTTCTATTGCGCCGGCGTTAACTATGCCGCGCATGTCGAATGGGCCAAGCGCAAGGGCTTGGGCGTCAAGATGCCCGATAAAGCCGACGTAGGATACCGCTCGCCGAACGCGCTTATCGCAAACGGAGATCCCATCGTAATTCCCGTTGATTCGGTGGGACCCGTTCAGTTCGAGGGGGAGCTCGTGGCGGTTATCGGCAAAAAGGCTCGAAACCTGACCGAGGCAGACGCGTTGAGCTGCGTGCTTGGCTTGACGCTTGGAAACGATCTGAGCGAGCGCAACTGGCAGTCGCAGGACCGTACATTGTGGCGCGCAAAGAACTGCGACTCGTTCAAGCCTATGGGCCCCTTCATCGTTACGGGCCTCGATCCGATGAAGCTCACGATTTCCATCAAGGTCAACGGGCGGATAGTGTCAAAGTATGATACCGGGAACATGCTGTTTTCATTGCAGCACTATATCTTCCAGATCACTCGTTACATGACGCTGTATCCAGGTGACGTGATTTGGCTCGGCACCGACGGCGCGACCGAGCCCGACCTCAAAGAGGGCGACGTGGTCGAGATCTGCAACGATGAGATCGGAGTGCTGAGCAATCCGGTGGTGCGCGCAAGTGCCGCGCCTGCAAGCGGACTACGGTCCGCACGAGCACCGGCTGATGAAGCGCTGCCAGGTCATGGCAGATCGAATCTTCGATCCTGAATTTGTGCGCAAATCGCTCGCGGCTTAGCGGCGGCCTTTCCTTCAACGGAGGTGGACGGAGAGCCCGACGAAGAAAGGATGGTGAGCGGTTTCCAATGCAATTCAACCCTGAGCTCTGACGAGCGCGTGCGCTCGTCTTTACCACAACTCGACTATGCCAACGCGCACCTGGAACGGCCGCACCGCATTTCTGCAATTGCTGATCGATGAAGGCATCACGCATCTTTTTGGCAATCCCGGCACGACCGAACTCGCAATCATGGAGGCCGTGCCGCATTTCCCTGCGCTCAAGTACGTGCTCGGTCTGCAAGAAGCTATCGTCGTGGGGATGGCTGATGGATACGCGCGTGCTTCCAACAAGCTGACCGCGTGCAACCTGCATTCGGCGCCCGGCCTGGGCAATGCGATGGGCGCGCTCTACAACGCGAAATTTTCGGGCTCTCCGCTGCTCGTCACTGCCGGTCAATACGAGATCGGATACGGCCTGCAGGAACCGATGCTTTATGAATCGTTGACTCAAATTGCCGAGCCGCTGGTCAAGTGGGCGGTCGAGGTGCCGCGTGTCGACGATCTGCCGCGCATCATCCATCGCGCGGCGAAAATAGCGCTCGCTCCGCCCACGGGTCCTGTTTTCATGAGCCTGCCCGGCAATATCCTCGATGATGAGTCGGAGCTCGAGCTTGGCAGCCCCACGCGCGTCGAGACTCGCGTGAGGCCATCGGACGATGTCATAGAGCGCCTCGCGACACGCTTACTCGCAGCACGCAACCCGGTAATCATTGCGGGGCGCGAGCTCGCGGATCGCGACGCCTTCGCGGAGGCCGAGAAGCTCGTTGAATCGCTCGGCGCGGCAGTTTATCAAGAGCCTGTTCCATACAACGCCCGATTCCCCTCCGATCATCCTGCCCACATGGGCGATCTGACGCGCAATCAGCAAAAAGTGCGGGCCACTCTCGCAGAATTCGATCTCGTGATTTGTCTCGGCGCCGACTTGCTCCGGATGTCGCCGTATAGCCCGACCGATCCGCTTCCTAACGGTATGTCGGTGATCCATATCACCGAAAGAGACTGGGAACTCGGCAAGAATTATCCCACGGAATTTGCGATTCGTGCCGACGCAAAGGAAACCTTGCGTGCGGTGTTGACCGCGTTGCGGGCCAAGCGTACCGATCAATATGCGGCCCAAGCGAGACAGCGGCTTAGCGCACTGATCGCGCGTAACTGGTCGGCTCAACGGGAAAAGGCACGCAACGAGACACTCCTCACGGCTCAAACAACTCCGATCGATCCGCGTTTTCTGATGATGTGTCTCGCCGATTCCTTGCCAGAGGACGTGATCGTAGTCGAGGAAGCGTTGACTGCGGCTCCAGCTCTGTCGGCTTTTCTGCCAATGCGTGACGCAAAGAGTTTCTACGGCTTGGCGAGCGGAGGTCTCGGATTCGCTTTGCCGGGCGCGATAGGCGTGAGTCTCGCTCGGCCGGGCCGTCCTGTCGTGGCGGCGATTGGCGACGGCAGTGCGATGTACAGTGTGCAAGCGCTGTGGAGCGCCGCGCATCTCATGCTGCCTGTCACCTACGTAATAATCAATAATCGCAGCTATCGCATTATCAAAGAACGCCTGGTGTCGATGCGCAACACGGATCGATTCGTCGCAATGGACATGAATGACCCTGCAATTGACTTTGTCTCTGTAGCTCGAGGATTGGGGATGGCGGCCCGGCGCGTGAGCGAGCCTGGCGATGTCAACACCGCGCTGCGCGAGGCGATCCAAAGCGGCGCCCCGAACCTGGTCGAGGTGATCGTCGCCGATGGGTTCGAAAACAGCCGACGCAGCGCTTGAGGCTTTCTTGACGTTGGTCGGCAGGGAATGATATAACGCGCCTGAGCTCGTCACCTTTTAGTCAACGAACGTTGAAAGAGCTGATCGCATTTTCGAAGACCGTGGCCGGCGGCGTGAGCTTCAGCTCGGGGGCGCCGGCAACTCGAATCACCTCGCGGGTGAAATGCTGCGGGTCAGGACCGGAGTGAAGGTCGACTGAGCGATGAAGCTCGGCACATTCGCAGTCAAGACTTCCGTCGGAGAATTCCGCCGCATCGGAGTGGCGACCGCAGCCGGTGTCGTCGACGCTACGGCGGCACGAGTCGCGCTGCTCGAAAAGTCGATGCCTGCAAGCACCGCGCACCGCGTGGGGGCGGCCCAGGTGCCGCCCGATATGATCGGGCTGCTCGGCGCCGGGCGCATCGCGGTGGAATGGATCGCCGAGGCCGTCGATGCCGTTGTGGCGAGCGGCGAATCGGCGACGTCCAACGGCCAGACGATCGTGTATCGTGAAGCGGAAATCAAGCTGCTCGCGCCGGTTCCGCGGCCGCCGGGAATCGCGAACTTCAGCGTCTGGCCCACGCATACCACGAGCGCTGCGGAGAAAGGGTTCGACCTTAAGCCCGCTGAAGAGGCGAGCGGAGTGAAGCCCTATTGGAAGGGCAATCCCGATACGTTCGTGGGTCCCGGAGCGGTCCTCGAGTTTCCCCCGTATGCCGATGAGCTCGATGTCGAGTGCGAGCTCGTTTGCATCGTCGGCACCGGCGGCCGCAACCTCGACTGCGCCGCGGCCGAACAAGCGATCGCCGGTTATACGATCGTGAACGACGTCAGCGCGCGCGATATCCAGCGCATCGAAATGAAGACGGGGCGTGGCCCCGCGAAGGGCAAGGATTTCGATACCGGCAACGTCATGGGGCCGTGGCTGGTCACGCCCGATGAAGTGGGCGACGTGCGGACGGTCCGCCTCTCGCTGCACGTAAACGGCAAGGAGCTGTCGTCCTCCGATGCGAGCGGCATCCTTTGGGATTTTCCCGAGATGCTCTCGTACCTCTCGCTCGGGCAGACAATCCACCCGGGCCATGTGATCAGCGCGGGCTGTTATGCAGGCGGCTCGGGGCTTGACCTCAATTACAAGTTCCAGGCGGGCGATCTCGTCGAGCTGCGCATCTCCAGGATCGGCTCGCTCGTGAACCGGATCGGCGTGCCCGCGCGAGCGCAGCGCGTGACGGTAGCGAAATCATGAGCGCGCTGGCTCGCTGCCTCAATCTCGCAGATGTGCGCGAGCACGCGCGCCGGCGTCTGCCCAAAGGAATTTTTGAGTTTATCGATCGCGGCGCGGAGGACGACGAAGCGCTCGCGCACAATCGCGAGGCGTTCCGGCGCATAAAGCTCAAGCCAAAGGTATTGATCGACGTGTCCTCGCGTTCCGCGGAGACGGCGCTGTTCGGTCGCGCTCACGCCATGCCGATCGCAATCGCACCCACTGGAGCTGCGGGGCTCGTCTGGTACGAAGGCGAATTGGAGCTCGCGCGCGCGGCCGCAGCTGCGAGAATCCCGTTCACTTTGGCGACGCGCTCGATGACCTCCCTCGAGGACATCGCCGCCAAGGCTGGCGGTACGCTGTGGTTTCAGCTCTACGTTTGGGCGGAGCGTAAGCTTTCGTTCAAGCTGGTCGAGCGCGCGAATGCGGCAGGTTTCGAAGTGTTGATCGTCACGGTCGACGTGCCTGTCGCGCCCAATCGCGAGTACAACGGGCGTAACGGGTTCTCGCTGCCCTTTAATCCGACCGTCCGCGCGCTGCTCGACATGCTCGCCCATCCTCATTGGCTGCTCAACGTAATGAGCCGCTATCTCCTGACTACCGGGATGCCACGCTACGAGAACATGCCTGGCGAGCACAGGGAGCGCATCACCCAGGGCGGCAAACCTCTGACTTCGCTGCGCGGCGACAATATCATGTGGGACGATATTCAAGAGCTGCGCCGGCGCTGGCCGCGTACCCTGATCGTGAAAGGCATCCTGCGCGCCGAGGACGCAGTTCGTGCAGTCGCGTGCGGGGCCGATGGAGTCGTGGTCTCGAATCACGGTGGGCGCTGTCTCGACAGCGCCGTCGCGCCGATCGACGTGCTGCCGGAGATCGTCGATGCCGTGTCGCCTCGCGCTACCGTGCTATTGGATAGCGGCGTACGCCGGGGTGGCGACATCGTAAAAGCGCTGGCGCTGGGCGCGTCCGCGGTGCTGAGCGGACGGCCATGTTTATACGGAATGGCGCTTGCCGGTAAGATGGGGGCACAACATGTGCTCGAACTGCTCCGGCAGGAGCTCCTCACGGCTATGGGCCAGGTCGGATGCCCGACCGTCGCGGATCTCGGGCCGGAAATTGTCGACGGCGCGGCGGCGAAAGCGGCCCGAAGCGCCGAGCAGGTACGGGCATTTGCCTGATCATCGAAAATCAAATTGCGTGGAAATAAAGCGTTGGTGAAAATAGAGCCCAGCGGCGAAACTCCGGGTGCCACGGTGACGGGCGTGGATTTGAGGAAGCCGCTATCAAGCGCGGATTTCGCCGTCATGCCCCGCAGCCTCGGCAAGCAACATTGTGCAGTCAAACGTGAGTAAGTACCAACCGAGGAATTAACATGAGAAACAAAAAGCAGCGGGTTCATTTATTTCTGGCGGGTGCAATTTTGAGCATTGCTGCGCCGGTGGCCTTGACGCAAACCGCCACCATAAGCGCGGCGCAAGCTTATCCGAGCAAACCGATCCGGCTGATTGTGCCTTATCCACCTGGTGGCGGCGCAGACATTCTCGCGCGCGCACTTGGGCAGAAACTCACCGAAACCTTCGGGCAGTCGGTGGTGGTGGACAATCGGGCGGGTGCAACCGGTATTGTGGGTACCGATATCGTTGCGAAAGCAGCGCCTGACGGGTACACACTGATCATGATTACGAGCGACCAAACGATCGTCTCGAGCCTTTATGCCAAGCTGCCCTACGATCTGGTGGAGGATTTCGCGCCGGCGACCTTGGCGACTTCGCAGCCGTACATCATGGGCGTCCATCCTTCCGTAGCGGCAAAATCGGTCAAGGAGTTCATCGCCCTGGCCAAATCGAAGCCTGGCCAGTTAAATTACGCCTCGGGCGGAAACGGGGGTACGCCCCATCTTGCCGTGGAGCAACTCAAGACTATGGCCGGGATCAACATGGTGCACGTGCCGTACAAGGGCGGAGGCCCCGCCCTTCTGGCGCTGATCTCGGGCGAGGTCGCGATGCTGTTCAGCAGCCTGCCTTCGACGCTGCCTCAAGTCAAAGCCGCCAAAGTCAGGGCGCTCGCGGTGAGCAGCGCGAAGCGCTCGCCCGCAGTGCCGGAACTGCCGACGGTGGCCGAATCCGGTGTGCCCGGATTTGCAGTCACCAGCTGGTATGGCATCCTGGCGCCCGCGAAAACGCCAAAGCCGATCATTGCCAGACTCCACGCTGAAATCGTCAAGGAGCTGAATACACGGGAGTTTAGAGCGCGGCTTGCGAACGATGGAACCGACGTCGTGGGCAGCACGCCGCAAGCATTTGCCGATTTCATGAAGGCTGATATTGCCAAATGGGTCAAAGTGATCAAGGCGTCAGGCGTGCGTATGGATTGATAACTTTTGTTTCAATCGCGATTCATACAGACTGGGAGAATGGTAATGGACGTTACCTCTCAACTCGGCACCTTTGCGGCGGGGCTCACTTATGCCGATCTTCCGCCCGACGTTCGGGAGCGGTGTCGGATGTCCTTTCTGGATGCGATCGGAATCATGCTCGGCGCTGCCGATTTCGCGAAACGTGACGGCGACCGGTGCCTCGAGACCTACCTTGAGGGGATGGCGCCGCCGGGCAAAGCGACGGTCCTCGGCTATGGTATCCGGACGACCCCGCTGATGGCGGCCTTCGCCAATGGCACCCTGATGGAGGCGCTCGACTGCCAGGACAGCAACATGAAGGCCCTCATGCATAGCGGCAGCTCGGTCATTCCAACGGCGCTGGTGCTCGCAGAGACAAATCCCATCACTTGGGCCGACCTCGTTCCCGCCATCATTGCCGGCTACGAGGTCCACACCCGGCTGATGTTGGCTGTTCAGCCGGGGCACTGGTACAAGGGCTTTCAGGGAACCGGCACCTTCGGCACCTGTGCGGCTGCGACGACCGCCGGCCGGCTGCTGGGTTTCGACGCCCGGCAGATGACCGCCGCGCTCGGGATCTCGGGCTTCATCATGCCGGTCTCGAACGGAGACAACCAATTCAAGGGTTACAACGTCAAGCCGGTCCACGGCGGCCAAGCCGCCATGTGCGGCCTGTCATCGGCCTACATGGCGCAGGCCGGCTACCGTGCCGGCCCTCTGGAGGGAGAACCGCCGCGCCATCACGCGGCCCTCCACATCCTCAGCGATGGTCCCAACCTCGAGCGGACGCTCGCCGGCCTCAACGAAACTTGGCATACCCGAGACGTGGCTTACAAACCCTACCCGATCGGCCACTTTATCGTCGGGGTGATCGAACTGATCCTGGACATTCTTGCCGAACGGCGGATCAAGCCGGACGAAGTCGCTTCTGTCGAAGTCACGACCTACAAGGATGCGGTGACATCCACCGGCAAAAAGTACACGACCACGCAGAGCAACCACGTTGATGCCCATCTGTCGATCCCCTATTGCGTCGCGGTCACCCTTGCGGATGGGCAAATGACGTCACGCCAGCTCCTCAAGGACCGTCTAAGGGATCCGAAGCTGCACGAGCTGGCCTCACGGGTGATTGTGTCCGAAGATCCGACCATGACCAAGGCCTACCCGAATGAATGGCCGGCCAGGATCGTCATCCGGCTGCACGGCGACGGATCCATCGAGCGGCAGATCGACAAGGTCAAGTGGTCGCCCCACCGGACCCCGACCTGGGCCGAGCTATCCGAGAAGTTTCATCTGATGGCCGACCCGATCATCGGCCCCGATCGCGCCACCCGCGCTATCGAAAACGTCGCCAAGCTGAAGGAAGGCAGTACCTTGGCATCCTTGATAATGACGCTGACGAAGAAATAAGCGAAGCGATGAGGATCGCAACTGAGTTTTCTAGCAGCCTGTCGGACTTAACAGTCCGTACAGGCTGCTAAAAGCAAAACCGGCTGACCATTCATAATAAACTTACTCGAAACGGTCAAATTTGGGGAAAAGCGCCGGCAAATTCGCATATCTGTTATCCTTTTCTGCAATTCTACTGGCCCCGGTTTTGCATTAGGAGTTTGTCGGGGCTAAGTCCGACAAACTCCTAGGATGGCTTGAATCGAATAGGGCCGGTCGGGCCTACGATGATGACCGGCTGGATGCTGAGCTCGCTGCATAATCCATTTTGAGACACGCTCTGCTTGACAATAAATCGGAACTGGGGATAGAGTCGAATCGACGAAGTACGCGCAACAGAGGTCGGAGGTCGCCTTGGAGGACGAGAGGAATCTGATGCAACTGGAATCAGAACTGGGGGACCAGACATGACTTGCGGCGCCCGCCTGAGCCACGTGACGAACATACTCGCCCTGCTTGCGTTTGGCGCCGCTGCCGGCGTCGCGCAGGCCGCCGAACAAGCGTATCCGACCCGCCCCATCCGACTGGTCGTACCGTTCGCGCCGGGCGGTGGGGTCGACGCACTAGCGCGAAGCATCTCCCCGAAGCTGAGCACCGCCATGGGCCAAACCTGGGTCGTGGACAACCGCGGCGGTGCCAGCGGCAACCTCGGCGCCGAAATCGTCGCCCGTGCAAATCCGAACGGTTACACAGTGTTGATAGCGGTAGACAGCCAATTCACGGTGAATCCGAGTCTCTACAAGTTATCGTTCAGCGTCGAAACGGATCTGCAACCCGTCACCATGCTCGCCACGGCCGAGTACATCCTAGTTGTGCATCCGAGCCTACAGGCTACGACGTTGAAGGAGTTCGTCGCTCTGGCCAAGCAGAAGCCGGGCGCGCTCAACTACGCATCGGGCGGCGTGGGCACCCCGATTCACCTGGCCGCCGAGTTGCTGAAAAAGCGCGCCGGGATCGATATAGTGCCCGTCACTTACAAAGGCGGCGGGCCAGCGGCTGCGGCCGTGCTCGCGGGCGAGACCCAGGTGCTGGTCGGCACCGTCGCCTCGACGATCGCATTCGTCACGGCCGGGCGGCTGCGCGCGCTGGCGACTACCGGAGCCAAGCGCTCCAAGGTGGCGCCGGACCTGCCAACGGTCGCCGAGTCCGGCTACCCCGGCTTCGAGGCGAGCCTGTGGCTTGCCCTGTTCGTGCCCGGCGCGACGCCGAAAACCATCGCGGAGCGCATCCGCAACGAGGCGCTCAAGGCGCTACAGCACGCCGACGTGCAGACCGCCATGGCGCGGCAGGGCCAGGAGCCCCAGACCAGCACGCCGGCGGAGCTTGCCGCGCGCATCAAGGCGGAGACCGCCATCTGGGCTGGCGTCATCAAGGACGCGGGGATCCGCGTCGAATAGGCATCGCAAGCAGTCCACCGGGCTGGCCATATTGATTCCGAAACAACAAGACCATATGCTTGTGCCAAGCGTCGGAGAGTTGCTATTTCAAGTTGCCATTGAGCGCTTCGAGGGCATCAAATGCGGCGTGGAGCGGGCGAAGCATAAGCTCTGTGATTGCCATCGACGTTCTACGAGACCTTTGTCTCGATCGCACGGCTCCAAAGCGATGTGGCCGTCCGTACGTTCTCCAGATTCTCAAAATTAAAGGCCGCCTCGATCGTCCCGTCAATTTGCTTCGGAGCGAAGATGTCCGCGGCGTAGTGTCGGAACTTCTCCTTCAGCTCTTGGTCAGTTACTCGACCGTATTCCGACCACTTCTCCAAATCGTGCCCGTCAGCGGTCAACTTGACGCGCGTCTTGAGTGACCACGGAGATAGCGAGGCATCGTTCTCCATGCTGTGCTTCAGTTCTGCAATCGCGGCTTCGTCCCGCCTGAGCTGAACGTTTTCGGCGATTTTCGTCACGAGAGGGTCATTCAGGGCCGTTGACCACGACCTCTGGGGGATTCCGGCAACGACTGCGCCTACCTGATACGGCAGACTAAATTGGGCCATGATGTAATTCGTGACCTGAGCCGTTCCGAAAGCTTGCTCTGTGCCGATAGGCCGCCATATCTCAATTGCCCTAATGGACTGCGGGGCGATCTGGTGATCGGTGACGAGCCGAGCGATGGTGTGCAAGGCTTGTTGGTTGTGCGTTCCCGCAGGGTACCGTTTGAACTGAGACTCAAGTATCCACCACCGTCTGCCTAGTCCCTCCGTCAGCGCATCCCGGTCGTGAAGCCTCGTTCCCACGGAGCGGTAGTACCCGTCATTATCGTCCAGAATATTGGGATCTCCGGTAAAGCCTTCGCGAGCCAGCATCGCCGCGCTGAGAGCTGTGGCAGCCATGTTTCCCATTAGCGGGCCGTACTTCGACAGGACTACAGTTCCCTTAGCAAAGAACGTCCGATTCGCCGGGGGCGCATGCACTCCTGTCATTGCCAAACAGTTTACAATAGCTTCAGGGTCGAGCCCGAGCATTTTCGCTGACGAAGCCGCCGCTCCAAAGATGGTCCAGTGCAAGATCAGCTCATGCGTAAGATCCCGGTTGATTTCGGGTGGTAGCGCCAGTTTGACTCGTGCAGCTACCTCGAAACCGCATGCGATCGCCTCGAGCACCTGTCTTCCGGAAGCGCCCCGTTCTTCGCCGAGCGCGAGCGCTGTAAAAATGACGATGCCGGCCAACCCCTGCGACCACAATAAGTTGCTCGTAAGATCCAGCGAGATCGACATTTGCGAATTCGCAAACGCAGCGCAATACGGCGGCACTTTGTCGCTCATGCCGATAATCGTCGCGTCTCCGCCACCCCGGCCCGCCAACGCAACTCCCGTACGGGCCGCTATGACGCCGCCAGGGATTCTGTGGGCTGCGACGACCGTGGTCACGGCGTCAAGGATCTGTCGTTTGCACGCGTGCCTAACCTCTTCCGGCAGCTCGCTCCAAGACAGATCGTGAACGAATGAGGCTAGACGATGAATAGCGTCAGTCATGGCCTGCTTTTCGGCAAGGGATAGGAAAACCTATCGAGTTTACCCACCCGGCGCGATCCTGTGCATGACCGGAACTCCTTCGTAAAGGCGCCGAGACCCGCATCAGGCGCGGATTTAGGCGTCGCGATCGCGTTCATGTGGCGCATCGGGCCTGTACCAGTCGACATGATGACAAATTTTACACCCGATGAACCCGTTCAGGCAAAGCGCAGGCGCGCGGGAGCTTCGTCATGCCGGTCTCGAACGGCGACAACCAATTCAAGGGTTACAACGTCAAGCCGGTACACGGCGGCCACGCCGCCATTTACGTCACAGCTTGACCAGGCCCGCCCAGAACATCGAAGCGTTGCCGACGTCGACATCGGACTTGCGGACGTAGGTCAGTTTGCCGTCTGCGCCAATACGAAACACGTCCAAGCTCGCCGGCACGGTGCGCACTGTGCTTCCGTCTTTCACCAGGACTGGCGACTTATTCGCGGCTATCAGAAGACGCCCGCTCGGGTCGATGGCGAAAGTACGCGGATGCATCCCGCGCGTCTCGACGCGCTGGACCAGCATCGGTTCCCCTGTGCGCTGGTCGATGGCATACACCACGACGGTATTTTCTCCGCCGCTGAAGACTTTCTTGCCATCGACCTCCGTGGTCGCATCAGCGCGCTCGGCTCCATATACGAAGCGGCCGCTTGGATGCACGTGGACAGTACCGGCCATCTGGTGCGGACGCACGTTGCCGGGTTCAGCCAGCGTGTCCTTGCTGAACAGCGGTTCGCTGCTCAACGTATCACCGTTCAGTGCGAAGACGCAAATCTTGTGCTGGCGCTCCAACGAAACGTAGACCCAGGGCTGCGTGGGATGGAAATCCAGATGTCGCGGCCCGAAACCGTATCCTCCTCCAGGTGCAATCGAAACTTCGCCGCTGAGCAGTCCATCGTGGTATTTGAAGACCTTCAGCGCGCCCGGCTCTTCAGGCTTTACGCGGGCGGCGTCGTGACCGCGCGTGGCCAGGATCACCAAGGTGTTGGAAGGTGTAACGCGTATCTGATGCGCGAAAATTCCGAAATCAAGCGAGCCCGGCTGTTTCACCTCGTCGCCCACAGTGCCGTCGTGGTTGACCCGATGCACAGTGAGATAGCTGGGATTGCTGTAGGCAATCAACGCGTGTTCGGAGGGTACGTCGGTGGTCATGTGGATCGGGCGATGCCGCAGCGGAACTGGCTCACCGTGCGGCTGCAGCGCGCCCGACGCCGCATCGATGCGAAACGCGCTTATATGATGCATGTCGCCGGCCGGCCCACTGGCCACCGCCGGACCTCCATCCGGACCCCGGTTGCTAGAAGCCACGTAAAAATACTGCTTTGACGCATGTTGCCACGCGTACTGTACGCACGCCGGAAGCACCACCGATCCGCGCCTTACGAATGTAGCGCCACCGACATCCACATCGTACTGTACAAGCTCGGGCCCGACACTGGCGTAAAGCACCACCCGTGCCCCACTCGTGTGGGCAGAGTTACTCTTAGGCGTGGCAGCGGCATTCTTGGCCATGACTTCCTCCTGGGTACTGATTTTTCCGGGACCGGATGACGATGCAATCCTGCCCTCTCATGAGAAGCATTTGGGGTGAGGGCCGGCGGCAAAATTCAGCTACGTAAAAACCTAACTACTTTGAGCTCGTCGCCACGTCATCCACGTGAATATTAGCCGGGCGCTCACGCTGCCACCGCGCGGCGATTGAAGCGAATCCGCGCGGCACGTAGTATATGACAAACGCTAAAAAGCCAAAAGAAATAGAGAAAATTAATGCGCCCGTTGCCGCATTCGAGAACGCGGTCGATGACCTCGTGTTCCACCGGGCGGCGCAAGCGCCCTGGACTGCGCAGCTCACCGGCGTGCCGGATCACGCACCGGTAAAGCGGGCTCGCGCGCGGGTTGTTCGGGTGATATGCGCCCCTTGGTGTGCCACCGCCCCGACATCCGCCGTCTCGTTTGCCGCCCGCCATAGCGGACGAGCTCAGCAGGAGCTTTGCGTGCGCTGTAATTACTGCGCTCTGGTGTTTTTCGCAGCCGCGAGCTTTTCGTCCCAATCGGCGGGTAACTCGATCTTGCTCGCAACGGCATAACCTATGGGGCCATTCGCGGCAAACACGTAAGCGGTGTTCCGCAGCGGATCACCGGTTACGGCGACAAGGAAATCGTCCGCCTCCCAGGCGATCGGAACCAGCCGATCGGGATCATCCGACTCGTAATAGAACTTCGGTATATGTCCGAGCCGGACTTCTTCAGCAAGGTTCCAGACCTTGCGATTCGTCCAGTCCCGCAGAATTCTTTCGAACTGCCAGGCAGGGATGCGAGCCTTCTGGAACAGAAACTCCTTGACGTCCTGCTTGGACCATCCAGCCGCGGCTATCATCTCGGCGAGCAAGGGGCTCAGGAGAATGAGGGGACGCAGCGCCCCACCCCCGTGCGACCCGACTGCGAACATGAGCTGCCATGTGTGCTCACGCGTGACGCCATCCGCAACATACGTAAGCAGTTCTTCAGGCGTTGTCCCCGATACCGATGACAATGGATTCCCACCACTATAGCGCTGGATCAGGACGGTATTGTCCGAGGACTCGAAGCCCATCCCTACATTGTTGGGCGGCCAACCTATTTTCTTGAGAACGTCCTCGTTCTCCGCAAGGACAACACGCCAGGTTCCGCCGTACGTGGCCTTGTCGTTACCGCCGATCAGGAAGCCCGCGACATTGCGCAGATAGAGGCGCCAGAATCGGCCAATTGATGTGTTCGGAAGTACGCCGTCGCGCAGCACGCCCTGCCCGTAATTGAAGCCCAGTTGCTTGATGATGGGTCCATTGAGAATGATGAGCGTGTCGGAGCCCGGCGTACTGCCACTGTGCTCAACCCCGTATTCCGGGTCGAGCATGGCCTGCACCAATGCGACCAGGATGGGCATGTACTCGGGGCGACATCCGGCCATGACGCCGTTTACGGCGATGCTGCGCACTGTAGCCGCGCGGTTGTCAGGCAATACGATGCCGAGCACTTCAGCGGGCTTTCTGTCGGTGAACCCGAGAAAAGCCTCTATCTTCGCCTTTGTCGGCGGGACAATCGGCAGGCTGTCACTCCACTGGCGCGTGCGAAAGAACTCGTTGACTTCGTCATGGCTGCCGGAAAACACGATTTCGCAGTCGCTGGGTTCGTCATCCTTGCCGAAATGGTCCGCTGCCGTTGCAGTAAGGTTCTGGATCACGCGATCGATCGTTATGCCCAGAATGTTCTTCTGCAGCACAGCGGTCGCCTGGACGGCGGGATGTCCCGGCAGCAAGGCCAGGGGAAGATCTGGCATGCCCAACCCCATGGAACAGGCCGCGGCCTGCCCCATGAAACCTTCTGCCACGATCGAGGAAGACGGGATACCGCCGGCTTCCGCGGCTGCGCTGGCCCGCAACACGGCGGGCGTGCAGCTCCCTCAGGCGCCTACCGCAGCAATGGCTGCATCGACACCAAGTTCCTTGAATCGAGCCGGCAGCGCGGCAACCACTTCCCGTTCGTCATGTCCATGAGTGCTGCCGAACTCTTTCCAGCTGACGAACTTCATGTCCTTGAAGCGTGATTTCAATTCCTTTTCCATCCAGGCAAAGATTTCTTCACCCCGATAGAGATAGTTCCAGACGAAAGCTATCGTCTTGCCGTCGAACGATTTCAGCCTGGGCGCGAGCGGTTTTGTCCTGACCTGCCGCGGACTTCTCGGCCAGTAGACTTCATAGTGCCCATCGTTCTCGCGTCCGCTCATAGAGCTTCTCTAATAACCAGGTGTCGCAACTGATCGCCCGATACTCAATCGGGCTTGATGGCCGCCTCTTTGATGACTTTTGCCCAGAAGACACGTTGTGCCTTGATGTAGGCGAGAAATTCCGCTGGTGTCACAGACGAGGTGTCGAGCCCTTCTTTCTTGAGTCCGTCCCTGATACGCGGGGTGGCGAGGACTTTGGTGAGCGTGTCGTAAATCCGGTCTACGGTATTCCTGGGCGTTCCCGCAGGTGCAAGCACGCCCATCCAGGCGCGAACATCAAATCCGGGATATCCCGCTTCCCGCATGGTCGGGATGTCAGGGGCCTGCGATGAACGATTCGGCCCCGTGACGGCGAGTGCAACAAGCTTGCCGCTCGCAGCCTGGGGAAGCGATGAAGCGAAACTGCCGAACAGAAGCTGCACCTCGCCGGAGAGGATCGCCAGCGTTGCGGGACCGCCACCCTTGTAGGGCACGTGAACCAGGTCGATCCCGGCCATTGTCCTGAACACCTCAGCGGCGAGGTGGTTCGGGCTTCCAACGCCCGCGGAGCTATATAAAAAGGGGCTTGATTTCGCTCGGGACACCAAGTCTTCAACGGAAGTGGCCCGCACTGACGGATGAACGACCAGCAGGTACTGCGCGGAGCCGATCAGCGTGATTGGCGCGAAATCCTTCTCCGGATCAAACGTTATGTCGGTATAGAGGCTCGGGTTAACAACCAGCGCTGAGCTATGCCCGAGGAGCAGCGTGCATCCGTCGCTGGTCGCACGAGCAACGATCGCTGTGCCGATGTTTCCCGCAGCGCCTGATCGATTGTCGATGACAATTTGTTGCCCTGTGGCCTCTCCCCAGCGGGGCGCCAGCAGCCGTGCCAGGGAATCTGCGCCGCCACCCGGCGGGAACGGGACCACCAGTCGAACCGCTTTGCTGCCACACTGCTGCGCGAGCGCCGTACCGGACATAAAGCACGTCAGGGAAAAAACAATCACACTGAGAAGAGAATGACTATTCATTCGCGGACCGTATCACTGAGGTCGAAGCGCGGTGCTCAGTCGATCTTAGCACCCGAATCGCGCACGACCTTCGCCCATTTGCCGAGATCGGTTTTGAGAAACGCGGCAAACTGCCCGGGAGTGTTGTGTACGGGCTCTGCACCGAGCACCGCCCAGCGTTCTTTGATTTCGGGAAGCTGCACGATCTTGCTGATTTCCGAATGGAGCCGGTTGATGACCGCCGTTGGCGTGCCGGCCGTCGCCAGTACTCCGTACCAGACGAAAATCTCGTAGCCGGGCAATCCCGACTCGCCGATCGGCGGCAGCTCGGGCGCTGCCGAAGTGCGCCCCGCACCTGTCGTGCCGAGTGCACGCAGCTTGCCTGCCTTGACCTGCGGCAGCGCGATCGGCGCGCCGGGAAACATGATCGAAATCTGTCCGCCGAGCAAATCGCTGAATGCATTCGTCACGCCTTTGTACGGCACGTGCACGAGCTTGACGCGGGCGAGACTGTTGAACATCTCGCCTGCGAGATGCAGCGCGCTGCCATTGCCGGCGGACCCGTAATTAAGCTGCCCGGGTTTCGATTTTGCGAGCGCAATCAGCTCCTTCACCGATTTGACCGGCAGTAATCTGGGTCCAGTAATCTGGGTCGAAGTAACTTTCCTTGGCACGTGCGTTGATGCGGATAACCAAATTGCGAGTCGATATCCACATCCATCCTGGCATCGCGCGGCGTGCCAACCGGCGGTGAGGCCGACGACGCGGCACCGTGCTTACCTTCCCAGTTCGACGAGTCTGCGATCCCAGTCTTTCGGGAGCCGGATCTGCTTGCCAACTGGATAGCCGAGCAAGCCGTTATGCGCAAAGACGTACGCATTGTTGCGCAAGGGATCACCCGTCACCGCAATCATGAAATCTTCTGCTTCCCAAACAATCGGCACCATGCGGTTCGGATCGTCCGACTCGTAGAACACCTTCGGTATGTGCCCGAGCCGCACTTCCTCTGCAAGATTCCAAACAGACCTGATGTTCCAATCGTGCAGCATGCGCTCAAACTGCCATGCCGGAATCCGCGCATGATCGAAAAGATAGCGCTTCAGGTCCGCCTTCGACCAGCCTGTCTTGGCAATCGTCTCCGCGATGATCGGGCTCAACACAACAAGCGGCCGCAGCGTTCCCGCATGCGGGCCCACCGTAAATATGAGATGCCACGAGGTCTGTTTCAACACCGCATCCGCAACGTAAGGAAGCATCTGTTCTGGCGTGGTGCCGGAAACTGACGATAATTGGTTGCCCCCGGTGTAGCGTGCGATGGTTACCGTGTTCTCGCCCGCGGAGAAACCCATCTCAACGCTGTTGGATTCCCAGCCAATGTTATTAAGAACGTCCTCGTTCTCCGCAAGCACCACCCGCCAGGTGTTGCCGTAGGTGGCTTTGTCATTTTTGTGATGTAGGAATCCAGCGACGTTCCGGAGGTACAGCCGGAAGAACCGGCCCACCGATGTATTGGGCAGAAGGCCGTCGCGCAGAACGCCCTGCGTGTAATTGAAGCCGAGCTGCTTGATGATCGGCCCGTTCAGGATGATGAGCGTATCACCCCCAGGCGTGTTGCCGCTGTGCTCGACCCCGTATTCTGGGTCGACCATCGCCTCGACCAACGCAACGAGGATCGGCATGTACTCGGGGCGGCAGCCCGCCATCACGCCATTCACCGCGATGTTCCAGATGGTTGCGGCGCGGCTGTCAGGCAGAATGATGCCGAGCACCTCGTCGGGGTTGCGGTCGGTGAAGAGCAGGAACGCCTCGATCTTCCCCCTCGTCGGAGGAACGATCGGCAGCCCGTCGCTCAGCTCGTTCTCGCAGAAATAACGGTTCACCGCATCGAAGCCGCCCGCAAAAATAATGTCGCGCGCCCCAGGTTCCGGCTTCTCACTCGCCACCGTAGGTGTGCCGGTCAGGTTTGCGATGACCCGTTCAACGGTGCCTTCGAGAACAGCGCGCATCAGTTCCTCTTTGCTCTGCACGCCGGGGTGGCCCGGCATGCGCGCAATCGGCAGGTTCGGCATGCCGAGCCCGACGGAAATTGCCGCCGCCTGGCCGATGAAACCTTCTGAAACAAGTGATGACGAAGGAACGCCGGCTGCCTCGCATACTGCACTCGCCCGCAACACGGCGGGCGTGCAGCTCCCTCAAGAACCCATACCGGAGATGGCGGCGTCCACCCCCAGGTCCTTAAAACGCTGCGGCAGGGATGCGAGGACCTCGCGTTCGTCTCTGGCGTGCGTGCTGCCGAATTCGCGCCAGCTCACGAAGCGTACATCGGGAAAGCGTGCCTTAAGCCCCTCCTCAAGCCATCCGAAAACTTCGTCGCCGCGGTACACGAAATCCCACAACTGGGCAACGGTCTTACCCTCTAGCGTTTCGAGCCGCTTCGCTAGACGCGTCAACTGCACTTGCCGCCGACCGCGCGGCCACAGCACTTCGTAGTATCCATCGTTGTTCACAGTAGACATGCCAGCCTCCCATGGTAGTAAGACAGTTTTCCAACGCGCGCATCACCCGCAACTCACTCGGGTTTGATGTCCGCGTCTTTGATCACTTTGGCCCAGAGCGTTTTTTCGGACTTGATGTATGCGGCAAAGTCCTCCGGCGTACTGCCGGAGGGCTCGAAGCCCGCTCTCTTGAGAGCCTCCTGCACCTCCGGCATCGAGAGGAGTTTCAGGAGGTCGTGGTTGAGGCGGGTCACGATGGCCTTGGGCGTGCCGGCCGGCGCAAGCACGCCGTACCAAGCCCGAACGTCGAAGCCCGGCAAGCCCGACTCCTGCATCGTCGGGACGCTCGGAACCTCATGTGAGCGCTTCGGCCCGGTGACCGCCAGCGCCTTCACGCTTCCCGCTTTCACATGCGGCAGCGATGAGGCGAAACTGCCAAAAAGGATCTTCACCTCTCCAGACAGCACGGCGAGGGCCACGGCACCGCCACCCTTGTAGGCAACATGAATTATATCCACGCCGGCCCTGCCTTTGAAAAGCTCCCCCGCGAGGTGATTGGGGCTGCCGATCCCAGGCGACCCATAGGGGAACTGACCGGGTTTTGACTTGAGCAGTACGATCAAGTCCTGCAGTGAGTTGGCTTGGACCGAGGAGTGCACCACAAGCAGGTACTGCGCGGATCCGAGGAACGCGATCGGCGCGAAGTCCTTCTCTGAGTCAAAGGGCAGATTCTTGTACAGGCTGGGGTTGACTACGAGCGGCGTGCTGAATCCCCACAGCAGCGTGTAGCCGTCGGGCTGCGCCCTCGCCGCGATTCCATAGCCGATGTTACCGGCTGCGCCGGAACGGTTGTCCACGATGACCCGCTGGCCCGCAAGTTCCGTCAACTTTAGCGCCACGATCCTTGCGAACGTGTCTGTCCCGCCGCCGGGTGGGTAAGCGACGATCAAGCGGATCGGGCGGCTTGGATAGCTCTGGGCAACAGCGGTGTTGGCAATTAGGCAAGTTGCTAGGCCAAGTACGGCCGCCACCAGCGCTGCAATGGCCAATACTCGTAATTCATTCATCGCGATTCCTCCTCTTCCATCGAGAAATAGGAAAATCAATGCGCCCGTCGCCGGCGTCCTGTGACTATGCAACGCTGCAGCGATGCCGGATCGGTGCTCGGTGCGCCCGATCGGGGCTGCCCGCGCGTGCTCCACCGTCCGCGTCCGTCCTGCCCAGGTGCTTTGCAAAGTCGTTGCGGCAAGTCAGGCGAAGCCGAAAAGCGGACTCGTGGGTTACGCTTCCCGCTGCATGATCACCTTGCGCGTCTCAATGACTTTGTCCACGCGGATGATGACTGCCGTGCCCTTGCGCTCTGGGTCACGGTCAAGTTCCGCCTGAACCGTGCGCGCCATGACGGCGTCGCGCAACTCCCCGCTTGGGTGAAGTTCCGCAACGCCCACGAACTTCCAGGTCTTGCGCGCAGCCGGATTCCGGTAGAGCAGGCATATCTTCGGATTCTCTTTGAGCGCCAGCTCGGTCTGGCCGTGGGACCGTTCCCAGAAAGCGAGGTGCTCGCTGTCCCATACCATCACGCTCCCCTTGAAAACGACATCGGGTACGCCATTCGCGAGCGCCGTAGCCACCATCACCGGATTCCCGTCCGCAAGCGATGTCGCAAGCATTGCCTTCATCTCTTCTGTTAGTGCAATCATCCCGTTCACTTTCCTGATCGTTTTCCACGGTGGAAACGCTACGCATGGGTAATGTGCTACAGAATCTTACCCCTGTTGCTACAAAGAAATAGAAGGAAAATCAATGCGCCCGTCGCCGGCGTCCTGTGACTATGCAACGCTGCAGTGATGCCGGATCGGTGCTCGGCGCGCCCGATCGGGGCTGCCCGCGTGTGCTCCACCCTCCGCGTCCGTCCTGCCCAGGTGCTTTGCAAAGTCGTTGCGGCAAATTATGCAGTCCCCGGGCGCGCCAAGTCAAACGCAGGGCGCGCCGCCCTGCGCCCACGTAACCTTGGCACCGGTAGCGAACTCGGTGCTTAGTTGCTCGCTTTATCGACCAGAAACTCCAGCACCGCACGCCGAAAGCCCTCAGCAAGCAGACTTCCCGGCACAGCCGGCAGCGTGACAAAGCGCCCATCGGGCAGCAATGCTCCGTCGGCGGCGAGCACGGGTACGTGCGGGTTGAAGTTGACGAGAAGGCGCAGTATGCGTCACCTCATCAAATCATGGTGTCGGCAAGTTGACAATGCCGAGTTGGCTCCTCACCACCGGGTTTACAGCAGAGATGAAATCTAGAATGGCGAAGATTGGCAAGGTGATCGACGGTGCCGGAATCTGCGAGGAACGAATGCGCTAATCCGCGCGTATGCCAGCAGCTTTCACCACTTTTGCCCATTTATGAAATTCACTATTAACATAGGCACTGAACTCTGCCGGCGAGCTGCTGACGGCGGGGGCAAGACCACCTGCTGCATACTGTGCCCTTACATCCGGCAACTTGATTATTCTCGAAATCTCGGCATGTATTTTGTCTATGATTTCCGTGGGCGTTCCGGCGGACGCGAATAAACCGTACCACGCCCGCACATCAAAGCCGGGAACACCCGCTTCGCTGACAGTGGGGACGTCTGGGATCGATGGGTCGCGTGTATTGGCTGTAATTGCCAGCAATCGCAGTCTTCCCGTCTTTATGTGTGGCAACACTGGCAGATTGCCCGCAAACATTAGATCGATACGACCAGCCACAAGGTCGACGGTATACTGTGGGCTGCCTCGGTAGGGAACATGGACCATGCTCACTGCAGCCATTGATTTAAAAAGCTCGCCAGCCAGGTGAGTGGTCGACCCGGTTCCTCCAGAACCGTAATTGAGCTGTCCGGGTTTTGCTTTCGCCAAAGCGATCAGTTCTTTCACTGATTTGACGGGTAACGATGGGTGGACAACCAAAATCAAGTACGTCGTTGCGGCGAGGGAGATAGGCGCAAAATCGCGCAGGGTATCGTACGGGATTTTCTTATAGAGGCTCGCGCTCACCGCGTTAGTGCCGGGCGTCCCGAGCAACAAGTTATAGCCATCGGGCGGCGATTTGGCGACGATCTCCGCTCCCAGGAGCCCGCCGGACCCTGCGTGGTTGTCTACGATCACGGGTTGGCCCCATGCCTCCGAAAGCTTGGTTGCAATCGGCCGTGCAATGACGTCGAGCACGCTGCCTGGAGGAAAAGGGTTGACGATTCTTACGGCCTTTTCCGGGTAGCCTGCGCCAAGACAAGGCAGTGCCGCAAGCAACGTAAACGCGCAAACCAAGGGTTTAGACGGCATAGCTTTGCACCTTGAGAGGATATTCCCGGACATCTGTTGGTCGAAGATTCGTCAATCCGAAATATCGGACGGGGCGCTCCAAAACAAACCGGACAAAATCGCTAGTCATTTATATAGCAGTCAAATTCCCCGAATAATCCGCGTCTGCGGCATCCCCGCTGCGATATAGACATCCTGGGGACCGGGTCCCCCGGCAACCACGACACAGATTTCATCCGGACCACCGGATCGCCACACCGTTTCCGCATCGCCTCGGCCGGCCGCACGTGCGGTCGCAACGAAGGCCTTGGGGAAGTAGCTGGCCGGAAGGCGAGCGAGCTCCCACAGTCGCTGCTGGATGTCTCGCTTCGAAAGGCCCTCTTCATATAATGAATGAACATGGTTGACCCCAAGCAGCAGTAGCACGCCGCCGCCGCCAAACATAGGCGGCATGCTGGTCGCAATCTGACGCAGCGTTTCGTCTGCGCCGACACCGTCCCCACCCGAGATATTGCAGAAGTTGAAAGCCCTAAATACGGTGACGGTGCTGTCCTCGCGCTTGAAGCCCCGATCGACGTGGAACGGCGTCCAGGGATTCTCTTCTTCGTTTTCACCGCACATATAAGAGTAGCGCAGCGGAGAGCTGAAACTGGATTTGGAGTAAACGCCAGGCAGCGCTCCGCCCACGTTCAGCAAGATGAGACGCATGGCGCGGCCTATCGTGGTATTGGCACGCCAGCCAGGGCCGAGGCAACCAATCCCACAGTTGATGTCGAGCTTTCCCCGCACGGGGCCGTTGACCAGCAGAAAGGGGGCCATAGCGTTAGTGCCGATCTGCAGCGGCTCCAACGGAAACCGCGGATCGCTCAACGCTTCGACGGCCGCGATGATGACGGGCATATATTCCGGGCGGCATCCAGCCATGATGGCATTGACAGCAATTGCTTCTACGGTCGCAGGCCCTTTGCGCGGCGGCAAGACACCAATGATTTCATTTCCGTCCCGCCCGGATGCTTGGACAAACTGCGCGACGCTCTCGTGAGTGGCCGGGATGATGGGGGCACCATCGGTCCAACCCTGGTCGTAGGCATGTTCAAAAGCGCACGTGATGAGTTCGGCCACCGAAGCAGCTTCGATATCCATGTAAGGGCGCGTCACAGCTCGTTCATCCTTTTCTACACCGGAATCGATGAGCGAACGATACCCCGGGGCCGAATTTGCTCTTTGGCCATATCCCTGGATCGACGCTCGATTTCGCCTGGCTTAAGCGTAAGCCCGTCAATGATCGTGGGCAGCATGGCTTCGACTCGTGCGCGCAGGGCATCAAAGTCAAGCTCGCGAATGGGATTCTTTGTTTCAGCAATAACGATGTAAGGAAATCCCTGCGTCGACGCCATACGCCGCCCGAACTTGGCAAACGTATCGGTGGCGATCATGACTGTGGGAATGCCGCGTTGTTCCAGCGCCGGCGTAACGTGGCTACACCACGTCGTGCATGACCCTCAATCGCCGGTGGCGGTAATGGCGACGTCAACGCGTCGTGCGAGCGCGTCCAGGTGCTCCCGCATCCCGTCGAGCAGCTTTCCCTCCTTGCTTGCCGGCGCTTCGCGGACCGGTTGTTCCATCACGATTGCTTTCACGCGGTAGCGCTCCTCAAGCAGTGTGCCAAGAACTTTCAGGATGCGCACTGCCGATGGACGCCAGTTGGCCACCAGTCCTACCACTTTGTCGTCAAGGCTCGGAGGCCGTGGGGCGAGCGCGTTCGGAGCGCCTTCGTCAAGATAATCAGCAAGTGGAGAAACCATTCTCAATTTAAGGTAACCCATAGCACATTCCATTCATGAAAAAGATGACGCCTTTTCGGCCGCGGATCACAGTGAAAACGCCGACCAGCATTGACTCTTGGCTGCACAGGAGAGAAGCTCGTTTACGATAACACCATCCAAATACACCGCCTTGTAGGGCATTGTCAACTTGCTGTATCGGGCCAACACATATTGCACTGATGGTGTTTGATTAGGAATTGTAGCGGAGAAAGTAGTTTTGGGAGAAATAGGAAAACCAATGCGCCCGTTGCCGGCGTCCTGTGCCAATGCAACGCTGCAGTGATGCGGGATCGGTGCTCGGTGCGCCCGATGGCGCGCGATTGGGGCTGCCCGCGTGTGCTCCACCGTCCGATCCGCGCTGCCGGAGCGCTTCGCAACGCCCGTTACGGCAAATTATGCTGTCCCCGGGCGCGCCAAGTCAAACGCGCCCTGCGCTCACGTAGCCTTGGCACGGGCAGCGAACTTGGTGCTTGGTTGCACGCTTGGCGCAGGCAGCGCGGCACCGGCGTGCGGCGATGCTTGCTTTGCCCACTCGCCGCGCGCCCGGTTCGAGTAGCCGTTCAGGCTCATTTTGCGTTGGAATCACGCCGCCGCAAGAAGCGAACGCAATCGTGCGCGACGAGACCCCGATGTGGGCCAAAGTGATCAAGACTGTCGGCGTGAAAGTCGAATCAGACTTTTGAGCCTTCGTGCGGGTGACTTATTTCGTAAGGGTCAGCTGAACGAGTGCGTCGGCCCGGTCGTGTTGGTCGAGATCGCGACAGGTCGCAATAATCGATTCGAACTGAGCCGCGGGGATCGGTAAGCCTGGAATGACGCCGCGAATGCGGCGCGCCTCCTCCTCGAAGTCCCACATGAACTCGCGCCCGGTGGACTGCTTCGTATAGCTTTTCCCATCCTTGGTATAGATCGTGATCCGCGGACCGAAGAGCGTCATGTGGTGCGACGGAATGATCGTCACCCGTTTCATAAGATCAAGTACCTCCGGGGGGTCGTCGGCGGCGGTCGGCTTGACCCCGGAGCTCCGCAGCACGGGAAAACCCCGTTTCACGACTCCGTACGCGGCGTAGTAGGACGTGCTTCCCGGCGCCCGCGTTAGATCTTCCCTCCGGATCGGGAAAGCGGGGCTCGGGTACTGCGTCTCGAGCCAGTTCACCACGGCCTCGACGCGATCAACATCTTCATATTTGATGTTGTTCTCCTCGCAAAGCTTCGCCGTCACCTCGACGTGAGCAATGTTGTAGCCGGCAGTCGAGTAGATGCGGTAGAGCGTTTCGAGAAAAATCCATGTCTTGCCGAGGTCGGCGGTGATCTTCGCCAGGCTCGTTTTCGTGTCGCCGACAAAGCTGTAGGTAAGCCGGCCCAGGTTGTTTCCTGCGTACGCGTGATAAAAGCCCGCGTCGCCTTCGAGTACGGTCTCGCCGCCCACGTGCCCCTGCTGCGCCAGCGCGATCGCGAGCATGGCATTGCGCGCTGCCGCGCCTTCACGCAGCGCGCGGCCTCCGCTGCGTATCCCTTCGAGGTTGCCTCCCGCCAGGCTCGCGCAGAGCGCGATCGCGCTGTTCATCTGCTCTTCGGTCAAACGCAGGATCTTCGCGGCCGCTACTGTAGCGCCAAAGATGCCGAACACCGGACCCGCGTGGAAGCCGCGCGACATCACCGTCGGAATGAAGTCGGCCGCCATCCGCTCCATGACCTCGTAGCCGGCGGCGATTCCGGTGATGAAGTCGCCGCCCGACGCGCCTGCCGTCTCGGCTGCGACGAATGCCGCCGGAATAATGCTCGTGCCCGGGTGGGTCAGCATGCGGAAGGAATCCAGCTTGCCGCCGGCCATTGCCATCTCCGAGTTGGCAAACGCGGCGCCGCCTCTCGTCACCTTGGCGCCGTTCACCATAATGGTTGCGCCATTGCGCACGCCGGCTTCTTCTTCGCTGATCAGCTTCACGGCCTGCTGCCCGGCGGGTGATTGAGAGCCGAGGAGCACCGAGGCGAGCCCGTGTAGTGTCACGCCCTTCGCACGATCGATCACTTCGGGCGGAACATCTTCGTAGCGCAGCCCGACGGCCCACTGCGCGAGATGACGACTTAGAGATGCCATACGTTTCTCCTTCTTCTTGTTACAGCGACTAGGAGTTTGTCGGACTTAGCACCGACAAACTCCTAATGCAAAACCGGCCGCGGGCAAAAGGGACAAAAAGATGACCAACGTGCAAATTTACCCTCGCTTTTCTTGCCGTTCGACTGCCGCGGGGGTTTTTGATCCGCATATTCGGCCGGTTTTGCTTTTAGCAGCCTGTACGGACTGTTAAGCCCGACAGGCTGCTAGTCAGCAGTAATTTTCGAGTCCTTGACGACCTTGGACCATTTGGCGAGATCGGAGCGCATCCGCGTGGCAAGCTCGCCGGGGCTGCTCGCGATCGGAGTAAAGCCTTGCTGTGACAGAACGTCTCTGACGTCAGGCCGCCGCAGAACGGCAACGACCTCCGCGCTGATTCTTGCCGTAACCTCCTTCGGGGTTCGCGCGGGCACGAGCATCGCGAGCCAGTTCGTGACCTCGAATCCGGGTAAACCACTTTCGTGAAGCGTGGGGAGGTCGGGAGCGAAAGAGAGGCGCTCGCGAGTCGTCACGCCTAACGAGCGCAGTTTTCCCGTGCGCACGTGTGGCAGCACCGTCGGCAGGCCGAGTATCGAAAAATGAGCTTGCCCCGACATCACATCGATCATTGCCGGCGCGCCGCCCTTGTAGTGTACGTAGATGAAGTTGATGCCGGTCGCTTGTTTCAAAAGTTCAGCCGTCAGGTGACTGGGGGAGCCGCTGCCTGCAGTGGCATAGATCAGATAATCGGGTTTCGCCTTGCCAAGCCGGATCAGTTCGCTGACCGATCTCGCGGGTATCGCAGGGTGTGTAATGAGGATGCTCGGCAGGCTCGCGCACACCGAGATCGGCGCGAAATCGCGAATCGTATCGAAAGGCAAATTCCTGTACAGGTTCGGATTCACCGTAAGCTGACCCGCAGTAGCAAGCAGCCAGGTGTGGCCGTCAGGCAGCGCCCTGGCCGCAATTTCCATACCGATATTCCCGTTTCCTCCTGCTCGATTGTCGACGATCACTTGTTGGCCGAGAGCTTCGGTCAACTTTGGCGCCATCACTCGCGCCAGTAGGTCGGTCGGGCCGCCAGAAGCGACCGCGACGATCATGCGGATACTGCGTGTGGGAAAGGACGCAGCGAAACTTTGCGTAAAAGGAAGCGCAGAAACCGCGCAAAACAGGCACAGGAGGAGCCTTGAACGTGATATGGACAAATGCATAACGCTACGATATTTCATTTTTGATTGCGAAATGGAATAACACCGCGTGGCCTTGCGGTCTTTTCGTCTAAGCGAACTCCTCGATGATATCAAGCCTCTGGAGGGTCTCGGGAAACGGAAGGCCCGTCTCGACATCCCAGCCCATCTGGCGATAGTATTCGTCGACCATCGCGGGCAGGTAAGGCGCTAGGGTCTTGCCCTTGGAAGGACCGGCAGGTGCCGGCTCCAGGTAACGAGGCGAAACATCAAACTCGTCGGACTTGTTGAATCCGCGCCGGGCATAAACGAGGCGCATCAGGTTGGTAACTCGCTCACCGCATAGAAGCGCCTCGTGCGCAGTAAAATCATCCCAGCCTACCGCTTGCGCCAGAGCCCGGCTGCTCAGACGCATACTGTCCTTCACGCCGACTCCAACGAACATGCACACGCCCAGGCAGTCGTAGAAAAGCTTGGCAAACTGAGTCAGGCGGACCGCGTCGACCTTCTTGAGGGCCTCCTCTTGCGTGTCGACAACACCAGGCATCACGTTGGAATAGCCCAGCTGAGGCTCGGGTAGCCAGTCCACTCCCCACCCTTGGTGACTGGGGCCTGTGCCAGCCATCACGTAACCGAATATGGCGCTCCAGAAGGGGCGCCAGTCGTGGATGTTGATTCCCGCCCCCTTGACGTGCACCGGGAGGCGGTTGAACTCGTCCACCAGCCCCTTCTCTCCACCCAGCAACGCAGGGGCTGCCTTGAGACCTGCGGCGAGCTTGCCGCCAAAGCCTTCATGCTTGATCATCTTGTCGATGAGATCCATGGCGGCCTGCCAGTTGCCCCAGGTCAACTCCAGTCCGTCGGTGTCATCCTTGGTGAGGAATCCCTTGTTGTAGGCTTCAAAGGCCATGCTGATGATGCTGCCAAAGGTACCCGCTTCGACGCCAATGTCGTCGTACAGATCCACCAGTATGAGTCCGGCATCCGCCTCGGTCACCCCGATCATGGCGGCAGCCCCTTCGTGTTGCTCACCGCCGCCGCAGGTGCTCACGACCATTCCGGCAAATTGCCCATCGCTGATGTGTACATCATAGGCACACCCGATCTTGCAGTTGTAAGAAGGCTTGGGAACGATGGTCCACCTCTCGCACGCTTCGACAAATCTCGTGGCGAAACCATCTCCCCACTCGGGATCCGTCATATTCTTGGCAGCCACGCGGAACCGCTTCCCGAAGCGAACCCCATAGGCCTTGGAGATGCCTCCGTCTTTCAGGCCCACGGAGGGGGGCGGGACGACGACGGACTTGGCAGGGTCGCTCAGTAACACGTTGCCTTCCCATTCAACTGCCGTATCCACCAACGCCTCCGGTCTAGCCAGAGCTACCTTGCCGGTACCGCGCACCGCGACGGCCTTCAGCAGTTTGCTGCCCATGATGGCTCCGGGGCTTCCCTTTCCTGCCCCGTGGTTGCGGTCCGCTTTCACGGACGCCCCCGGAAGCAGGGCCTCCCCGGCAGTTCCTATGCAAGCAACGCTGATATGCTCGTCATCATCGAGTTCGCGCTTGATCAGGCGCTCGGTTTCCCGGGTCCCTTGCCCCCAAACTCCGCTGGCGTCTCTCAACTCCACTTTCGCATCATCAATCCAGAGGTAGACGGGCTTCGCGGCTTTGCCGGTGAAGATAATGCCTTCATAGCCGGCGTGCTTCAGGTAGGCTGCCCAGAAGCCATGCCCATGGCCGACACCTGCCGCATAGGGAATGCTGTAATGCAGGCAGACCGTTACCCAGTTCGCAGAGCTGGGGGCCGGGGTGCCCGCCAAGGGCCCGGTCATGAATATGAACGGCGCTTCCGGGTCGGTGGGCTTGCCCTTGGCGGGCATGTGTTTGAGAAGGTAGTAGAGTCCGAGCCCCGCGCCTCCTACATACCGGCGCAGCACGTCCTCGGACGGCAGAGGTTCTTTTCTTATCGTGCCGCGCGTCAAGTCCACCGACAAAATGTGTGCGCCGTATCCACCTTTGATAGCCATGGCTTTCCCTCCGGGGGAAGATGATGCTGCAGAAGCTCGAGCAACTGCGGCCAATTTTACAACATTGTTCAAGGACCGAATTCGCTCGATGCTATCTCGAAAATTCTCAAACGGCAATTAACCACAGATAAACGCTGATAAACACGGATAGAAAGCCGTTGCAGCGCCTTGGCGACTGTTGTAGATTGCCCAGCAGCCTGTCGGACTTAACAGTCCGTACAGGCTGCTAAAAGCAAAACCGGCTGCCAATCGGGAAGGAAACCCATCTGAATCGTTCGAAAGTGAGAATCGACGCTCATCACCACGCGATCCCGGAGCGCGTGCTCCACTTGCTCCGCCACGATCCGGTCTATCGAGTCACCATCGAGGGTGACCTCTTCCTGGGGGGCAACTGGGGCAATTTCAGGCTGGTGCCCTCGTGGGTCGATCCCACGGCCAAACTGGCCCACCTGGAGTCCAAGGGTCTAACCGGGGCGGTGGTCTCCGCAGCGCCCAAGCCTCTCTTCTACTACGAGGTCGACGAAAAGGCCGGCGAGGCGATGTGCCGCGCGACCAACCTCGGGCTGGCGGAGTTTTGCGGCGTCCATCCAGACCGCCTCCGCTGGATGGCCCACGTGCCGATGCAGGCACCCGAGCGGGCCGTCGCCATGCTCGACGAGGCCGTGGCCGCAGGCTGCGTCGGCGTCCTGGTCGCCACCTCCATCGCCGGCCGCCGGCTGGACGAGCCCCGCTTCGAGGGCTTCTGGGGCGCCGTCGAGCGCCTCGGCCTGCCGGTCAACATCCACCCCGGCTATCTGGAGCCCAACCCTTCTCATCTCCCGTACTACCTCGACTCCGTGATCGGCAATCTGGTCGAGACGACCACTGCGCTCGAGCGCTTGATCTGCGCTCGCGTGTTCGACCGGCATCCGAAGCTGCGGGTCCTCGTCAACCATGCCGGGGGCTTTTTTCCCTTTGCCGCCGGCCGTCTGCGCCACTCGCGGACCAACCGTCCGGAACTGGCCGAGGCCCCTGAGAATCCCTGGGCCTACCTGCCGCAGATCTGGTTCGACACCATCACCCACGACGTGGCCGCCCTTCGTTACTTGGTCCAGCGGGTGGGCGTGAGCCAGGTGGTGATGGGCACCGACATGCCCTTCGACGTGGCGCCGCACGAACCGATGCGCGAGCTGCTGGAGGCCGTTGGCCCCGAGACCGCGAAGGTGATCGCCGAGGACAACCCGGCGGCCCTCTTCGGCTGGAAGGCCTAGGAATTTGTCGGACTTAGCCCCGACAAACTCTTAATGCAAATCTGCGGCCGGTAGAATTGCAGAAGAGGATACCTGCAGCGACGCGACCCACCGGCCCGCGACCTTTACATCGCGCCGCCACGTCCTCGCCTGCTCTCTGAAACGCCCTCGGCCGGCGTCGGAACCAGGAAAATTCTCCAGGATCGTCTCAAACCATGCCCGCAACAAGGTCTGGAATTTCCTGCCAGGGAACCGCCGTAACGTTCCGGGCAATCTTGAACCGCCGCGGCGTGCGGCAGACAACGATACCTTCGCGCGCCTTCGGATATTCGGACAGGAAAGTTTGCAGATGCCGCGCGTCCCGCGCGGTCGGCGCTTGGCTCCATTTCACTTCCACCGGCAACCACCTGTCTTCAGCCTCGACGATCCAGTCGAGTTCCGGTCCGTCGGGATCGCGCCAGAACCGGATCCTCTGGTTGCGCGCCACGTGCCGGGTCGCGCGCAGCAGTTCCAGCCCCACGAATTGCTCGAACAGCGAGCCGAGCACGCGGGCGGAGGGACGCGGACCTTCCTCGGCGGCCACCCGGCGCACGCCGAGGTCGAACAGCAGGTAGCGGGGCGACTTGGTGAGCTTCTTGCGTGTGCGGCTCTCGGACAGGGGCTCGATCCGTTCAGCGATCAGGCAGTCCTCGAGGATTTCATAGTAGCCCGCCACTGTGGTATGGGGCACGCCGAGTTCCCGGGCAATGCCGCGAAAATGGCTGATGCCGCCGGCTTCGAGCGCCGCGAGTTGTAGAAAACGCGAGAACCTCCCGAGATTGCGCACCAGCGCCTCAGCACGCACTTCCTCTTCGAGATACAGCGTCGTGTAAGCTCGCAGGTCCTCCTCGCGCGCCGGGTCATCCGCGGCCAGCGCGATGCCCGGCAAGCTGCCGTACACCAGTGCTTCCTCCAGCCGCCGCGGAACCCTCTCGGCCAGAGACAAGGGGTCCAGACGCAACGGCACGAGGCGGCCCGGCAACAGGTTGACGCCCGCACCCCGCCGCAGCTTGCGCGCCGATGAACCCGTAAGAACGAACTTGGCCAGGCGCCGGTCGACCAGGTCCTGTACGACATTTACCAGCTCAGGCACGCGCTGCACCTCATCCAGCGCAACCAGCGGCCTGCGGCGGCGTGAGCGCCCGGCGAGCGCCTCCAACTCCGCGCCGAGCAGTTGCGGCGCCCGCTCGTAACGCTGCCGTACTTCCGGCCGGAGAAAGTTCAACAGCAGATCGGGCTGCAGCGTCGCCAGCAAGGTGGTCTTGCCGGTCTGGCGCGGTCCGAGCAGCAGGACGGACTTCCCGCGCTCCAGCGCGCCGCGCAGCCGGGACGCCACGATTCGTGACAGGATTTTCATAAGCTCCATTTTCGTCGAATTTGGAGCCTTGTCAAGCCATTTTTCGGCAATCGGGCGAGTGTCACCCGGACGGATCTGCATTCGCTCCTGTTGCGCCCGCGCGAACCACGCTGCTGCTGACTCGTTTTCAGTGGCCGGCTTCACCGTGTGCGGTCGTTCTTTTCAAACAGGCTCTTAGCCCAACTTGAGCACTTCGAGACCCATTTTCGCAGGATTCGCGAGGTGGGGCTATGCAGAATCATGGACTTGTGTTTGGCATGAGGTGCCAAACGGCGTGTAGTGCCGACCTTGCCCCTTGTGTTTTGACCCGGAGTGCGTTGTGATGCGCGTCGATGTATTTGCGCTACACGACGAGGAAGAAGGACGGCAAGGTTCATCGCAGCTGGCGCCTGGTGCGCTCGGTGCGCATTGGCCGGCGCGTCGTTCAACAGACGGTCACGCATCCGGGCGAACTGGATGAAGCCGGACGTCTGCGTGCACGTGCCCTGGCGCGAGCGCTGATCGGGCAGCCCGAGCACGCCGATCTGTTTGACGATGGCACGCACGAGCAAGCGGTCGCGGTGCGGCTGAAGGGGGTGCGGGTGGAGAACGGCCGGCAATTCGGTCAGGTGTATTTGGCGCTGGCCCTGTGGCGCGCCTGCCGGCTTGAACAGCTCGCCGCCGGGCACCTCCCAGCGGGCAAGGAAGAGGTGCCGTGGGAGAAGATGGCGGCGGTGCTGGTCGCGGCGCGCTTGTGCGAGCCCTCGAGCGAATTGCACATCGCCGAGGACTGGTATCGGCGCACCGCCCTGCGCGATCTGCTGCAGTTGAACGACGCGCTGGTGAACAAGGATCGGCTGTATCGCGCACTTGACCAATGGCTCCCGCATAAAGCCGCGCTCGAGGCGCACCTGTCCAGACAGGTATGCGATTTCACCTTTGCTTTTAATCACGTTCGAACGATACGCGTGGGTTTCCTTCCGAATTCTCGCTTACTGCCCGCAATCGCCGTTATTGCTATTTGCTGCGACCGGCGAGCATCGGTGCGAGTTCCCGCCAGATATTCTCGAGTATGATCGGCTGGGCCTCGGCGGTCGGATGCAGATTGTCTTCCAGCAGTAATTCACGCTTGCCGGCCACGCCGTCGAGCAGAAACGGCACCAGCGCGCACCTGAAGCGGCGCGCCAGCGCGACGAACGTCTGCTCGAAATCCCGCGTGTACCGCGGCCCGTAGTTGGGCGGCATCTTCATGCCGACCAGCAGCACCCGGCTGCCGGACTTCTGCGCGGCGCGCACGATCGCGGCGAGGTTGTCCCGCATTTGCGCGAGCGGCAGGCCGCGCAGCCCGTCGTTGGCGCCCAGCGACACGACCACGATGGCTGGCTTGTGAGCGGCCAGTGTCGCGGCGATGCGCGAAGCGCCGCCGCTCGCAGTCTCGCCGCTGACGCTCGCGTTCACCACGGTATAATCCAGACGCTTCTGCCGCAGGCGTTCCTGCAACAGCGTGACCCAGCCGTCTTTCTGGTTGATGCCGTAGGCCGCCGAGAGGCTGTCGCCGTAAACAAGTATCGTCGGGCCGGCATGCGCCAGCCCGCAGCCGAGCAACGCGAGCGTGATCAGAAATTTCCGTAATATGGAGACCAAATTACCCATCGTCAGGGTGAACGGACTGTCGAAAGTTGTGCCGGATGGCGCAGACACGCTCGCTATTTTGCAGGATATCGACGTTGAGGTCATGCCCGGCGAAGCGGTCGCCGTGGTCGGCACCTCGGGCTCGGGCAAGACGACCCTGCTCGGCCTGCTGGCGGGACTGGACACGCCGACCGCGGGCAGCGTCGCCCTCGACGGCCACGATGTGTACAGCCTCGACGAGGACGGCCGCGCGGCGTTGCGCTCGAAGCTGCTCGGCTTCGTGTTCCAATCGTTCCATCTGCTGCCGGCGCTCAACGCGACTGAGAACGTGATGCTGCCGCTCGAGCTCGCGGGCGACCGCGACGCGGCCGCTCACGCCGTGGCGATGCTCGAGCGCGTCGGCCTGGGCAAGCGGCTGCGGCACTACCCGAAGACCCTCTCGGGCGGCGAGCAGCAACGCGTCGCGCTGGCGCGCGCCTTCGTGATCCGGCCCAAGCTGCTGCTCGCGGACGAGCCGACGGGTAACCTCGATGCCGCGACCGGCGCGGCCATCATCGACCTCATCTTCGAGCTCAACGCCGAGCGCGGCACGACGCTGATACTGGTCACCCACGACGAGATGCTGGCGCGCCGCTGCGGCCGGCTGATACGCCTCTCGGGCGGCCGGATTGAAAATGCTTGAACTGAATATGCTTTCATTGCGGATGCTGCTGCGCGACTGGCGCGCGGGGGAGTTGCGTATCCTCGCGATCGCACTGGTGGTCGCGGTGGCGAGCGTTACCAGTGTCGGATTTTTCGCCGACCGCGTGCGGCAGTCGCTCACTCGCGAGGCGCACCAGCTGCTCGGCGCCGACCTGGTGATGGTTGCCGATCACCCGTGGTCCGAAGCCGTGCGCGACGAGATCGCGCGGCGCGGGCTGCGGCTCGCGCAAAGCGTGGGTTTCATCAGCATGGCACGGGCGCGCGATCAGGCGCAACTGGTTGCGATCAAGGCGGTGTCGGACGGTTACCCGCTGCGCGGCAAGCTGCGCATTGCCCCCGGCCTCAACCTGCCTGACGAGGAGACCGACCTCGTGCCACCCCGGGGATCGGTGTGGGTGGACGAACGGCTCGCGCTGGCGCTGGCGCTTGCGGTCGGCGATGTGCTTGAGCTGGGCGATATCAAGCTCGGCGTGGGGGCCATCCTGACACTTGAGCCCGACCGTGGCGCGTCGTTCTTCAACATTGCACCGCGGCTGCTGATGCACGTGGACGATGTCGCGGCGACGGGCCTGGTGCAGACCGGCAGCCGCGTCTGGTATCACCTGCTCGCGGCGGGGCAGCGCGAGCAGGTGGAAGCGCTCGAACAATGGGCGGTGTCCGGGCTCGGCCGCGGCGAGTCGCTGCAGAGCCTATCCAACGCGCGCCCGGAAATCCGCGCCTCGCTGGAGCGCGCGCACAAGTTCATCGGCCTCACCGCGCTGCTGGCGGTGGTGCTGGCCGCGGTCGCGATCTCGCTCGCCACGCGCCGCTACATCCAGCGGCACCTCGATGGCTACGCGGTGATGCGCTGTACGGGCGCCTCGCAACGCCAGTTGTGCGGGCTGTTCGCCGGCGAGTTCGGGGCGCTCGGCGCGCTGGCCGGCGTTGCCGGCTGCATCGCGGGCTATATCGCCCAGTTCGCAATCGCGTGGCTGGTGGCGGAACTGGTCGCGGTGCCGCTGCCGCAACCTTCGCTGCTGCCCGCGCTGCAGGGATTCCTGATCGGGCTTGCCTTGCTGCTCGGCTTCGCGCTGCCGCCGCTGTTGCGGCTGAAGAACGTCCCGGCGCTGCGGGTGATCCGGCGTGACCTCGGGCCGCCGCGCGAAAGCGCACTCGCGGCCTATGGCGCGGGCCTGGCGACCATAGCCGCGCTGCTCGTGTGGCAGGCGGGTGAGGCGAAACTTGGGTTTATCGTGCTCGGCGGCTTCGGCGCGGCATTTGTGCTGTTCGGCTGCATTGCCTTCGGCGCGCTGCACGCGCTGGGCGGCGCGGCAGGCGCAGCGGGGCTTACCTGGCGTTATGGCCTCGCCAACCTGAGGCGCCGCGCTCACACCAATACCGTGCAGATCCTGTCGCTGGCGCTCGGGCTCACCGCGATCCTGCTCCTTACCTTCACCCGCGGCGACCTGCTGGCGACCTGGAAGGCGAAAATTCCCGCCGACGCGCCGAACCGCTTCATCGTCAACATACAACCGGAGCAGCGCACTCTGCTGTTCGAATTCTTCCGCGACCACGGTCTCGCGCTGCCCGAGACCTATCCGATGGTGCGCGGCCGCTGGGTGGCGCACAACGGCGCGCCGGTCGATGTCGACCAGTACGTGGAACGCGAGCGCAGGCTGGTCGAGCGGGAATTCAACCTTTCCTACATGGACGCAGTGCCGGCTCACAACCGGATGATTGCGGGCCGCGGCTTCACGCCGCAAGACCTCGCACGCGGTGCGCTGTCGGTCGAGGAGGGCATCGCGCGGTCGCTTGGCTGGAAGCTCGGCGACCGCCTGTCCTGGCAGGTGGCCGGCCAGACCTTCAGCGCGCCGATCGTGAACATCCGCAAGCTCGACTGGGATTCGATGCGCGTGAATTTCTTCGTCATCGCGACGCCGCGGCTGCTCGAGAGCGCGGCCACGAGCTACATCACGAGTTTCCATCTGCCGCAGTCTGAAGCGCAGTTCGCCAACCGCCTGTCGCAGCGCTTCCCCAACCTGACGGTGGTCGACATGAGCGTTATCCTGCGCCAAGCGCAGAACGTGATGGAGCAGGTGATTCGCGCGGTGCAGCTGGTGTTTTTGTTCGCCGTCGGCGCGGGCATTCTGGTGCTGTACTCCGCGCTGCTCGCCACCCAGGACGAGCGGGTGCAGGAGGCGGCGGTGATGCGCGCGCTCGGCGCCTCGCGCTCGCAGGTGCTCGCGGCGCAGCGCGCCGAGTTCATCGCGCTGGGCCTGATCGCGGGACTGCTCGCCGCGGCCGGCGCCACCGCGATCGGCTTCGTCATCGCCAGCCAGGTGTTTCAGTTTGCGTACCACGTGAACCATTGGGTATGGGCGGCGGGCCCGCTGCTCGGCGTCATGTGCGTGGCAGTGAACATGGTGGCCGGCGCGCGCGCCGCGCTCAGCCAGCCGCCGATCCTGGCGTTGCGTGAGGTGTGAGGGGTGGGGTGTAAAATGCGGGAACCCGTGTGGGAAGGCGCATGACCGAACTCGCGTTGGCACTGACTGTAGTCGTAATCGCGCTGCTCGCGTGGCTTGCGTTTCGCGTCGCGGGGCTGCAACGCCGCCTCGACCAACTGCCGCCGGCGCTGGGGCAGGGGCTGGAGCAGCAGCACCGCGCGATGCTGCTCGATTTGCACGACGGGCTTGCGAAACAGGGGGACCGCCTCGCCGCCGCGCTCACCGACAATTCCGAGCGCTTGCGCAGTTCGACCGCCGGGGAGCTCAAGCAGACACGCGACACGCTGCATGCATTGCAGCTTGCGCTCTCGGAGAGCCTCGGCCAGAACCGTGCGGCGATGCTGCAGAAACTAGGCGAGACCGCGCAGGCGCTGACCGGGAAAATCGACGAGCGCCTGGAGCAGATCAGCGGCAAGGTCAGCGAGCGGCTCGACGAAGGTTTCAAGAAAACCAACGAAACTTTCACCAACGTGATGACGCGGCTGGCGACCATCGACGAGGCGCAGAAGAAGATTGAAATCCTGACCGGCAGCGTGATCGGCCTGCAGGATCTGCTCGGCGACAAGCGCTCGCGCGGCGCGTTCGGCGAGGTGCAGCTCGAAGCGCTGGTGCGCAACCAGTTGCCCGAAACGGCGTTTGAATTTCAATATACGTTTTCACGCGGCGTGCGTGCCGACTGCGTACTCAAGCTGCCCGCGCCGACCGGGCTGGTGGCCATCGATTCCAAGTTTCCGCTGGAAAATTACGAGCGCATGTTTTCCGATGCCGCCGATCGTGCATCTCCAGCCGCTTTCAAGGCGGACGTTCGCAAGCACATAGACGACATCGCGACAAAATACATTATTCCGGGTGAGACCAGCGACGGGGCAATCATGTTTGTTCCGGCGGAAGCAGTGTTCGCCGAGATTCACGCTCGCCACCGCGATCTGGTCGAATACGGGCAGAGCAAGCGCGTGTGGATTGCGTCGCCCACCACCTTGATGGCCATCCTTACCACCGCACAGTCCGTGATCAGGAGCGTCGAAACACGCAGGCAAATCCATATCATCAAGGAGGAGCTGGGCAAGCTTGGCGCGGACTTCGGTCGCTTCCAGTCGCGCATGGACAACCTCGCGCGTCATATCGAGCAGGCCAAGAATGACGTTGATGAGGTGCATGTGAGCAGCCGCAAAATCAGCGAGCGCTTCGCGAAGATCGAGCGCGTCGAGCTCGATTCGCCCGAGCAGCCACGATTGCGCGCAACGGATCTCGGCAACGAGCAGTGACGCGGCGCGTTCATGTGGGGAGCATTCAAGCGTTGGCGGCGTGCGCGCATCATTGCCCGGGCGCCGCTCGATCCGGTGCTGTGGCGGCAAACGCTGAAGCGCCTGCCGTTTCTGCGCGGCCTGTCGCCTGCCGAGCGCGAGGGTTTGCGCCAGGCGGTAATCCTGTTTCTGCACCAGAAATCCATCCACGGCGCGGCGGGACTCGAGCTCGATGCAGGGATGCGGTTGCTGATCGCGGCGCAGGCCTGCATCCTGATACTCAATCTCGACGTCGATTACTACCGCGGCTGGGTCGAGGTCATCGTCTACCCCGACGAGTTCGTGCCTGAAACCGAATACACCGACGAGGCCGGCGTGGTGCATACGGAACGCGAGCCGCACACCGGCGAAGCCTGGCTGCAAGGCCCGGTGATCCTGTCGTGGGCCGACGTCGCTCCGTCGGCCGACGGCGTCAACGTCGTGATCCATGAATTCGCGCACAAGCTCGACATGCTGAACGGCGATGCCAACGGCTTTCCGCCGCTGCACGACGGCATGAGCCGCGAGGCGTGGTCGCAGGCGTTCGGCAGCGCGTATGCCGATTTCTGCCGCCGGGTCGACGCCGGTGAAGAAGAGCTCGCGATCGACCCCTACGCCGCCGAAAGTCCGGGGGAGTTCTTCGCCGTGATGAGCGAGGCATTCTTTGAAATGCCGCATGCCGTGAGCGGTCTTTACCCGCGGGTCTACGACCAGTTGCGGCTGTTTTACCGGCAGGATCCTGCGGTGCGCGTGGCGATGTAATTTCCGCGCGTAATCGGTTAAGCTAGCAGCCTGTCGGACTTAACAGTCCGCACGGGCTGCTAAAAGCAAAACCGGCTGACTATGCAAAATAAACTCATTAGGAGTTTGTCGGGGCTAAGTCCGACAAACTCCTAGGCAACCGATGCGATTTCCCATCCGCCCGTGTTGAAACAGCTCGCTTTTACCAAATCCAGACACGCGCTGACCGTCGGCTTTGGCGCGCTGCTGGTGCTGATCATCGTCGTCACGCTGCTCGGCATCTCCCGCATCTACACCATCAATCAGCGCATCGAGGCGCTGGTCTACGAGCAGAACTTCAAATCCGAACTGCTGGCCACGCTGCTGACGGTCAGCCAGCAACGGCAACAGATCATGTACCAGCTGTTCAGCGCGCGCGATGCCGCCCAACGCAACGACGCGTATCAAAAATATCAGGCGCTGGTCGGACCGTTATTCGCGACGCTCGACCGGCTGGAAGACATGGAGATGACCGAATCGGAGCGCGCCGCCGTCAATCAGGCGCTTGGCTCAGCCGCGCGCTCGCAGGAAGTGCGCGACCGCGTGGTCGCTCTGCTCATGCAGGACAACGCTGCCGGCGCGGCCGAACTATTGTTGCAGCAGGGGCTGTCGGCGCAGGACCGCTTTCAGGAATCGCTTAACCGCCTGATCGACTCGAAGCGCACCGCGGCGGTCGAGGCGGTGTCGCAAGCAAGCCTGGCGATGCGGGAAGCGTGGCTGCTGGTGGCGCTGGTGGGGATTCTGGTGCTGGTTCTGGGCGGCTGGGTTGCGAGTGCGGTGATCCGCCAGATCGTGCGCAGCCAAGATGCGCTGCACCGCGAAAAAGAGCTGGCGCAGGTGACGTTGCATTCGATCGGCGACGGCGTGATTACCACCGATGCCAATGGCCTCATCGACTACCTGAACCCGGTGGCCGAGCAATATACGGGCTGGAGCGGCGCTGACGCCAGAGGCCAGCCGCTGGGTGTCGTTTATCGCGTGCTCGATGAGCATACCGGCAAACCGGTCCCGCACCCGGGTGGCAACTCGACCGGTGCGCACGGCACGCACGGCATCACGGTCAGGCTGCTCGGCCGCAGCGGCAACGCGTGCGCAGTCCGCGATTCGTCCTCGCCGATACACAACAGCGAGGGCAACCTGGTCGGCTGGGTGGTGGTGTTCCACGACGTGAGCCAGATCGAGGAAATGGCGCAGCAGTTGACCTGGCAGGCGAGCCACGATCCGCTGACCGGGCTCGTCAACCGGCGCGAATTCGAGCGCCGGCTTGCCGATCTGATCGATGCGGCGCGCAACGACAACAAGCAGCATGCGCTGATGTACATGGACCTCGATAATTTCAAGATCGTCAATGATACCTGCGGCCACACCGCCGGCGACGAGCTGCTGCGCCAGCTCACCACCGTGATGCAGGCCAGGATGCGCGGCAGCGACACGCTGGCGCGGATCGGCGGCGACGAGTTCGGCGTGCTGCTCGAGTCATGCCCGCTCGATCAGGCGGTGCGCATCGCGAACGGCATGCGCGAAGCGGTGCGCGATTTCCGCTTTGTCTGGGAGGACAAGACTTTCGGCGTCGGCGCCAGCGCCGGCCTGGTTGCGATCGACGGCGTGAACAGCGCCAGCCGCGTGCTCGCCACCGCCGATGCGGTTTGCTACGAGGCGAAGAGCAAGGGGCGCGACCGCGTCCAGGTCTACCGCCCGAAAGACGGCGCAAGCGGCGAGCACGACGGCGAGCTGCAGATGGTCTCGCAGATCAATCATGCGTTCGAGCTCGGCAATTTCCGGCTTTACCGCCAGAAAATCATCGCGCTCGGCGCCGCCGACCGCGACGCGCCGCATTACGAAGTTCTGGTGCGCATGGTCGACCGCGCCGGCAGCCTGATTCCGCCCAGCGGCTTCATGCCCGCCGCCGAACGCTACAACCTGCTGTCCTCGATCGAGCGCTGGGTGATCAGTTCGCTGGTCGAGTTCCTGCACCGGCAATACGAGAGCGGCGCGATCGCGCATGAGAAAACGGCATTCACCAGCGCGTTCTACGCCGTCAACCTGTCGGGCGTCAGCATCAACGACAACAGCTTCACCGATTTCCTGGGCAAGCTGCTGACGCGCTTCAACCTGCCGCGCGGGCTGCTGTGCTTCGAGGTCACCGAGACCACCGCGATCTCGAATCTGACCAAGGCGGCGCAGCTGATGCACGACCTGAAGGCAATGGGCTGCCGTTTCGCACTCGATGATTTCGGCATCGGCATGTCCTCGTTCGCCTATCTCAAGTATTTGCCGGTGGATTACATCAAGATCGACGGCGTATTCGTGCGCGACATGGCGACTGACCCGATGGACCACGCCATCGTCGAGGCGATCAACCGCATCGCGCACATCCTCGGCCTGAAAACGGTCGCCGAGTTCGTCGAGGAAGAAACCACGCTTGAGCGGCTGCGCGCGATCGGTGTTGATTACGCACAGGGCTACTTTGTCGCCAAGCCCGAAGCAATTGCAAAAAGCGCGGATACCGAGCACGCGGTGCTTGAATCGGCGTAGCAGCAACACGACGCCGCCGACTGTCTCATTCCACTTGACAACTTCCCGGGATCGAAGTAAGTAGTGCTGTGCCTGTCGACATCACGCCGGCAGGGTTGCTCGGCGGATGTGACACTCGTCCTGTCATCCAGAACGGCGGGGACATGTTCTCTCTTTCGCGGCGTGCACCGGGCAGGCGACGGAAGGTCCGGCGAGAGGTTAGTTCGGGCGGTACGAATCGAGACCAGGAGGGAAACGTGGACAAGCTTATCATTACTTGTGCTGGTAACGAGCGAGTCTATTATCAGGACTTGCCAGGTGTGCCGAAAGGCGCCGAGGGCATCGCCGAATCGATGCGCGCGGCGTATGAGGAGGGGGCGGCGGTGGCTCACCTGCATGGGCCGCACGGCGGCCTCATCGGGAAGCAGATGGCCCCGTTTCTGGACGCGGAAGACTGGCGGAAAGAGACGCGCATGGTCATGGACCGCTCGCCGATCATCATCCAGCACGGCGTCGCGGCCGCGCCCTTCGAGCAACGGGTGAAGAAGATGCAGCTCGGTGCCGAGAAGCCCGAGATGATCTCGGTCTGCCTGTCGGGACACGACTACCATCGCGACGGCCGCGACTATTACATCGGCCACGTGCGCGACGAGATGGTGCAGTACGCGAAGGCGTGCAAGCAATACGGGGTCAAGCCGGAGTTCGAGGTATTCCACCTCGGCGCCGTCTGGAACGTTGAGTGGCTGATTGAAAAGGGACTCGTTGATCCGCCTTGCTGGCTGACGCTGTTCGTCGGCGTCCGCGGCGGCGTGTGGACGCCACCGACGGTCGAGGAAGTCCTGCACCGCGTCAAGAACCTCCCCAAGGGCGTGAACTGGCAAGTGGCGGTGTGGGGGGGGCCGAGGGGCACAGCCACGTGCAGCGTGCAGACGTCGCTGCTCACGCTGGCTATCATGCTCGGCGGCCATGTCCGCTTGGGGATCGAAGATAACCCCTATTACACCGACGGCGTTCCCGCGCAGAGCAATGCGCAGCAGGTCGCGCGCATCGCGCGGGTCGCGCGCGATCTCGGTCGGGAGATCGCGACGCCGGACGAAGCGCGGCAGATCATCGGCCTGCCTCTGCGGAAAAAGTGAGTCCGACGGCGCCGCAAGGATCAGGGAGCTGACGAGAGAGCCCGTTCCATGGATAGGCGCGCCGACCTATTCGTCGCCGTTCTCGTTCTGGCGTTCAGCGTGCTGTATTTCCTCGCTGCCTCGAAGTTCGGAGATACCGGCCGGGAGCCGCTGGGCGAAGGCAGCCTGCCCCGGCTCCTCGCCGTCATCATGGCCATGGGGAGTGGCTGGGTAATTTTCCGTCGTCTCTCCACTTGGCGGCGCCAGTGGGATCACCGGGTCCCGAGCGAGGTCGAGCAAGACGACGACCCGAATTATCCCGTGTCACCCGTGCGTCCACTCCTGATGGTCGGCGTTGCCTTGGGTTACGTCGTGATGCTCCCGACAATCGGCATTGTCGTGAGCACGCCGTTGGCCGTCATGGTGGGGATGCGGCTTTGGGGCGTGCGCGAGTGGCGCACCCTGTTGCCCGTCGCCCTCGGCCTCACGCTGGCGATCTACGGTCTGTTCGCCGGTTTCCTGGAAGTGCTGCTTCCCCTGTGGCCGGCGTTCTGACTCCATTGTCCGTAAGGTGACAAGTGGAAGGCCTGATCGGCGTTGCGGTCAGCGGGGTCGTCGCGGCGATCCAGCCCCTCCCGCTGGCCTTGATCTCACTGGGCGTGATCATCGGCATTGTCGTGGGGGCGCTGCCCGGGCTCTCGTCCCTCACCGCGATGGCCGTCCTGATACCGATCACCTTCGGCATGGAGCCCGCGAACGCCGTGTTCTTTTTCATGGGCATCATCATCGGCGGCCAGTTCGGCAACAGCCTGCCCGCGGTTCTCATCGGCACGCCCGGGACTCCCGCTTCCATCATGTCCGCGGTCGAGGGGTACGAGTTTCAGAAGCGTGGGGAGGGGGGCAAGGCGCTCGGGCTCTCGCTGGTGTCTTCGACATTCGGGCAGTTGCTGAGCGGGATCGGCTTCGTACTACTCGTGATCCCCCTCGCCGATTTCTCCGTCCGGTTCCTCTTCCCGGAGATTTTCGCCTTGTCGGTTCTGGGGCTCACGACGGCGGCCACGCTCACCGGGCGGAGTCCGGTAAAGGGCATCGTCGCCGCCGCATTCGGCATTGCCCTGACGACCATCGGTCCCGATCCGGTGACGAGTCGACCGCGGTTCAGCTTCGGTTATCTCGAACTGGAGGTCGGACTCGACGTCGTGAGCATGATCGTCGGCATCCTGGTCGTCAGTGAGCTCATTCACGCCTCCCGTCAGTCCTTCAGCTGGCCGGAAGGACAGCGGGCCACGGGGCGCATTCTGCCCACGCTCTCGGAGCTGAAGAAGGCTTCGGGACCCATGGGCCTGGGCACGGTGATTGGGTTCTTCATCGGGGCCCTGCCGGGGGCAGGTGCGAGCGTCGCCCATTTCGTCGCCTACGGTCAGGCCAAGCTGTTCTCCCGCCACCCCGAGCGCTTCGGCAAAGGCTCCATGGAGGGGTTCGTCGCCGCCGATGCCGCGAACAACGCCAGTTCGGGCGGGGAATTAACCCCGACGCTCGGGTTGGGGATCCCGGGGGGGCCGGGCATGGTGCTCGTTCTGGTCGTGCTGCTCATCCATGGGATCACGCCTGGTCCGGGCCTCCTCCAGTCGGCTCCCGGCGTTCTGGAGGCGGCCGTCGGAGGCCTGCTTGTCGGCACCGTGGCGATGTTTGTGTTCGGCTATCTGTCCATCCGCCCCGCCGTCTACTTGTTCTCGGTTTCACGCCCGGCGGTGTACGTGGGCGCGCTCGTGATCTCCCTCATCGGCATTTATTCGCTGCGGTCGAGCTCCTTCGACGTGTACGTGAGCCTCATCGCTGGAACGGTCGGGTACTTCATGCGACGCTATGGGTACCCGGTGGCGCCGACGGCGCTCGCCCTTATCCTGGGAGGCCTCATCGAGGAAAACCTGCGGCGCGGTCTCGTCATGACGTACGGAAGCTTCGCGGTCTTCTTCACCCGTCCCGCCGTTGTCGTCATCTTGGCCTTGGCGGGTATTGTCCTGCTCCAGCCTGCCGTCACCTCCTACCTGCGCAAACGACGGAGGACCGCCGCGCCTCGCCGCGCCCCATAAGTCAATCGGCGTTTCGGCGGACCGCGGCGTACAGAGGAAACAACGATGAAACCCAAGGAGATCACCTTGCTGGCATTCGGGGATGTCTGCTTACAGCGTCCTGACCCCCAGAATGCCTTTCGTCAGGTCAGAGACCTGTTCCATCAAGCCGACATCGTCTTCTGCAACCTGGAGTCGACCCTGTGCAGCCCTGACACGCCTCCCACCCCGTTCCTGCGGATCATTCACCTCCGATCGGACCCGGAGATGGTACACGCCCTGGTCGACGCCGGTATCGACATAGTCTCGCTGGCGAACACCCATACGATGGATTACGGTCCCGCTGGCCTCCTGCAAACGATGCAGACGCTGGACCAACACGGCATTCGGTACGTCGGGGCGGGGCGCACGATCGCGGAAGCGCGCACTCCCGTCGTCCTCGACCTCAAGGACACACGCATCGCCTTCCTCGGCTACCACACCTACGATCAGTTCGCCGCCGCCGCGTCGGAGGTATCTCCCGGACAGGCGATGGTACGCATCGGCGCCTTCCTTCCACCTCCTCACGTGTTCCGCGAGGAGGTGAGCCAGATGCAGCAGGATATTCGTGAGGCTGAGAAGCAGGCGGACGTCGTGATCGTGTCGTGGCATTGGGGGCAATCGATGACCAGCCAGCTTGCCGTTCACCAACCGTACCTCGGCCATCTCGCCATCGATGCGGGCGCCGATGTCGTGCTGGGACACCACGCCCACGTGCTGCAGGGGATCGAGCTGTATCGAGGGAAGCCCATCTGCTACAGCCTCGGCAATTTCGTCATGGACCGGGGCGCGCCGATGTCCATGGAAGCGCTGGTCGTGAAGTGCGTCATCGCCGACAAGCGCATCCGTCGCCTGTCGTTCCTGCCGTCCGAAGGCACCCGCATGGGAGAGGCCCGCATCCTGCCCCGGGCGGAGGCGGGGGCGACGTTCCGCGAGATGCGCGCGCTTTGTGCCGAGGTCCGCACGCGCTTCTCCATCCAGAACGGCGAGGGCGTGTTCTCCCTCTCGCGGCGCGCGCCGGGCAGGCGACGGAAAGTTTCGGCGAGAGCATAATTCGGGTAGTATGAATCGTAACCAATAGGAGGGAAACGTGGACAAACTCATCATCAAGAGGGGCTCAACGGCGGGAGGGTTGGTCATAAACGCACGGAATAAGATCTTTCGGTCGGCGGCGGCCCTGTTGGCGTTCCTAATGCTTGCGGTCGCGTCCACGGTCGTGACCGCCGCCACTGCCCCGGAAGCCCGGCCGACGTGGGGCCCTGACAACAAGCTCCAGCGGTTACCCGACGGTTTTCCGTCCGGCCCGATTACTATCTGGAACGCATTTCCTCCGGGACATGAGGACGATGTCTACGCGAGAGTGATGGCCAAAGCCGCGGAGGGCCACTCTCCCGTACCCCTGGTCGTCCGGAGCAAGTCGGCGGGGCCGCGGTTGTGGTGGGAGACGCTCGACTACTTCAAGACCCTTCCCAACGGCACAGACGGCCATCATGTCGAGGTCGCGGTGTTCGCCGCCGTCCCGATCCGGCTTCGCACCGTCGGGGGCGGTGACTGGACGCTTAAAGAGACACTGAAGGGGACGGTCGTGATGACCGAGGAGGAGTCGCTGCCCTTGGCTTCCATGTCCGACGCTCCCTGGAAGGATCTCGACGGAATGATTCGGTGGGCCAAGGCCAACCCCGGCAAGCTGCGGATCGCCACGTCAGCGATCGGCAGTTCTGTGCACCTGAACGCGGAGATGCTGGCGGCGGCCAGAGGGTTCACGTTCGTGGCGCTGCCTCACAAAGGGACCGCCCTGGGGCTCGCGACTATGCTCGGCGGGGGGGCGGAGGCGGTCACTGCCAACATCGGCCCTGTCCTGCCCCATGTCCAGGCCGGGAAAGTGAGGATCCTGCTCCAGTGGGGGAAGGGAACGGCGGTGTTCAAAGGCGCACCGACAACCGAGGCCTTGGGGCTCTTCGCCGTGCCCACCACGCGGGGACTGCTGACCTATCCTGATGCCCCCGCCGCGCACATTGCGTGGCTGACCGCGCTGTTCGAAAAAGCGGCGGCGGCCGCCTCCTACGAGGCGCGCCTGACCAGCCTTGGCCTCAGCCGGCGCATAATGGGGCCGCAGGAGACCGCCCGCTACATGTTGGAGCTAGACAGCAGGGTGGCGCCGTTCATCGAAAAATTGGGGCTGGCCAAGAAGTAGCCCGCCCCACGCCAGAACCGCAAGGAAATTCTGGGTTAACGCAGTTTCTCGAGTGCTGCGAGTTCTTCCGGTGTGTTGATGTTGCTGAATGCTTCTGCCTCATCGTCGAACGCGACTTCGGTCACACGCAGTGTCGCATACCAAGCGTCGATCTTGCGCCCGCCGCCGGCGAGAAACCGCGTCAGATGCGGCAGCAGGTCGCGCTGGCACAGGCAGAACACCGGGTGCGGCTGGTCGCCGGTTCTCGCGACCGCGAGCTGCGCTTGTCGTGTCCGCAAGGCGGCGCGCAGCCGTGCGACGAGATCAACGGGCAAAAAAGGCGAATCGCACGGCACGGTTGCAACCAGCGGATGGCTGGCCGCGCCGAGTCCGCAGTGCAATCCCGCGAGAGGACCGGCGTATCCGCCGATCTCGTCGGCTATCACACGATGGCCGAAGCCGGCGTAAACGTCGAGGTTCTGGTTGGCGTTGATCAGCAGTTCGTCGACTTGTGGCGCGAAGCGCTCGATTACCCACTCGATCATCGGTTTGCCGCGCAGTTCGCGCAAGCCCTTGTCGATGCCGCCCATGCGCCGGCCCTGGCCGCCGGCGAGGATTACTCCCGTGATTCTTTCCATCAGAAAAAGCAGGTAACCGCGGATGAACGCAGATAAACGCCGATAGGGCGATGGGGAAAATTATCCGTGTTCATCTGTGTTTATCTGTGGTTTCCATCGATTGTTCGCGTTTGAAGCGATGCGCTCCCGTGAAAAGAAGGTAGTGCTTTCCCGTGGCGCGGCCGAGCATCGTGATGCCGACCTTTTGCGCGATTTCGTAGCCCATCTGCGTCAGCCCCGAGCGCGACACCAGGATCGGGATTCCCATTTGCGCGCACTTGATCACCATTTCGGAGGTGAGCCTGCCGGTGGTGTAGAAGACCTTGTCGGCGCCATCGATGCGGTCGAGCCACATCTGCCCGGCGATCGCGTCGACCGCGTTGTGGCGGCCGACGTCCTCGATAAAAATCAGAATCTCCGAGCCTTTGGCGAGCGCACAGCCGTGCACGGCCCCCGCTTGCTTGTAGATCGTTTCGTGGCGCCGCACGCTGTCGATCAAACCATAGAACGCCGCTTCGGAGATGGACACGTCGTCCGGCAGCCCGATCGACTCGATCTCGTCCATCAGCTCGCCGAATACCGTGCCCTGGCCGCAGCCGGTGGTCACCGTGCGTTTTTCCATGCGGCCATCGAGATCGGCAAGCCCGCTGCGCGTGGTAACGACAACGGAGTCGACCTCCCAGTCGACCTGCACTGCGAGGATTTCCTCGATGCTGTTGACCAGGCGCTGGTTGCGCAGGTAGCCGAGCGCGAGCGCCTCGGGCGCTGCGCCGAGCGTCATCAGGGTCACGATTTCGCGCTTGTCGACGTAGAGCGTAAGCGGATGCTCGCCGGCGATTTCGGTCGGCAGTACTTCGCCGCGCTCGTTGCGCGCCTCGACGGTGAACGTCAGCGGGCGGCTGGCGCGGGTAAGCTGCGGGCGGTAGGGTTTGTCCATTTGCTGGGGAGCGATCAGCGGTCAGCGGTAAGCCAGTAAGCGGTAAGCGGTAGCGGTGAGCAGCGAGTAGGAAGCACGGAAGCTATGAGGAGATGGATTTACCGCTCACCGCTCACGGCTTACCGCTCACCCTCCTATGTACGACATCTCGATTTTCTGCAAGCGCGCGGTTTCGGCGGTGCGGATCTCGGAATAACGGTCGCCGCGCTGGCGCCACACGGCGTCGATCGCATGGGAAATGTCGTCGTCGGAGGCGCCGCCGCGCAGCAGC
>JACQOI010000069.1 GCA_016202615.1 Betaproteobacteria bacterium
CGCATGACCAGCACCGGGCTCTATTTGCGGCTGTTGCAGTATGTTGCGCCGTATTGGCGCGTATTCGCGCTGTCGCTCGCCGGCATGGTGATCGTCGCGCTCACCGAGCCGGCGTTGCCGGCGTTGCTGAAACCGCTGCTCGACGGCACCTTCGTGCACAAGGACGAAGCGCTGATGTACTGGATGCCGGCAGTGATCATCGCGCTGGTCGCGGTGCGCGGCAGCGCCGAGTATGTGGCGTTGTATGCGGTCAACTGGGTCGGCACCCGGCTGGTGATGGACCTGCGGCAGGCGATGTTCGACAGGTTGTTGACGCTGCCCACGGCGGTTTACGACGACCGCGCCACCGGCAATCTGATCTCCAAGCTCACCTACGACGTGACCCAGGTCACCGCCGCCGGCACCAGCGTGCTGACGGTATTATTCAAGGACACGCTGTCGCTGATCGGCCTGTTGGCGTGGATGCTGTGGCTCAACTGGAAGCTGACGCTGCTCGCGTTGGTGATAACGCCGCTGATCATCGGCGTGGTGCGGGTGATCAGCGTCCGGCTGCGCAACTCGAGCCGCGCGGTGCAGCAGGCGATGGGCGACGTCACGCAGGTGCTGCAGGAAACCATCGACGGGCACAAAGTGGTTAAGTTGTTCGGCGGCCAGCGCTATGAGGCCGCGCGCTTCGGCGAGCAGGCGAATCGCGTGCGGCGCTTCATGATGAAACAGGCGACCGCTGCCGCCGCCAGCGTGCCGGTGGTGCAGCTCTTGGCCGGCATCGCGCTCGCCACCATCGTTTATCTGGCGACCCGGCAGTCGGGCGCGAATGAGATTACCGTCGGCGAATTTGTATCGTTTGTCACGGCGATGCTGATGCTGACCGCGCCGCTGAAGCGCATCACCAGCGTCAACGAGCCGCTGCAGCGCGGACTCGCCGCCGCCGAAAGCGTGTTCGATTTGATCGATCAGGCCGGCGAACGCGATCCCGGCCAGGCGACGATCGCGCGCGCGCAGGGCGAAATACGGTTCGACAACGTGAGCTTTTCTTATATCGACGCCAATCGGCCGGCGCTCGATTTAATCACGCTCACCATCAACCCCGGCGAGACCGTGGCGCTGGTGGGCGCCTCCGGCAGCGGCAAGAGCACGCTCGCCAATCTGGTGCCGCGCTTTTATCGGCCGAGCGCGGGCCGCATTCTGCTCGACGGGCGCGATCTCGAGACGCTGACGCTCGGCAGCCTGCGCGCCAACCTCGCGCTGGTGAGCCAGGACGTGGTGCTGTTCAACGACAGCGTCGCCGCGAACATCGCCTACGGCGCGATGCGCGATACGAACGAAGCGGACATCGTCGCGGCGGCGGAGGCGGCACATGCGATGGAATTCATTCGCGCCATGCCGCAAGGATTGCAGACGCTGGTCGGCGAGAACGGCGTCTAGCGGTCGGGCGGACAGCGCCAGCGATTGGCAATTGCGCGCGCGCTGCTCAAGAACGCGCCGGTGCTGATCCTCGACGAGGCGACTTCCGCCCTCGATTCGGAATCGGAGCGCCACGTGCAGGCGGCGCTCGAAACGCTGATGCGCGGCCGCACCACGATCGTGATCGCGCACCGGCTGTCAACGATCGAAAAAGCCGGGCGCATCGTGGTGCTCGAGCGCGGGCGCGTCGCGGAAATCGGCAGCCACCGCGAGCTGCTGGAAAAAAACGGCATTTATGCCAAACTCTACAACATCCAGTTCAAGCTGCAGGAATCGGTCTAGAAGCCATCTTAAAAACTAATCTGAACCCGCCGATGAACGCAGATGGACGCAGATAAAATCAAAATCAAATACTAATGAAGAGGTGTTCTTGTTTTTCTATCGGCGTTAATCGGCGTTTATCTGCGGTTAATTCTTGTTTTTGGGGTTTTTTGAGATAGTTCTAGACGCGCATGGCACATATTTCAGTGGTGATTCCGGTGTACCGGGCGGAGGCCTGCCTCGAAGAGCTCTATCGGCGGCTGAAAGATGCGCTGGAGCCGATCAGCCGGGATTTCGAAATCGTCCTGGTCGAAGACTGCGGCGGCGACCGCTCGTGGCAGATCATCATGGAGCTCGCGCAACGCGACGCGCGCGTCAAAGGCATCCAGTTCAGCCGCAACTTCGGCCAGCACTACGGCATCACCGCCGGTCTCGACCGCTGCGACGGCGATTGGGTGGTGGTGATGGACTGCGACCTGCAGGACCGCCCCGAGGAGATTCCGCGGTTGTACGGCAAGGCGCGGGAGGGTTATGACGTCGTGCTAGCACGCCGCGGCAAGCGCAGCGACCCGCCGCTCAAGCGTTTTGCTTCATGGCTGTTCTACCGGCTGTTCAGCTGGCTCACCGACATCGAGTACGACGGGCAGAGCGGCAACTTCTGCATCGTGTCGCGCAAAGTCGTCGGCAACTTTCGCGCGATGCGCGAGCGCTTGCGATTCTTCGGCGGACTCGTCAAGTGGATGGGGTTCCCGACGGCTTATGTCGACGTCCAGCACGCCGAGCGTTTTGCCGGCCAATCGACCTATACGTTCGGCAAGCTGTGGAAGCTCGCCGCCGAAACCATCGTCGCCTATTCCGACAAGCCGCTGCGGCTGTCGATCCGCTTCGGATTCATCCTCGCGTTGTGCGCATTTCTTTACGGCGTCTACATCCTGCTGCATGCGCTGCTCTACGGCTCGCCCGTCACCGGCTGGAGCAGCCTGATCGTCTCGATCTACTTCATCGGCGGTATAATCATCGCGATCCTCGGCATCATCGGCATCTATCTCGGCAAGACCTACGACGAGACCAAAAACCGGCCACTTTATATCATCCTGCATTCGACCCACGATGAGCCTTCGGCAAAAGATTAGGTCGACGCCGTGGGACAAGGTGGCGTTTGGCGTTGATTGTTTCGAGTTGGCGGATGCCAGCCCCGAGCTGCTCGAGCTGGCGCTCACAACGCCCGGGCATTACACCGTAAGAGTCGATCCGCCCGCGTCGAAGCAGGCGCTGCACCGCTACGGGTTTTATTACTGCGACACGTTGATCGAGCCGTGGTGCACGCCGCAGCGTCTGGCGCGTTGCGCGCACGATGATATCGCGATCGATGGCGCGCCGGCACTCGACTCGTTGATCGGGATTTGCCACGGCGCTTTCCCGCGCGGGCGCTTTCATCGCGATTTCAACATGGATACAAAGCGTGCTGACACCCGCTACGACAACTGGCTGCGCGAGTTGCACCGCGACGGCAAGGTTTACGGACTGCTTTACCGCGGCGAGCTGGCCGGCTTTATCGCGCGCTCGGGGGACAGCCTGGTGCTGCACGCGATGAGCGAATGCTATCGCGGCAAGGGGCTCGCCAAATACTTCTGGAGCATGCTCTGTGCGCGCCTGTTCGCGGAAGGGCTGCCGGAAATCCGAAGCTCGATATCGGCGGCCAATCTCGCGGCGCTCAATCTTTACGCCGCGCTCGGATTCCGCTTCCGCAATCCCACCGACGTTTATCACCGGATGGTGCCATGAGCTATGTCTATGTAACGTGCACCGTGCTGCTCACGGTCTACGGCCAGATCGCAATCAAGTGGCAGGTGCTTGAAGCGGGACCGTTTCCCGTCGACCCGGCAGACAAGGTGCGTTTCCTCGCGCGCCTGCTGCTCAACCCGTGGGTGTTGAGCGCGCTCGCAGCCGGGCTGCTCGCTTCGGTATCGTGGATGGCGGCGATGACGCGGCTCGATCTGTCGCATGCCTACCCGTTCATGAGCCTCGCGTTCGTGCTGGTGATGCTGTGCAGCGCGCTGTTCTTCAGCGAACCCATCACGCCGCTCAAGGTCACCGGCATCGCGCTGGTGGTGCTCGGCATCGTGGTCGGGAGCCAGGGTTGAAAATCTGCCTGCGCTGCCAAGCCGCGCTTGGCGACGACGGTTGGCGGTGCCTTGCGTGCGGCTATCAGCCGCCGCTGGTTGCGGGCTATCCCGCATTCGCGCCCGAGCTTGCCGCGAGCAACGAGGGCTACGATGCCGCCTATTACGGCGACCTGTATGCGCTCGAAGCGCGCAACTACTGGTTTCGCGCGCGCAATGCGTTGCTGACGTGGGCATTGCGCAAGTATTTTCCCGCGGCGCGCAATTTTCTCGAAATCGGCTGCGGTACCGGCTTCGTGCTCGCCGGCATCGCCGGCGCGATGCCGCAGCTCGCGATCCATGCCAGCGAGATCTCGAGCGGGGGACTGCCGTACGCGGCGAGCCGCGTGCCGCAGGCGGAATTGTTCCAGATGGACGCGCGCGCGATTCCCTACGCCGAGCACTTTGATATCATCGGCCTGTTTGACGTGCTCGAGCATATCGAAGACGATGTGCTGGTGGTCGCGCAGGCGCGCCGCGCGTTGCGGCGCCGCGGCGGGTTGATGATTACCGTGCCGCAGCACCGGTTCCTGTGGAGCCAATACGATGAGCATGCGCACCACGTGCGGCGCTACGGCGCGCGCGAGCTTGAGCGCAAGGTGCTCGCAGCCGGGTTCAGGATCGTGATGATGACTTCGTTTGTATCGCTGGTGCTGCCGCTGATGATACTGTCGCGCTTCATGCGCCGCGCGCCGGCGGCGGATTTCGACGTGCTCGCCGAGCTGCGAGTCGGCCGCGCCGCGAATTTCCTGCTCGAATCAGTGCTGGCGCTCGAGCGCGCGCTGATCACCATCGGCGCCAGGTTTCCGGCCGGCGGCTCGCTGCTGCTGATCGCGCAGCGCGACTAGAAGCTATCTCGAAAATAAGTGGAAACCGCCGATGAACGCCGATGGACGCAGATAGGAACCCGTGAACGAGGAAAGGGGTGAACGGGTGAACGAGTGAACGAGTGAACGAGAAAAAGATTCCCTCTCCCCCGTCACCGGGGGAGAGGGGGCGCCGGAGCGTGGAGCAGGGACCCGTTTTACGGGATGCGACCGTGAAGGCGCACAATAGCACGCGGATATCCAGCGCCTTGCATCCCGCTGCGGGGGACGGTGGAGCGTGGAGCAGGGGC
>JACQOI010000002.1 GCA_016202615.1 Betaproteobacteria bacterium
GTCGGTAGTACTGCGCATCTTGCGGGGGAGCTTTTTAACTCGATGGCCAAGATAAAACTCGTGCACGTGCCGTATAAGGGCGCGGCGGAGGCTGTCATCGCAACCGCGGCTGGTGAGATCTCCATGTATTTACCCAGCCTCACGTCGGCGCTGTCTCTCCTTGGGACCGGTAAATTCCGGCCACTCGCGGTCACCAGCGCGAAGCGCTCGTCGTTAACGCCGTCGATACCCACAATTGACGAGTCGGGACTGCCCGGGTACGAATACACTGCCTGGTATGGCGTGCTTGCACCGGCGGCCGTGCCAAAAGACATCCTCGCGCAGCTCAATGCGGCATTCCTCAAGCTCAACACCCCTGAAATGAGTGAGGCTGTTATGAAGGGAGGCCAGGAACTGCAAACCACCTCACCCGCGCAATTCGCCGCGTATATTCGCAGCGAGATCGCGAAGAATGCCAAGCTGGTCAAATTGATAGGCTTGAAACCAGAATAGCGCAGCAGGTTGCGGCTGCGTCGATCCGCTGTCTATGGATAGGGGCACGGCATCTTGGTGAGGTCCGAGCCCCAGAACATGCGCTTGGGGCCAAATGTATCGTAAACGCGGCGAATGTGCGGATGCAAGCGGCGATAGGGATAAGCATGGTATTCCCCTTTTTGATTGATGTTCGTGAACGCTCAAAATGATCGCGAACTTGATGCGCACTCGGGTCTGCACGCCATGCGCCGACCTCGATTGTGCGCGTCATCAGATCGCGAGCGCGGCCATGAACTCGTGGACCGGCGTTGCCTCGAACCGCGCCTGGTCTTCGCAAATCGAGAGTATTCTGTCGCGTTGCGTGGGCGCAAAGCAAAGATTTAATCCGTTAATCAACTTGCGCCTGAATATCTCGGTGGTTTCCGCGCGGCGTTTAGGGTGCCCCGCGGGATATTCGACGTCCACGCGCGGTGTGCTTAATCCATCCTTGAAGTAAACCTTCAATCCGTTGGCGCTCGAGCGCTTGGCCGGATCGTAGAAGCCCTGCGTGAAACTCGCATCTTCTGTCACCACCATTTTGTCGCGCAAGGCGTCGATACGCGGATCGCTCGCAACATCGTCCTCGAAGTCTGCGGAGTTTAACCGGCCGGAAAGGAGACCCAGAGCGACCACGTACTGCACGCAATGGTCGCGGTCGGCCGGGTTACGCAGCGGCCCGGTCTTGTCCATGACGCCGATCATAGCCCGTTGACTGAAAATCTCTATCCGTTCTATCTCGTCCAGCCGTTCACGCACCAGCGGATGCTGCCGGAAGGCGCACTCGACCGCCGATTGCCCGTGCATTCCGGCGGCGACGAATTTCAGCATGGTGTTCTGTATCACGTACTCGCCATATGGCCGCTGAAACAAAAATGGTTTCCCCTTGAGATAAGTGTCGTAGAAGCCCCATTTCTTTGCCGACAGGGCCAGTGGGTAACCCATCTCGCCCTTAACCGCCATGAACGCTAGCCGCACCGCCTGCGCCGACGCATCCGCGGTCGCCCATCCTTTGCGCGAGCCGACACAAGGCGCCTGACGGTAAACGCGCAGGCTCGCATCTAGCCACGCGTTGGAGGTTGCGTTCAACACTTCATCAAAGCCTCCTCCCAGCATGCGGGTGACGACGGAAGCGGTAGCGACTTTGGTCAGTATGACGTGATCGACTCCCATCTCGTTGAAATCGTTTTCCAGAGCGATGCAGCCCTGTATCTCATAGGCCTTTATCAAGGACTCGAGGACGTCTCTCATCACCAGCGGCGCGCGCTGTTCCGACAGGCGCTGGCGGCTCAGGTAATCGGCGGTCGCGAGTATTCCTGCGACGTTGTCCGAGGGATGACTGCCCTGCGCCGCGGTGAACGTATCGCTGAAATCGAGCCAGCGCACGAGCGTTCCAATATTGAAAGCCGCGGTTGCAGGATCGAGCTGGAAACTGGTGCATGGCACGCGCGCGCCATGCGGCACGCTTGCTGCCGGAACGAGCGGACCGAGGAGCTTGGTGCACTCGGGGTGTCGGGTTGCTTCGCACGCACACGCAATCGCATCGACCAGGCACCGGCGCGCCGCGGAAAACGCCGCGGGATTCTCGATACGGTAATCGCAAACATAAGTCGCGATATCGGTGAGTTCGCGGTCCGGTTGCAACGCGGTCTTTTGTGCAGGGCTGTTCATCGTCTTATGTCCTCATGAGTACATCGCGTGTTGACACCGTTGCAAGTCAATACGATCAGCCGGGTAATCGGGGTTTTTTCGCAAGTGCGAACGTGTCGGTTACCACATCCAACACCACCGGCTTGTCCATCGCGAATGCCTTCTTGATCGCGCCCTTCAGTTCGCTTGGATTTTCGATCCGCATAGCCTCGCATCATTTCCGCGAACAGTCTCGAACCGGTCATCTTTGCCATTTGATACCCCTCCTTAAACCCGCACCCGCGGACGGAAATCGCCCCTCTTACGCCGGAACGGCGTTACCGCAGATGGTCCCCGCCAGCTCACGGAACTCGGCATCCGAGAGCGCGCGCTTTCGCCACCTCATCTCCTCTTGCATCGCGGCCAGCATGGGCTGGATCCGGTCGTCGGGAATGGCCACACCGAGCGCCTTCGCGTGGAGCTTCAGACCGAAAGGCCCCGGCCATTCCGAGAAGCCCGGGCGGGCCCGGTTCCCGAACAGCGCCGGCTTCATCGGTTCGTAGAGGAACGGGTAGTTGGGGAACTGGTGGTGCTTGTCGTGCATGAACACGAACGCGCTCTCGCCGACGAGCGGGGTCGTCTTCGGCAGAGGCTGCCTCATGATGTCCGCGATCAGAACGGAGACCGCCCGCAGCCTGTCGAGCCGGACGCCGGTGTCGAAGCCGTAGAGAAACTCGAGGTGATAGACGGTCTCGGCGAAGCTGACGTGGCCGGGCCCCTCCCCGTACCCATTGATGCCGACGTCGACTACTTCGCATCCGCCCTCCACCGACGCCAGCGCCGTCGCCGTTGCCATGCCAGCGTTGTTGTGGGCATGGATCCCGAGCGGGGTCGCGGGGGCGGCTTCCCGCTTGAGGGTACGGAAGATCTCCTTGTAAAGGATCGGCAAGCCGATGCCGCCGCCGGCGTCGTCGAGGAAGATCGTGTCAACCTTCGCGGCCTCCGCGGCCCTGGCGAACTGCTTCAGGAACCCAAGGTCGGCCCGAAGAAAGTCCTGGAAGTTGACGTTGACCTCGCGGATACCTTTCCGTCTCGCGTAATCGATCGCCACCAGCCCGGTCTCGACCTCCTGCTTCCGCAGGTACTCGATCGAGAGATGCCCCTCGTTACGGTACTCGGCGCAGCCGCGCAGAAAGTCGTCGGAGGTGGCAAGGCAGATAATGGCGCCAAAGCCACAGTCCGCGATTTGAGCGACGGTCTCCAGCAGCTGCTCCCGGCTGTGGCGGGGGAAGTTCTGGTGGGCGCTCGTCATCGACTCCGTCCGGACCTTCCTCCCACAGCCCTCGATAAACTTCGTCACGGCTTTCATGTACTCGCGGTCGCGGCGCACATACCCGCCCATCTGGATCATCGGCACGTTGAGGTCGTGCACGAGCAATTCCGCGATCTTCACGCACTCATCCAGGGTCAGGATCGTTCCCTCGGCCTGGCGGCCTTCGCGCAGCGTGATGTCGTTGATCACGACCCGGGGCGGCAGGTTCATCTGCGCGCGAAGCTCCGGAGAAAATACGGCCGGAGCCACTCCCGTCACCTTGTTGATTGCATCCTGCCCACGTAAAGGTAGCATGGTATCTCCTTAATTAAAACGAATATTAAGTCATACTCGCACGCCAGCCGCGAATTGGGCGCGGAAAATGAGCCTTGAGCCCAGCTCGGCGCACGCTCGAACGGAAACGGTTCAAGCCCGTACTTACGGGTCATCGTATCCCACAGCGGCTGCTTGTCGGCCAGGAACTGCGCGAGCGAGTACGGCTGCGGCCCGGCCGGCTCAAGCCCCAAAAAAATCCGGCGAGCGCCGGCCACAAGTGTTTCCAGCGGAACAAATCGCCATTGCTGACGTTGAACGCCTGATTGCCGACCAGGTCTTCCTCGGCGTAAAAAAAATCGCCGCCAGGCACGCGCGGATCACTTTCCTTCGCCGGCGTCTTGAACGGGCCGAGATAACTACCGTAATATTTTGTGCCCTGCAGCAGATTGATATTGGCAAACGCGGGGGCAGCTGCTTCGATTGCATCGAGCACGTTACCTATCATCGCGAGCCTCACCTTCGGCGTGCTGCCCACTACCGTCGAGCCGACGTTCGCGACCCGTTCTTTCACCTCAGGCATCGCCAGGACCTTGACGATCTCCCGGTGCAGCCGGTTGATCACGGCTTTGGGTGTACCTGCCGGGACGACCACCTCATGCCATTCGGACGCTTCGAAGTCGGGCATACCAATGGCCTCGGCTATGGCCGGAACATCGGGCAGCGTGGAATCGCGTTTCAGGGTGCTTATGCCCAAGGCGATCAGCCTGCCGTTTCTTATGTGTCCTATCCCTGCCGGAACGGTCACGAACAGGACCGCGATTTCTCCCCCGACTAAGAATACCATAACATGAGCCATCGCCCCGCAAATGCGTTGACTGGCAAACCTCGCATGGGGTATTGTTTGGCCAACCAGGCACCGGGATCAATCCAGTGCTGAATGTCGCAATTGGAATGGTGGAGGGTCTTGCGCTGTGAATATCGTTGTCTGTCTCAAGGCCGTTCCAACCAATGTCAAGGATCCGGTTCCGAAAAGCGACGGGGCCGGAATTTTGACCGAGGGCGATTGCTTCATGAATGCGTCCGATGATTATGCGCTGGAGCAGGCCCTGCTGCTAAAGAAGGATTTCGGGACCAGGGTGACCGCAGTGACGGTAGGATCGGTCAGGTCCCAGGATATACTCCACGTGAGTCTGGCCAAGGGGGCGGACGAAGCGATTCGCGTGGACGCAGACGAATTCGATCCGAACATCGTCTCTTTTATTCTTTCGCGCGCACTCCGGGACCTCAGCTACGATCTGATTTTGACCGGGGTCGAATCTTCGGATGGCATGTCCTCTCAGGTCGGGATTTCTCTCGGCGCGCAGCTCGGGCTGCCGTACGTTTATGCAGTGACGAAAATGGCTTTTGGAAACGGTGAAGATCGTTTGCTCGTAACCCGGGAGCTGGGAGGAGGCCGGTATCAGACGCTTGAGGTAGATAAACCGGCTCTATTGTGTGTACAGTCGGGGATCGCCCCGCTCACCTATACCCCGCCTGTCAAGCTGATTCACGCGCGCCGAAAGGGCGTTCCATCGCGCTCCCTTTCAGACCTGGGAATAACCGGCGAGGAGCTGGCCAGGCGCCGGAAAACGAAGGTTATCGAAATCAAGCCGCTGGAAAAAAACAGCTCGACACAATGGCTGTCGGGGAATCCGGAGCAACTTGCCCGAGTGATTATCGATAAGATAAGCAAGGCGTTGTAGATGGAACCCGAAATTCTAATCGTTGCGGAGCACAACGGATCGGAACTGGATCCGATAACGTTCGACCTGATCGCGTGGGGCTCGCAAATCGCCAGCGAGAAAAACTGGAAGGTGGGCGTCCTGGTGCTGGGATTCCAGGTCAACGGGCTCTTGGAAACAATGCGCAGATCGGCGGTTGACGTTATATTCGCGCTCGATGATCCGGTCCTTCAAGATTACAATTCATGCGTTTACGTCCAGGCCGTCGCGCGCACGCTCATGAAAACCGCGCCGCGCCTGATTCTGTTGGGTCACACCTACTTGGGCATAGAAATCAGCGGTGGGCTGGCGGCGAAGCTCGACGCAACCCTGTGGAGCAATTGTCTGGCGATCAAGCCCACGCCGGGCGGATTTTTGGTGACCCGGCCGGTATCCGGCGGCGCCTTCCTGAGCACTCTGGAAATCGAAAGCGGGGCTTGTAACGTGATCAGTCTACAGAGAGGTTCATCGCCTCTGAAGGAACTCCCGATCAAGTTTCCCGAGGTTATCGGGTTGTCCGTGCCGCCGGAATCCGACCCTGCAAGAATTAAAGTCACCGGGGAAACCAAGCCCTCTTTCGCGGAAGATATCACCAAGGCTGACTTGCTCGTAGCTGTGGGGCGGGGAATCGGACAACAAAGCCGGCTTCCTCCTTTCCTCGATCTTGCCCAGGCGCTGGGAGGGGCCATCGCGGCTTCAAGGCCCATCGTAGACATGGGATGGTTGTCCGTCGACCACCAAGTGGGACTTTCCGGCGTGACAGTTCGACCCAAGGTCTATCTGGCGTGCGGGATCTCCGGCTCCGCGCAACACGTGGCCGGGATGAGGGACTCGCGGCTCATCATAGCCATTAACGAGGATCCGAGTGCTCCTATTTTCCAGATCGCTCACTACGGGATTGTGGGCGATATCTTTGAAATCGTGCCGGCGCTCATCAACGAAGCCAGGCGCAGCGCTGACAGGCAAGAAAAGAGCGGAGGAACCACGAATTGACACACCCCGGAATCAAGTTCCTGATAGAACGTATTAAGCAGCTGCGATCCTAGCGCGTGTGCCGTCCGGCAATGCTGCGGGGAACGATTTCTTTGGCTGCTGGTCTGGCCTTGCTGTCCGTATCCGAGCTTGCCGGCCTTGCGTATCTTCGCATCGTGGCGGCCGTGCTGCTTGTGGCAGGGGCTGTTGACATCGGTATCGCCGCAGGTCGCAAGCCCCGGGTGGCGGGGATGCTTAAGCGCATTGGCGGAATCTTTTCCCGCGCGGCAGTCTGCGTGGCTGCCGCGGTTCTCGCGGCGCCGGTGCTGACGGTATTGATAGGCTCGCTGGCGGGCGCCGCCACTCAACTCTTCAATGCGAATTCTGTTATTGATATGCCGCTGGTCATTACCGGTGGCGTGGTCGGATTGCTGCTGTTGACGGCGACGCTAACGGCCTTGGTCGTCGGCATCGGTGCGATTCTCGGCAAAGCGCCTGATCAGGCCGCGGAGGAGAAAGTGTGACACCGTCACGCGAAATCCTTTTTAACATCGATGTATCAGAGGCGATGGCGCTCTACCTGCTGATGACTATCCCCATCGGTTTGGTGGCCTATGGCCTGGCGCGGCGGGTAAGCCGTTGGAAATCGGGGCGGCCGGAGAACCGCGTTGATCAAATCGGTCACAGAATATGGAATTTGCTCCGCGTGAGCGTGTTTCATGGCCGGATCGTCCGCCGCCGGAATACGTACGGCGGCTTCATGCATCTGGCCATTTTTTCGGGTTTTGTCACGCTGTTGATCGGCACGTCCATTGTAATGATTGAGGCCGATATCGCCGTGCCGGTATTTGGTGTGAGTTTCTTTCACGGCAACTTTTATCTGGGTTTCAAGCTGGCCATGAATGCCGCCGGGCTGCTGCTGATCGCAGGCGTGGTGATGGCGTTTTACCGGCGTCTGGTGCTGCGGCCGGCGACCCAACAAAGCAGCGGCGATGACTTGCTGTTGCTGGTGTTTCTGCTGGTTCTGGCAATACAGGGATTCGCGCTTCAATGTCTGCGCCTGGCAATCACGCGCGATCCCTGGGCCGCGTGGTCATTTGTTTCGTATCCTGTTGCGCTGGCCTTGCAAGACGTCCCTGTGGAAACACTCACCGGGCTGCACCAGCTTAATTGGCACGCACATTTTGTGACCGCTTTCCTATTCCTGGGCTATGTTGCCTATAGCAAGATGATCCATCCTTTTACCGCGCTGGCGAACGTGTTGTTTCGGCGCCTGCGGCCGCCCGGGGAACTCGATCCTATCGCGGATCTGGAACAGGCCGACACCGTCGGCGCTTCACGGCTGGAGCATTTCAGTTGGGCGCAATTGATGTCTGTCGATGCGTGCATGCACTGCGGGCGCTGTCTCGAGTACTGCCCCACGTTCAGCACCGGGAAGGCGCTGCGGCCGCGGGATCTGGTGCTGGAGCTGGCGGGTTTGCAGGCCGATCGCGGCGGTCTTTTCTCCGGTGTCCTGGGCGAGGAGGCCAACTCAGGCCGCTATCGCTGGGGCAGAGGCGCCGAGCGCGAACTCATAGGCGGGGCGGTATCGACGGAGGAGATCTGGGACTGCACCACTTGCGCCGCCTGCATGGAACAGTGCCCGGTGTACATCGAGCACGTGCCGTTGATCGTCGGTATGCGTCGCAACCTGGTGATGGAGCAGAATTCGTTTCCACCCGAGCTCGCGCCCGTATTCACCAGTCTGGAGCGGTTGGGTAACCCGTACCAGAATGTTCCCGCCGAACGTGCCGCCTGGACCCGCAAGCTGGAGCAGCCCGTCGCACAGATGTCCGAGGTGGCCGCATCGGGTAAATCGGTCGAGTACCTGTTCTTCGTGGGCTGCATCGGGTCGTTCGTGCCGCGTAACCAGAAGGTCACCATTGCTCTTATCCGCGTCCTGCAGGCCGCGGGAATCAGTTTCGCCATCCTGGGCAAGGAGGAAACATGCAACGGCGATCCTGCCCGGCGCATGGGGCACGAATACCTGGCACGGCAGCTGGCGGCGAAAACCGTCGCGAAGCTGAACTTCTACAACGTCAAGAAAGTAGTGACGGCGTGTCCTCACTGCTTCAACGCCATCCGCAACGAGTATCCGCAGCTGGGCGGCAACTATGAAGTCGTGCACCACAGTCAATTGATAGCCGAGTTGATCGCTTCAGGCCGCCTGACGTTGGACGCGGCATCATCACTGGCGCAGGGAAAAGTGACCTACCACGATCCGTGTTATCTCGGTCGTTACAATAGCGTATACGATGAGCCGCGCAACGTACTGGGTGCGCTGCCCGCTACCGACTTGACGGAGATGCCCCGCAGTCGAAATCATTCCTTCTGCTGCGGCGGCGGCGGCGGCAGGGCCATGATGAAAGAGCAGCGCGGCATCCGGATCAATCAGGAGCGGGTCCGCGAAGCGCTGAACACCGGCGCCCAAATGGTGGCGGCTGGATGTCCATTTTGCATGAGCATGCTGGAAGACGGCATCGTCGGAGTGGATGCTGCATCGAAACTACGTGTGCACGATCTCGCGGAGCTCGTGGCCGGATCGTTGCAAACGCCGCCGCCGCGCTCTTAGAACAACAGCGCCGCAATCCGACGACCCGTGAAGCCGCCGATCATAGAGGACGCTGGCACTTCCTACAGGCACGGCAGCGTCGCAGACACCCGCTGGGAGCGGCGCATACGGCGGCGCCAGCGCGGCGTCGAACTTCACCACGGCCGAGGACATCGAGCACATCGCGCTGCGCGGCAACCTGCAATGTCCAATGAGCGATGCCGAGCTGGAAGCGAAGTTTCTCGATCAGGCGGCGATCGGTGCGCCGGGCTGCGATGCGAAACGCATCATCGGCGCCATAGGGTGCATCGACCAGCTCGACGACGTGGCTGGGCTAATGCGGATGATGGCGCCGGCGGCGCTCTGATGGCACGTTACGTTACCGGTACGGGCAATATAATCTGAAAAGGCCATGGATCTCGCGTTTCCTTTTCTTCTATGCAGCTAACGCCAAAGCTCAGACGCGCGCGGTTTCATCGCGCGTCCCCTGCGGCGTCAAGTTAGACGGTCGTTGCCAGTTCGCGCGGATGAAGACTCAGATACTCTCGCACTTCGAGTTGCATGCGGTCGATCTCCGCGAGAAACCCGGACACCGCAGCGCGGTAGTTCACCGGATTCGATTCGGTGTTGCGTAGGTGTGCCACTTGAGCCTGGAAGCTAGCGATGCGGCCCAGCGTTACCTTGAGCTCTTGGTCGTTGGCGATCATAGTTATGCCTCCGTAACTTCCATAATACCCCTTCGAGTCCCATCCCGCTTGAGCTGCCAGCTTGCGATCGCTTCCTCCTCATCGGGCAGGGCGGCGGGGCCGCGCAGCCAGAAGACACTCGCTCCAAAGTGTGCCTGTGCGGCAGCATGGTCGAAAATGAGCCGAGCCTCCCCTGTGACCTGGGCGAGATCAAACGTATCGTGCATGATCAGGATCACATCTACGTCGTTTGGTTCGGGTTTGGCTGTCACGAATGACCCGAAGACGACAAAGCGCTTCATGTGACCAGTTGCAGCAGCCAACTCGTGAACTCGCGCCAGGCGCATGCCAACGACCCTTCGTTGAGGCGTCGCTTGACCGAACCGATCCAGGATCTCCCGAAGCGAAGCATGATGAACACCTTGCGGTAGCTCCCCGGTTGCAGTGAAGGAAGGTAGTGGCACGAGCGTAGCGACTCAGAAGTAGACTATGCTAGATTGTATCGTCTTGTCCATCGGTGCGCGCGCACAGAGCGCGTTTAATGAGGTCGCATATTATGGGTGTGAATCGAGAAATTATCTCGGGGCCTTTTTCTACAGCCTCAACGTGTCGCTCAGCCGCGCGCTTCAGCGCGTCGGCTGCAGCGGGTTGTTAAACGGCTACTCACTGCCCTGCCCATATGCCTGCTTCAAGAGATCACGGAGTAGTTGCTCGTGCTTCTTCATTTCCCCCTTCGAGAGTCGGATGCGATAACGACCCCAGCGGGCGTCGTACTCCATAATGTCAATTCCGGCTTCCTCCAACTTGCTTTGAATTTCGTTTGACCGCTCGAGGCGCGGTTCGAAGCGAACCCAGTCCTTCTTCGGCCTGAAGATCACAAAGTTGTTCGGCCGACCATCTTTGGCCAGGCCGATGTAAAACTTGTTGTACTTCAAAGAAAGTTCCGGCGCGAACTCATGCACCAAAGCAAAAAGAGAATCGGTGACTTCGAGGGTGTTTTTTCCGCTTCGTTTCTCCCAGTAAGCGCGGTCAGTTACGTCCTCACCTTCGTCTTCGTCCTCGAGACCAAGGCGCATCTCGTTCAGAACCGTTGTGAATACAAGGGACACTTGATCTCCGACGCGAAATGCCTGCATTTGGATTGCCACTAACGGAATCACGCCGTTGAACAGGCCGATGACGTTCAAAAAGCGGCTGGTGATGTCCTCTGCGACGAGGACTGCCGTGTGCTCGTACTGGGGGTAGCGTTTTCGTTCAAGATCCCAGTACTCGATTGTTCGAATAATGTGCGACTCGTCAGACTTCCCAAGTTGGATTTCGATTTCGTATCTGCGGCTGGAATCCTCGTCTTGGCAAAGCAGGTCGAGCCGCCCTCCGTGCGGCTGAATCTTCTCCTTGTCCTTGAGGATGAGAGCACCCAGACCCAAGATCGATGGATCTTCGGAAATACGCTGCTGCACCCAACGCTCGTTAAGCTCGGGATGTCCCTTCAGGGTGACCCGTTCGGGTTTAACGTACTTGAAATTGCTCACGACACCCCTCTTCGATATGTAGCCGTTTAACGTGAAATATGAATGCGAAAAGGCAAATGCAATTCCACCTGTTTTGGCACGGCCCCGTCAGTTTGCTTAGAAATCATGGCGTTACACGCTGTATGAATACACACATAGGCCTTGTTGAAGACACGGGGAGATAAATAGTCATCTCAAATCAGAATCCTACGCCAGCTTCGTGTTGTCCGGGGAGATCCACTTGGTGCGCACCCGCGCCCAGCCGGAGGACCGTACGTTGTGTGTTCTGCCGATGTTTCACGTCAACGCGCTGTTCTATTCGGTTGCCGGTACGGCCGCGCAATCGTGCAAGCGGGCCAACAGCCCGTTGCCGTCAAAATCCTGGCCCAAGAACACGGCTCGACAAAAACGCGACTGATTGCCCCAGGGCGCGCCTTGATCGAGCACGTTCCGGCTTCCCACCCGGTGGAAAATCACCCGGCGGTTGAGCCCATGCACGGCGACGGTTCCCTTGGCGCGGAATACGCCGTCGGGCAGTCCCTGAAGAAACTGGTCAAAGCTGTCGTAATCGAGTTCGATATCAGCGGCAAAGGAAACGGAGCGCATGGCGCCGTGATCCACATGCTGGTCGTGATGACGGTGCTCTGCCGTTGCGATGGGCTTGTGGGCATCCACGTCCAGCAGCAAGCCAACGGGCACGTTGCCGTTGATGGAGGGCAGCACCCTCGCATCGACGTTGATTCCGGTCAGGCGGATCTTGATGCGGTCCACGTCTTCAGGGGTAACCAGATCCAGCTTGTTCACGACCAGCAGATCCGCGCAGCGGATCTGTTCCGCGGCCGTCTCGTTATGTTCCAGCCAGGTTTCGATATTGGCGCTGTCCACCACAGTCACGACAGCGTCGAGCCGGAAGCTCTCCTCCAATTCGGGCACCAGGAAAGTCTGGGCCACGGCGGCGGGCTCGGCAAGGCCGGATGTTTCCACGATCAGGCAGTCGAACTCCCGGCCGCTGCTCAACAGGGCCCGCGCCGATTCGAGAAGGTCGCCTCGGATCGTGCAACAGAGGCAGCCGCCGGAGAGTTCGACAACGTCACCGGTCTGACCGACGACAAGATCCTTGTCGATATTGACTTCACCGAAGTCGTTGATCATGACCGCGATACGCAAGCCATGATCGGCCTTCAGCATGTGATTGAGCAGGGTCGTCTTGCCGCTGCCCAGGAAACCACTCAGGACTGTGACGGGCCGCTTCATGGTTTTCCCTCCCCATTCGTGGCCAGGTCCGGAAATCCGGTCGCCGTGCAGACCGCGCTGCGCACCGCCGCCAGCCGGGGATTGATTCATCGGCGCGTCATTTTTTTTCTTCGACGCGACCGACGGCTTTCACCACTTCGGCCAGCCGCTTCGCATCGCGATCCCAGAACTTCTTGAACTCGGGCGCGTCGAGGTAGTAGATCGGCGTGCTGAGCTTGGCCATGGCCGCCTTGAAATCGGGATCTTCAACAGCCTTGCGCGTCGCATCGCGCAGCACCTTTCCGGCCGCATCCGGCGTGCCGGTCGGGACGAACAGTCCGACCCAGACGTAGTACTCGATGTTGTAGCCCAGCTCCATGAACGTCGGGACGTCCGGCAACAGGGCGTGCCGCTTAGCGCCCCATCCGGCCAGCCCGCGCAACTTGCCCGCCTTGATGTGGGCGCTCAAAGCTGCCGGGCCGCCTGCGGTCATATCGACGTGCCCGCCGAGCAGCTGGGAGAGCGAGGGACCGCCGCCGCCTGTCGGCAAATGGCGCATCTTGAGTTTTTCCGCCTGCAAGAACATTTCGATCGGAATGTGCAGCGCGCCGTAGATCCCGGACGAGGAATACGACATCTGGCCCTGGCGCTGCCTGACTTCCGCCACGAATTCCTTGACCGACTTCCACGGGCTTTCGCTGCGCACGACCAGGTACACCGGATCCGTCCAGATCAGCGCGACCGGTGCGAGTTGGTCCACCGTGTACGCGGGCTTGCGGTCGAACAGTTTATCGGCTTCCGGAATCAGCGAAATGGTCGATGCCGTTATCAGCACGGAATACCCGTCGGGTTTGGCGTTCGCCGCCGCGGCCGTGCCGATTGCGCCGACGGCGCCTCCCCGGTTTGAGATCACCAGCGGCTGCTTGAGGATTTTTTCCATCGCCGCCGCGAGCGGGCGCGCCGTGAGATCGACGAAGCCGCCCGGCGGGAACGGCACGATTACAGTAATCGGCCGGCTCGGGAATGGTTCCTGCGCAAATACCGCCGCAGCGAATGCGAACAGCGATGCAGCCAATAACGAGCTCTTGGTCATTGTTGCGTTCCTCCATGATGAATTAGTTTACGTTTCATAAGCCTTCCGGATGCGCTGATATGCTTACGCCTCCCGGGAGTTTCTCCTACCGAAAGCGCCCTTCTGCTCCAATTCTCGCAGATCTACGTCACTCAGAGACAGCAGTTCTTTCAGCACGGCGTTGGTGTGCTCGCCGAGCAGCGGAGGCGGCAGATATGGCTCGGTATCATCAACCGACAGATGGAACGGCGCCCCGACCACGCGCAACGGACCGCTGGTGGGATGAGCCACAGTCTTGAGCATCCCCAAGGCCTCGATCTGCGGGTCAGTCAGGATGCGGTCGATAGTGTAAATCGGTCCGCAGGGCACCTCAGCCTTTTCGAGCAGTTTAACCCACTCATCGGTGCTTTTCTTCCGGAACCAACCGCTCACCAGCTCTTCAACCTCCGCCCGCCGTGCGATACGCGCGTGGTTTTGCGCATACCGGGGGTCGTCGGCCAGTTCAGGATGGCCTAAAGCAACGCAAAACCGTTGCCACTGCCCGTCGTTTCCCACAGCGAGGGTCAGATTTCCGTCCATGGTCGCGAAGACCTTGTAGGGCACGACATTGGGGTGGGCGTTGCCAAGCCGGTCCGGCTTCACTCCGGCCATCAGATATCCGGCAGTAAGATTGGGCATCACCGAAAGGCAGGTTTCCAGCAGGGAAAGATCGACCCGCTGCCCATTCCCCGAGCGGTTTCGGGACTGGAGTGCTCCGAGTATCGCAATCGCGGAATAAAGACCTGTCACCAGATCGACGATGGCGACGCCAACCCGCATGGGTGGCCCGTCCGGTTCACCAGTGACGCTCATGAGGCCACCCAGACCCTGGGTGATCACGTCATATCCCGGGCGGTCAGCCAATGGGCCGGTGGTGCCGTATCCGGTGATGGAGCAGTATACGAGCCGAGGGTTGATCCGCTTGAGCTGTTCGGACCCCAGGCCGAGCGATTCCATCACCCCCGGCCGGAAGTTCTCCAGCAGCACGTCGCTCCGCCGCACCAGCATCAGAGCAAGATCCCGTCCGCTTTCAGTCTTCAGATCCAGCACAATGCTGCGCTTATTGCGGTTGACCGAAAGGAAATAGGTGCTTTCTCCGTCCGGCATGAATGGAGGACCCCACCGCCGCAAATCGTCACCGACGCCGTCCCGCTCGACTTTGATCAAGTCTGCGCCGAGGTCCGCCAGAATCATGGTGCAGTAAGGACCGGCCAGCACGCGGGAGAAATCGAGTATGCGAATACCTTCAAGAGCTCTGGTCACCGCTTACTCCTAGCAGCCTTTTGGACTTATTCCATTTCAAGATCAAAAAAGCATTAATTGGAGTAGGGTGCGCTTGCGCACCGATTGCCGGATGGTGCGCAAGCGCACCCTACACCGAAAATAATGTAACTCTTGAAGTGGAATTGGGATTAGCATTCGACAGGCTGCTAACGGCAGAAC
>JACQOI010000073.1 GCA_016202615.1 Betaproteobacteria bacterium
GCCAGGAGATGGTCAACGCCTGCAAGAAGAACAAAGTGAAGTTCATGTACGCGGAGACCATCTGCTTCTCGCCCAAGTACGTTCGCGCCAAGGCGTTGGTCGAAGAGGGCGCGATCGGAAAGCTTTACATGGTAAAGCAGGGTGAGAAGCACAGCGGCCCGCACTCGGATTGGTTCTATGACGTCAAACTTTCCGGCGGCGGCGCCATCATGGATATGGGCTGCCACGGCATCGAGTGGGCGCGCTGGATGTTCGGCAAGTCCAAACCCAAGAGCGTGGTCGCGCATTGCCAGCGCGTCCTGCATACGAAACGCACCGAGGGCGAGGATAACTCCGTCATCATCCTGGAATTCGAAGGCGGCGGAATCGCCGTCATCGAAGATAGCTGGGCGCGGCACGGCGGCATGGACGACCGCGTCGAGATTTACGGCACCGAGGGCGTCATCTACTGCGACCTGCTCCACGGCAGCTCGATGGAGACTTACAGCTCCGAAGGATACGGCTACGCCGTGGAGAAAGCCGGCGAGACCAAGGGTTGGACGTTCACCGTCTTCGAGGAAACACACATCTACGGATTCCCGCATGAGATGCGCCACTTCATGCGCTGTATCCTGAACGACCAGACTCCGCGGGAAACCGGCGAGGACGGGCTGGCCACGCTCGAAATCATCTACGCGGCCTACGAATCGGCGGGCACGGGAAAGAGAATCACCTGGCCGTACAAGGTCAGGAACCCGGACAAGGTCCCCGTCAACCTCTGGCTGAAAGGCTGAGCCTTCGCTAGAGTCAGTTTGATGTAGCGGCCAAGTGAGTTTGATGTAGCGGCGGCTTCATGCGTCTGCGCGAAATCGTTCTGCTGTAGCGGCGGTCTATGACCGCCGTCTTTTTCAATGGGTCCGGCGCTCGCAGAGCGCCGCTACAGCAGGCTTTTCACACGGACTCTGCTTGCCGTCTGTCAATTGACGGACAAGCTAAACTCGCCGCTACAGACTCTGCCAGTTCCTCTTTTGGCTGGCCGCGGCAAGCCCGAGGGCGTATGATGGTGTGGGCGATAGATTCCCCCTCACAAGAACCTTGACCTAACCATTGGAGCTATTCATGGGTGACCGGAAATACCGCCAGCGCGGCTATCAGGATTCGGGCCGCGACCGCGAGCCGCGCGAAAAGCGGCCGGGGAAGAAGCCCGAGACCTTTGGACCCAAGACCCCCAGGCTGATGGGCAAACGCGAGGTCACCCGGTGCGCTTCGTGCGCCGCCGTCCTGCCGCTGGGCTACGATTTGAACGGCACATGTTTTCGCTGCGGCTTCGAGCTCCATAGCTGCAAGCAGTGCGTCTACTTCGACACCTCGGCGCGCTACGAGTGCACGCAGCCGATTACCGAACGCATCCCGCGCAAGGACGCTCAAAACAGTTGCGCCTTCTACGCGGCGCGCACCACCGTGGAGCGCGAAACCTCCACCTCCAAACCCCTCGACGCCCGCTCGGCCTTTGAAAACCTCTTCAAGAAGTAGCGCCGGCCTTCAGGCCGGCATAATTCCAAAGATGTCCGGACACATGGCAAACTACGCCTTCTATTCGCCACTCCGCGATCACAGTGGGCCAGTAAAGGTATCGAAATCGCCCCTTTCCTGTCGGTTTTCCATCGTATCATGTGAAGCGATGTCCCAGACACAGGAGACAGTCGGGGAAAAAATACTGGGGTTGGTACTCCTCGCCGTTGCCCTGCCCGTAGTACTTCTCTTCGCGATTCCTATTTTGATCCTATTCTTCACCTACCGGCTGTCTCTGTATTTCCTCATCTGGCTCGTTTGGCTTCCGAGGGGTCGAGACGTGCTCGTTGTGTATTCTGATAGCCCGATTTGGCGCGATTACATGACGGGTCGGATTATCCCGCTTGTTCAAGAACGCGCAGTCGTCCTTAACTGGTCGGAAAGGAGGAAGTGGCCCAGCTGGTCTCTTGCAGTTCGCGGGTTCAAGGCTTTCGGCGGTGAACGTGAGTTTAATCCCCTCGTCGTACTCTTCCGTCCTTTTTGCACGGCGCGGATCTTCCGTTTCTGGCCTGCTTTTAAGGACTGGAAGCACGGACACCCGGAGGCTGTCGAGAAACTACAACGAGACTTGATGCTTGCCCTCTAGCAACTAGCGCAAGATTCGTTTTTAGATCTTGCGGCCTTTTGATTGGTAGGACGGATGCCGCAAGTCCAAAAAACGGGACTTGCGCTACGCGCTCCCTCGAGGAGAGGGGCAGGGGTGAGGGCGCAGGCCGCGCCCGACTGTAGCGCCGGTCTATGACCGGCGTCGTTGCCAACTCCCCAGATTTCCCTCCTTAAGCAAGGAGGGGACTTCTCTTTAACTCCCCTCCTCATCGAGGAGGGGATTAAGCGGTGGTCGC
>JACQOI010000074.1 GCA_016202615.1 Betaproteobacteria bacterium
ATCTTCAGCAGCATCGGGATGATCATCACCCAGATCAACACGCCCACCGGCAGGTTGACCTTGGCGACCTCCATGCCCCCAATCGCCTGCACCGGTCCCGGGAGCACTTGACCGAGCACGATGCCGGCAACGATGCACAGCGCCACCCACAGCGTCAGATAGCGCTCGAAAAAATTCAGCGGCGCGCCAGCGGCTTGCTTGATCGTGACTTCACATTGAGCAGACAAAGCAGTGGTCCTCCGGGTTATTCAATGTGCTGCTGGCCCAACTCGCGCAGCTTGCACGTCAGGCTTCTTCGGTAACATGGCTGTGTCCGGCCGCCAGTTCCAGCAAACGCTCAACGCCGACCGGCTCTTCTCTCAACAATGGGACGACAACGTAGCGTTTGGCGTGATGAGCCGCGATGTCATCGATGTGCGGCAACTCATTGGCCGCGCGCTGGCGCAGGAGCCGCGAGGTTGTGGAAGTCGCCGCAACGCTGTTGTTGATGATCCAGGCCCACGGCTCGATACCGGCGCGGCGCAAGTCACCCTGCAAGCTTGCTGCCTCGAGGACCGGAGTCCCTTCCGCCAACGTGACGATGAGCACCTTGGTCCGCGTGGGATCCTGCAACCGCATCATGGGGGTCCGGAAGTGCAGTTCAGTCGCTTGCAACTGCCGGGTTATTTCCCGGTGGTAGGCGCCCGTTGCATCGAGCAAGAGCAGGGTGTGACCGGTGGGTGCCGTGTCCATTACCACGAACTTCTTGCCTGCTTCGGTGATGATGCGCGAGAAAGCCTGGAATACGGCAATTTCCTCGGTGCATGGCGAGCGCAGATCTTCTTCGAGCAAGGCACGCCCTTGTGCGTCAAGCTGTGCGCCCTTGGTATCCAGCACATGCTGACGGTAGCGCTCGGTCTCGACCTGGGGATCAATGCGGCTCACGCTCAGATTGTCGAGCGCGTCGACGAGCGTCTCGGACAGATGGGCGGCGGGATCGGAAGTGGTGAGATGCACCGGGTATCCGCGATGAGCGAGCGCAGCCGCGAGAGCGGCAGCGAGGGTAGTCTTGCCGACGCCGCCTTTGCCCATGAGCATCACCAGACCATGGCCTTCCACTGCGATGCTGTCGATGAGCGTGCCAAGCGCGGGCGCATTGAGCGCCGCCTGCGAACCGGCAGCGGAAATAGCATGTGACTCTTCTGAATCGACGAGCAGCCGCCGCAGTGCCGCCAATCCGATCACATTAAATGGCTTGAGCGCAACGTTGTCGCGAGGCAGGACCTCGAGTGCTTCGGGAATCGCGGCGAGCGCTGCCTGCTCGCGACTGAAAATCGCGGCGGCAAGCGGATCATGCTCCGCTTCGTCTGGCGGCAAAATGCCATTGATGACGAGATACTGCTGCGTCAGCCCGATGGCAGCGAGCTCCTCCTGCGTGCGCGCAGCTTCGCGCAACGTCGCCTGCTGCGCTCTGGCCACCAGAACCAGGCGGGTGCGCTGCGCGTCCGCCAGAGCATCAACTGCCGCCTTGTACTTCGCCCGCTGCTTTTCCAGCCCGGCCAGCGGGCCGAGACATGACGCATCGCCCTTGCCCGCTTCGAGAAAGCCGCTCCAAGCGCCTGGCAGTTGCAACAGACGGATGGTATGACCGGTCGGTGCCGTGTCGAACACGATGTGATCATAATCGGCCAGCAGTGAGGAATCGGTCAGCAGCGATGTGAATTCATCGAAGGCTGCGATCTCAGTCGTGCATGCTCCTGATAATTGTTCCTCGATGCCTTTCACTACATCATCGGGCAACACCCCGCGCACCGGCCCCACGATGCGATCGCGGTACGCCTGGGCAGCCGCCTGCGGATCGATCTCCAACGCGGACAATCCCGGAACATCGTCAAGCGGTGTGATGCGGTTGCCGATCACGATGCCAAACACCTGCCCGACGTTGGATGCGGGATCGGTGCTGACAAGCAGAACGCGCTTTCCGCCGTCCCCCAGTCGAATCGCCGTCGAGCAGGCAATCGAGGTCTTGCCAACCCCGCCCTTACCGGTGAAGAAGAAAAAGCGCGGAGGCTGCTCGAGGAACTTCATGAAGACGCCTGCGAGTCCCGTTCAGCAACAACGACTGCCGCTGCAGCACCCACTCGCCGGTTTTATTTCGGCCACCGGCTGCGCGATACCAGCCCAGCGCGCGAGTTCGGCTCTATTGGGATAGCGGCCCGCCAGCGCGATCTCGCCATCCACTAGAGTCAGAGGCAGGCCTTCTTGGCCCGAGCGCTCCAGAAAACGCTTCACGACTGCACGCTCGGCAAAAACCGATGGCTGCTGTGCGAGGTTGAAGCGCTGGACCTTTGCGCCGTTCCGCTTCGCCCAGTCGACATCGGCGGCGAAGGTCACGAGCTGCTGGTCGACATCCACGCCGCACACGCCGGTGCTGCAGCAAAGGGCCGGATCGAATACCCGGATCGTTTTCATATGAAAACTCCTTGAAAGATTGCGAGGCGGGTTACGACACCTGCTTGCCGATGCGGTCGAGTTCCGCCTTCAGGCGCACGCGGTTGTCTTGGATGCTATTCAGCGGCAGCGCGAGGAACGCCTCGATCCGTGCGCGCAGGTTGCGGTAAGCCTTCTCGAAAGCGGAATCGATTTCTGCGTCCGCGCCAGTCACCTGTGCCGGATCTTTTACATCCCAATGCGTGCGTAACGCCGGCCCGAGGTAAGCGGGACAAGTCTCGCCTGCGGCGCCGGAGCAAACGGTGACGACGATATCCGGCGTGATCGGCAGCTTATCCCAGGACTTGCTGTGCAGACCCGCAGTCGCAATACCCTCGCGTGCAAGCAAGGCGAACGAGCGCGGATGCACCTCGCCGGTGGGGTGACTGCCGGCGCTCATGGCCTTCCAGCCGGCAGGCGCGAGATGATTGAAAGTGGCTTCGGCCAGTATCGAACGACCGGAGTTACCGGTACACAGAAACAATACATTCATGGTTTCGATTTCTTGCGGGCGTTGAACGATACGGGCGAGACGACGCGCTTCGAGCGCGACAGCGCGGCGCTCACATCCACGCACTGTTCGGGATGCCCCGCGCAGCACTCCGCAGTGAGATAGCCGATCAAATCCAGCATCAGTGGCATGTTGGCCCGGTAACGCTGGAATCGACCTTCCTGCTCGACGGTCAGCAGGTGCGCTTGCGTCAGCGCCTTCAAATGGAAGGACAGATTGGTGGGTGGCACATCCAGCGTTGTTGCGATTTCGCCTGCGACCATACCTGCAGGTCCTCTTTTGACGAGCAGTCGATATACGTCCAGCCGTACGCCCGAAGAGAGCGATTCGAGCACCGTTGTTGCCACCACCTTATCCATACGTCAATTATACAACAAGTATTGAAACGTTGTGTAGCATTTCAATTTACTTCCCGTTTCAAACATTTACCCGGAATCCCAGGAGCTTTTGCCCCGGGATGTCCGCGCCGGTTGCAAAGGGCGTCTTTTTCGGACTTCAGCTACGTTCGAACAATCATTTTCCTGCCGTCAGACCGCCGGGAAAACCTGTCGCGCCGGCGCTTGCAGGGGGCGCGCGTCGAAAAAATCCGTGTTGGTTGTCCGAGGGCGTCGTGCGCCACGGCCAGTCTTGTCGTGGCGGTGACAGCGGCATCCGGCGTCAACTCTGCGACGCGTCCTGCAGTCCTTGCGGCGGCTGCCAGCGTCGTAGAATCGCATCCGGATTGTCGTTTTCACGCGGATGCGGCGCTTGGGACGCGGTGCCGGCGGCGATCCAGCCGACGAGAGTTTCTCCCGATCCGCAGAAGGCGTTGCAGATAGCCGGGTCCGCGGCTTTGCGGCCGCTGAGCATCTTGGCGCCGAAGCCCATGACATGGAGGGCCGTCAGAAAATTGGAAAGCGCGCCGCCCGCGGCCAGCCACTGCTCATGCGGTGGCACCCGGGGGTGGTCGTTCTCGATACGAACGACAAAAGCCAGGAGCAGAGGCCCCGGCATCGCGCGGTCGCGCTCGATCGCGATCTCGTCGTCGGTTTTTCCGCTCCTGCGGGCAGAATCTGCGAACAGTTCGCCGAGCAATGGCCGCGCGTCGTCCGGGATCAACACAAAGCGGAACGGCACCAGCTTCTGGTGATCGGGCGCTCTCAACGCCGCCGCAACGGCAAGACATACCTGCTCCTCGGTGGGGGCCGGGGGCAGCAGGTGCTTCGGCCCAACCGGGTGACGCGTGAGCAGTTGTTTCATGGCGTCACGGCAGATAGGGTCGCAGGAAGCCCATTCGGCGCTGTTATTCATGCAACGTTTCCTTGACTAATGTTGCGACTCGTTCGCGGGTGGCATCGCCCGCGTTCACGGGTAATAGGGGCATTAAACAACACCCATCAACCTTCGTCTTGATATATCTCAAGCCGTCGAGATCTCGCGCAATACACAATGAACACTCGAAATTGCCGGGGACGCCAGCAGAGGTTTATCTTGCCTTTTCACACTTCACGACTCAGCTACTCGCTGTCGGCCAAGCTTATTTCCGGATTTCTCCTGGTTACCGTACCTTCACTCGCGGTGATGTTGGCTACCAGCTTATACGCACTCCGGGATTTGGCGAGCGTCAACCAGCAGCTCCAGGAGATCAGCCGCTCTCTGGAAGCGGTGCAGGGTCTGGAAACCGCCGTTGCGAGGGCAGTGACGCCGCTGAGCGCTTACCTCGTGGATGGCACATCGGGAGCAGTCGGGCGTTTCGGGGTGGTGATCGACGAGGTGGAAGCTCGCTTGAAAGGCTGTAGCGGTGCAGCCTGCCACGGAACTTCCCGGCAGCCGAAAGCGATGGCGGAAAGCCTGGTTCCATATATCCAGGGAATCAAAGATCGCGCATCGGCCGTCTTTGGAGCTGGCGAGTCAGCGACGGAGCAAGGCAAGGTCCGCGTTCTTCACGAAATCAACCAACAAGGCGAAGAGGCGAACCGCCGGTTGGAACGGATGGCTTCGACACTGCTGCTGCGGGTGGCGTCCCTCCAGGACAAATCCCAGGAAATGAGCCGAAAGGCAGCAGCCATGATCTGGGTCACGGTATCGCTGGTCCTCGTGCTCGCTGCGATGGGCGCCTATCTCCTGTCCCGGCGGCTTCTAAAACACGTCAGCGGTTTGCTGACCGGGACCCGGCACATCATGCAAGGTAACCTGGAATATCGCGTGGCGGTCACGCAGCGGGACGAGATCGGGCAACTGGCTCAATCTTTCAACGCCATGGCCCAGGAGATCCAGGAGCACCGCGAGCACTTGACGCGGATCGTGGAGGCCAAAACAGCGGAACTCAAGCAAGCCCAGGAATCCTTGGTCCAGTCGGAAAAGCTTGCTTCAATCGGCCTGCTCGCCTCGGGTGTTGCTCACGAGCTCAACAATCCGCTGACCAGCATCCTCATGAATGTCAACTTGCTGATGGAAGATCTTGGCGATCAGCCGGCGCTCCGGGCGGAACTTCAACGCATCAGCGACGACACCGTTCGCTGCAAGCGAATTATCGATGACCTCAGGGATTTTTCCCGGCGCCACGAGCTGGAAATCGTGCCGACGGACTTGAACCGTCTGGTCCAGGAGGCGCTCGGCTCGATCAGCCGCCAACTGGAGCATCACAGGATCACGGTTTGTCCCGAGTTTTCGCGCCAGATTCCTTTAGTGCCATGCGATCCCGCCAGGATGGAGCAGGTGCTCGCGAACGTTTTTGTGAATGCGGTTCAGGCCATGCCTCAGGGGGGAAGCCTGACGGTCAGAACCGCGCTTCGGGCGGGCTTTGCGGAGATAGCCGTCGAGGATACCGGTCCCGGCATTCCGGGTGAGATCCGAAGCAAGATCTTCGATCCCTTCTTTACCACCAAGCCGCACGGAACGGGCTTGGGGCTGTCGATTGTCTACAGGATCATGGAAGCCCACGGCGGTAAAATCGGGGTGGAGAGTGTGACCCGGGAGGACCCTCACGCAAGCTCGTTGCGGGTGGCTGGGACCAGGGTTGTTCTATCGCTGCCGCTAGGATGGCGAGGCTAAGGTGACGGGAGTTCCGGAAAAGAAAGTCAAGGGGAAAATCCTTGTCGTGGATGACGAAGAGCGCATCTGCGAGGCGGTGGAGAGAGCCCTGGAACGCATAGGCTATCAGGTGGAGACCAGTCCGGGTGCAATCGACGCACTGGAGAAAATCCACAAAGGTTCCTGGGACATGGTGATCTGCGATATCAAAATGCCGGTGATGGACGGGATGACTCTCCTTGATCGGATCAAAGAGCACGACTCCAACATGCTGGTCTTGATGATCACCGGCTATGCCTCTATCGAGTCTGCGGTCGAAGCAGTAAAAAAGGGCGCGCAGGAATATATCCCCAAACCCTTTTCTCCGGGGCAGATACGCTTTTTTGTCGAACGGGCGTTCGAGCGAAAACGCCTGATCGACGAGAACCTCCACCTGAAAACCGAGCTTGGCCAGGTCAATGTCAGGAACGTAGTGATCGGCAAGAGCCAGGCCATGGAACAACTCTTTGGCCTCATCGCAAAGGTGGCCAGGACCGACTCTTCGGTGCTGATCACCGGGGAAAGCGGCAGCGGCAAGGAAATCGTGGCTCGTCTGATTCATTTTCGCGGCGCTAGGGCTGACGCGCCGTTCGTTACGGTGAACTGCTCGGCCATTCCCCGGGATCTCCTGGAAAGCGAGCTCTTCGGGCACAAACGAGGAGCTTTTACCGGGGCGCTCGATACCAAGCGCGGAAGCTTTGAGCAGGCCGATGGCGGCACGTTCTTCCTCGATGAGATCGGCGACATGAGGCTCGAGATGCAGGCGAAGATCCTCAGGGTGTTGGAGGATAAAAAGGTCAAGAAAGTCGGTTCGGAAGATGAGGTTCCCGTCGATGTAAGGGTTATCGCGGCCACCAACAAGGACCTGGCAGAGGAGATCAAGGCCGGCCGATTTCGCGAGGACCTGTTGTACCGGCTTAACACCGTCCAGATTGCGATCGCCGCGTTGCGCGAGCACAAAGAGGATATTCCCTTGTTGGCCCGGCACTTTCTCAAGGTTTTCTCCGCGGAGATGAAGAAGCCGGCGACCGACTTTTCCGAGGAAGCCCTGAGCCTCATGCTGAGCCATGACTGGCCCGGAAACGTGAGGGAGCTGAGAAATGCCGTGGAAAGGGCGCTGATCTTTGCAGGTCCCGGCGAGCTCATTCGAACCAGCCATTTCCCGCCCGAGCTGCGTGGAAAGGTAAACCCGAATTCCTATTCTTCCTCCAAAG
>JACQOI010000068.1 GCA_016202615.1 Betaproteobacteria bacterium
CCTCGTTCTTGCAGTTGCAGACGATGATGCCAACGTTGGGGCGATATCCGTCACGATCAATCATGTGAATCACCCTTGACTTGGTCTAACTGGCTAGATTCTTTCACAATTTTGCAAAGATTGAAAGCCGCTAGCAGCCTGTCGGACTTAACAGACCGTACAGGCTGCTAAAAGGAGTTTGTCGGGGCTAAGTCCGACAAACTACTAGAGCAGCAGGCGGTCGCGGTCGTGCGGGTTCATGACCGCAAGTTCCTGCACAAAGCGCGTGAATTCGAGCCCGAGCGCGGCTTCAAGCGTTTGCGCGCGGCTTCGCAAGTCCTCCCAACGCGGCTGGCCGGGGCTCCTCTTGAACGCGAGCACCGCGACGTTGCCGGGTTTGCCGGCGGGCAGGCACGCGACCAGGTTGTCGAACGCCCGGGAAATGCGTTCGACGCAGGTGTTGTAGTTGCGATCACCGCCCCACAGATTAACGACCAGTATCCCCGAGCCGCCGAGCGCGCGCGCGCAATCGCGGTAGAAGCCGGGGGTGGACAGCGCCTCGACCTGCGATTCGGCGTCGTAGCCGTCGAGCATGATCACGTCGGCACGCAGCCTGCCATCGCCCAGGTATGCGGCGCCGTCGCCGACGATCACCCGCAGCCGCTCATCATCCGTCGGTACGTGGAAGAACTGGCGCGCCACGGCGACCACGGACGGATTGATCTCGACGGCGGTCGAACGCGCCCGCGGCAAATGATGGTAAATGAATTTGGCGAGCGACCCGCCGCCAAGGCCTATCATCAGCACTTCGCGCGGGTCGGGATTGAACAGCAGAAACGCCATCATGCTGCGCGTGTAGGAAATCTCGAGCTCGTTCGGGCGGGTGACGCGCATCGCGCTCTGGATCGTATCGCTGCCGATATGCAGCGAGCGCACGCCGGATTTTTCGCTGATGTAGACCGGCTCGCTGTCCGCCTCGGGTTTGCGGGTGCGCCAGCCCTGAAAATATTTCATGGGGGAGAGATTTTCCGGAAATGCGCGATGGTTGGGTAGAATAAGGACTTTTGCGGATTTCGGGTAGTCATGCGGGCATCGCAGTTCTTTCTCTCGACGCACAGGGAAGCGCCGGCCGAAGCCGAGCTGGCAAGCCACCGGCTGATGCTGCGCGCCGGACTGATCCGGCAGCTCGGCAGCGGCCTTTACACGTGGATGCCGCTCGGCCTGCGCGTACTGCGCAAAGTCGAGAATATCATCCGCGAGGAAATGAACGCGAGCGGCGCGATCGAGCTCTTGATGCCGGCGGTGCAGCCGGCCGAGTTGTGGCAGGAATCCGGGCGCTGGGACGACTTCGGCCCGCAGATGCTCAAGATCAAGGACCGCCACGAGCGCGATTTCTGCTTCGGGCCCACCCACGAGGAAGTGATCACCGACATCGTGCGGCGCGAGATGAAGAGCAAGAGCTACCGTCAGTTGCCGCTCAATTTCTACCAGATCCAGACCAAGTTCCGCGATGAGATCCGGCCGCGTTTCGGCGTGATGCGCGCGCGCGAATTCATGATGAAGGACGCCTACTCGTTCGATATCGACAAGGCGGGGCTCGAAAAAACGTATCGCGCGATGTATGACGCCTATGAGCGCATTTTCACGCGCCTCGGCCTCAAGTTCCGTACGGTCGCCGCCGACACCGGGGCGATCGGCGGCACCGGCTCGCACGAATTCCACGTGCTCGCCGACTCGGGCGAGGACGCGATCGCGTTCTGCCCGAACTCGGATTACGCCGCCAACATCGAGCTGGCCGAGGCGGTGGCGCCCGCTGCGCCGCCTCCATCGCCCAGGGAAAGCATGACGAAGGTCGCGACGCCGGGCGTGCGGACTATCGACGACTTGTGCGCGTTTCTCAAGGTGCCGAAAGAGAAAACGATCAAGACACTGGTATACGAAGGGAATGACGGTCTAGTCGCGCTGCTGCTGCGCGGCGATCATGCCCTCAACGAAGTGAAAACTTCGAAACTGCGCCAGATCCTGTCCCCGCTGCAGCCCGCGAGCGAGGCGCAAGTGCGCGCGGTGTTTGGCGCCGGCTTCGGCTCGCTCGGTCCGGTGCGGGACAGCGCCAGGGCCAAGCAGCAGCGATTGACCATGGTCGCCGACCGCGCGGTGACGGCGATGGCTGATTTCGTCTGCGGCGCCAACGCGGACGGCTATCATCTGACCGGCGTCAACTGGGGGCGCGATTTGCCGGAACCGTTGCTGGTAGCTGACCTGCGCAACGTCGTCGCCGGCGACCCCAGCCCCGACGGCAAGGGCGCGCTCGAAATCTGCCGCGGCGTCGAAGTCGGACACGTGTTCCAGCTCGGTACCAAATATTCGGAGGCGATGAAAGCAACGGTCCTTGACGAAGCAGGTCAGACCCGGTTGCTTGAGATGGGCTGTTACGGCATCGGGGTGTCGCGCATCGTCGCCGCCGCCATCGAGCAGAACTTTGATGAACGCGGCATCATCTGGCCGCCACCGATGGCGCCATTCGATCTCGCAATCGTACCAATTGCTATGGGCAAGAGCGCCGCGGTGCGCGCGGCCGCGGAAAAACTCCACGCCGAGCTGTCGGCCGCCGGCATCGCGGTGCTGCTGGACGACCGCGACGAGCGGCCGGGCGTGATGTTCGCCGACATGGAACTGATCGGAATCCCGCACCGCGTCGTAGTCGGCGAGCGCGGACTCAAGCAGGGCCAGCTCGAATACCAGGGGCGGCGCGACAAGGCCGCGCAGCCGATTGCGCTCGGCGACGCCGTTGCCGCGATGAAATCCCGTCTATGCGCAGATTGACCGCGTTACTGCTCGCGGCAGTCGCTCCGCTCGCCTTCGCCGGCAACCAGAAATACGAGCCGCTGTCAGCAAGCGTGCAGGCGGGGCTGCATGCGGCGATCAGCGATTATCCCGTGCCGTTTCTCGCCTTTGGCACCGTGGAGGAAGCGCGCGCGTGGCTTGATGCGATGTCGAAGAAGCTCGCGCGCCGCATGTCCGAGAAAAGGGCGCGCGAGGAATTCCTGGTGACCGTGCATTACGAAGCAAAACGCGCCGGGCTCGACCCGCAACTGGTGCTGGGATTGATCCAGGTCGAAAGCAATTTCCGCAAACACGCCGTTTCCAGCGCCGGCGCCCGCGGCTACATGCAAGTGATGCCATTTTGGACCAAGCTAAGCGGAAGACCTGAACACAATCTGTTTAATCTGCGCACCAATCTGCGCTATGGATGCTGGATCCTGCGCCATTATCTGGACCGGGAAAACGGCGACCTGTTCCGTGCCCTCGGCCGCTATAACGGCAGTCTCGGCCAGGCCGACTACCCGAACGCGGTGGTGCGCGCGTGGACCGGCAACTGGAAATATCCTGCGTCGCGCGCCGCCAGCAGTGAGCCGCGCGGCGCCGCCGCAGTTGAGCACTACTCCCGCTAAACCGCTTTGATGCGCGTCGGCGCGACGCCGGCTCCGCCGTCGTGCTTCGATTGGCTGAACAGCTGCTCGAGTGACAGCTGCATGTTGTCGGCGATGCGCGTCGAAATAGCGTGGACCAGGGTCTCAAGCTCCGGGTCGGCATGGCGCGCCGGCACGCGCGCATCGCCGTGAAACACGAATAGGCGGTAGACCTCCTCGACCCTGATGGCGGCGGCATCGCGGCTCAGCACCCAGTTGTCCGGCCCCGAACGCGCCACCCAGGTTGCTCCCACGAGCGTGTTAAGAATCACTTCAAGGCGATCGAGCCGAAGCTTGACCGCAGAATGCAACTGCGACAGCGTGACGATCCCGCCGGTCTGATGCGCGCGCCACAATATCTTGAGTATCTGCAAGGCATCGAATAAATCGCCGCCCGGCACCGGCCGCGATTGACCGGCACGCTCGCGCCATTCGGGCAGCGCTGCCACCAGCACGGCGCCGCTGACGATGATCAGCCACGACAGGTAAACCCACAGCAGGAAGATCGGCACTGCCGCGAACGCCCCGTAAACCAGCTTGTAGGTCGGAAAATTGGTGATGTAAAAACCGAAACCCTGTTTCATCGCTTCGAAGCAAATACCGGCGGCAACGCCGCCAAGCAATGCGTCGCGCTTCAGAACCGCACGGTTCGGAACCGCGAAATAGAGCAGCGCAAACGCAACTGACGTCAACAGCAAGGACACGAATTTAAGCATCAACAACCCCGCCCCCGGGGGATTGTCGATCAGCCCCAGCGACAGCGTGATCAGGTAGGAAGTCAATGACAGGCTCGCACCGATAAACAGCGGGCCGATGGTAAGCACCGTCCAGTAAACCAATACGCGCTGCAGCAGCGGGCGCGGGCGCGACACGCGCCAGATGTTATTGAACGCGCGATCGATCGTGAACATCAGCAGCAGCGCGGTAATGCCCAGAATTACGATGCCGACCGCGGTCAAGCGCGTGGCGTTCGCCGAAAACTGCTCGGTGTAACTTGTGATCGTCGCGACCGACTCGGGCACCAGGTTGTTCAACACGAAACTCTGCAGGTGCCCGGTAAGCGACCCGAACACCGGGAACGCGGCGACCACGGTGAGCGCGAGGGTGATGATCGGCACCAGCGCGAGCAGCGTGGTGAACGTCAGGCTGCTCGCGATCTGGGCGCAGTGGTCTTCGCTGAAGCGCCGGCCGAGGATGCGCACCAGGTCGGTCAGTGGAGCGTCTTTTATCACCATGGAAAATGGCCGCAGGTTAAGCTCCGATATAATACCCGCGAATCCCCGCCACCGTCCCGCCGATGAAAGAAATCCTGGTCCTCTATTACAGCCATTACGGCGCCGTCAAACAGCTGGCGCAACTGATCGCGCACGGCATCGAGCAGGTGCCGGGCGCGACCGCGCGCATCCGCACTGTTCCCAGGGTGTCCACCGTGTGTGAAGCGGTCGAACCAGACGTGCCGGACGCGGGCGCGCCCTATGTCGCGCTCAAAGACCTCGAGGAATGCAGCGGGCTTGCGCTGGGATCGCCGACGCGCTTCGGCAACATGGCGGCGCCGCTCAAGTATTTTCTCGATTCGACTTCAAGCCTGTGGTTAAGGGGCGCGCTTGCCGGCAAACCGGCGGCGGTTTTCACTTCGACCAGCAGCATGCACGGCGGACAGGAAACCACGCTCATCTCGATGATGTTGCCGCTCGTGCACCACGGCATGGTGATCGTCGGCCTGCCCTATACCGAGCCCGAGCTGATCTCGACCGCCAGCGGCGGCACACCCTACGGCGCAAGCCACGTCGCCGGCGCCACCAGCGACCGTGCCATCACCGATGAAGAAAAGAAGCTCTGCCTCGCGCTCGGCAAGCGCCTCGCCGAGACCGCGCTCAAATTGGCGGCATGAGCCGCCGGGAATGGAAACCGCAAAGACGCCAAGGCGCAAAGGCTGCGCAAAGAAAATCTGCCTCTCCTTGCGTTGCCTCGTCGCTGCGTCATTGCGCCTGGCGCGTGGACCGTGGAAGCCGCCGCCACGCCTCGTATCGGCCGCGATATTGCAGTGCATCATCCAGCGCCCGGCGCGATTCCGCAAAATGTGCGATAGTAGTTACTCGCAACTCCGCGCAGCATGATTCGGAGAGGACGCTATGCCGCTCATCGCCATGACCCGTGAGATGGGCTCGCTCGGCAAGGATGTCGCCACCGCCGTGTCGGCGCGCCTCGGCAAACCGGTCGTGCATCACGAAATCATCGATCAGCTCGCCAGCAAAATGCGGCTCAGGAAAAGCCACGTCATCCGCTTCCTCGACGGCAAGGCCAATATGTGGGAGCGCCTGACCACCGACAAAACCAGTTTGTCGATTTACACCGCTGACGAAACGCTGGCGCTTGCCGAAAGCGGGAATGTCGCGGTGATCCGCGGCTGGGGCTCGGCGCACCTGCTGCGCCCGATCCAGCACGTGATCTGCGTGCGGGTCTGCGCGCCGATGAAAGTGCGCGTCAGGCGCATGATGGAGCGGCTCCACACCGACGACGAGGAATTCGTCACCGGCGAAATCAAGTTGAGCGAGGAAGCGCACGGCGCGATCACGCGCCGCCACTTCGGCATCAACTGGCAGGAACCCGAGCAGTACGACCTGGTGCTCAACACCGAACGCGTTTCCATCGAGGAATGCGCCGACGAGGTGATGGCGCTGGTCAATGACGCCGAATTCCAGGAAACCGCGCAATCCACGCAGCTGCTCGCCAACCTCGCGCTGGAAGCTCACGTGCGGGCGGTGCTGCGCGCCGATCCGCGAACCGCGAAAATGCAGATCGCCATCTCGGCGGACAAAGGCGCCATCACGCTCGCCGGCATTGTCGACCGCGACCTTGAGCCGCTGCACGCATCCGAAGTCGCGGCTGCCGTCGCCGGCGTAAAAGATGTCAAGAATCAGCTCAAAGTCGCGATGACGTCGCGCATCAAGATCGACGGCTGAAGCGCAATCCACTCAGCGCCTTCAACGCCGGAAGATCCACAGCAGCAGCGTGACCAGCAGCGAGACGATAACGCCGCTGGTGAGCGGGAAATAGAACGTAAAGCCCTTGCGCTCGATCTTGATGTCGCCGGGCAAGCTGCCGAGGCCGAGCTTGGCGGCGAGCGGCCACAATACGCCGAGCGCGATCAGAATAATACCAATCGTGATAAGCCACTTGGACATAAAACCAGCCGACGCAGCGCAGAAATCTTTTCTATAAGTATCCCCCACCCCGCCGGACGCCGCCTTTCGGGTCGACCATGACGTTCAAAAGAGAGACCTTGCCCGATTCGAGCGCCCGGCCGATGGCCGGTTTGATCTCAGCTGGGTCCTCGACCTTCTCGGCGTAGCCGCCGACCATCTCGGCCATCTTCTCGTAATCGGCCGGGATCAGGCCCGAGATCAGCGGCTCCTCGAACCCGAAGGTGTTCTGCTGGGCCGAACGGCCGACGATGCCGGCGTTATTGACGATCACGAAAACAACGGCGGCGTTCATCCGGGCAGCCGTCTCGATCTCCATCGCGCTCGCCCCGAAAGCGTAATCGCCGAGCACGGCGACCGATTGCAGGTCGGGCCGGGCGAGTTTCGCCCCGATGGCGTAGGGCACGCCCGTTCCCATGCACGCGGTCGTGCCGGAGTTCAGCCGGTGGCGCGGGTAGTAGCTCGGCAGGATGAGACGGCCGATACCGAGAGTGATCTCGCCATCGACCGAGATCGTCGCGTCGCGGGCGAGCGAGTCGCGGACATCGCGCACCAGCCGGTAGGGGCTGATCGGCACGCTATCGGAGGCCATGATCTCGTTGAGCGCCGCCCGATTTCTCTGGGCCTGCTCTTGCAAGCCCGTCAGCCAACCGGTCGCGGCGGTGCGGAGCCGGCGTCCGGCGAGCGCCTCAACGATCTGGCCCGTTGCGGCGGCACAGTCAGCCACCAGGCCGATATCGATGTTGGCCGCGCTGGTCATCTCTTCGGGGACGATGTCGATGTGGGCGAACTTCGCATTGGACGCGAAGGTTGGCGGCCGGCCGAACTGAAAGATCCAGTTGAAGCGCCCGCCGGCCATTAATACGGCGTCGGCGTTTCTGAGGGCGGACGAGCGGGCCGATCCGGCGTTGCGCGGGTCGTCATCGGGGATCGTACCCCGGCCCATCGGCGACGCGACGAACGGGATGCCCATCGCCGCCAGCTTCTGTAGCGATTCGGCGGCGTCGGCCCAGGCCGCGCCCTTGCCAACGAGAATCAGCGGTCTCTCGGCCTCGGCGAGCAGCTTGGCGATCGCCTCGACCCCGGCCGGATCGCCATGCGGCTGATAGACGGCTGGCTGTGTTTCCCGCCATTGGACGTTCTCCTCCGGCACGCTGGCCTGGACCAGATGGCCCGGGAAGTCGATGTACACGCCGCCCGGCCGGCCGCTGACAGCCTTGCCGAGACCGATGTGCAGGAACTCCGGGATCCGGTCGGTGACGTCAACTTCGACCGCCCACTTGCAGGCGGCCGTCGTCAGGGCAACCTGATCGGTCTCCTGGAAACCGCCAAAGGCGCGGGTCGGCCGATTCGAGTGGGTGCTCGCGCCGGCCGACCCGCCGAGGACGACGAGCGGCAGGCCGCTATCAGTCGCCACCTGAAGGCTCGTGACCGTGTTGCTCACCGCCGGACCGGACCCGGCGATCACGATGCCGGGCTTCTTGTTGATGTAGCCCCACGCCTGGGCCATGAACCCCGCCTGCTCTTCGTGGCGGCAGCCGACCACCCGGACGCTCTCGTCGGCGAGACCCGCCAGGGCCTGCGTCATCGGTCCGGCGTAGACCGCGAAGACCGTGTCGATGCCCTCGCGCTTCAGTTGCTTGGCGATGATCTGTCCCCCGTTCAATACGCTCATGCATTCCTCCTGTGCCGACGCGGCCGGGCGGCAAGCCCGCCGACTGCGTCTACCTGTTTCTGGCGCCGGACAACCCCGAGGCGTTCAAGGCGCTGGCGAAGATTATCGGGCGTGCCGACCTGTTGACGGACGCGCGCTTCAACACACCGCAGGCGCGCATCCGGCACTACGACGGGATGGGCGAAGCGACTGCTTCGCCTTTCGCGCAAGCGCGGTGAGAACAGTCGCGCCTCTTCCCTTGCCGGGAAGGGACGTCTTCGCCTCACCAAGAGTTAGATCGCCTCTTCCTTGCGCAGTTGTGCCACCTGCTCCGCAGTGTAGCCCAACCATTCGCCGTACACTTCCACGTTGTGTGCCCCGAGCAGCGGCGCGGAGGTGACGGGCACATTCGAATCGGACATCTGCACCGGCCATCCCGGCATGAGCATCGGACCCCGCACCGGATGCTGGATGGTCGCGAAAACGCCACGCTTGCGCAGATACTCGTCGTGCATCAGTTCGCCCGTATCCAACACCGCGCCGGCCGGAACACCCGCCTCGCAGAGTATGGCCATGGTTTCCATCTTGGTTTTCGTGGCGACCCACGCACCGACCACCGCATCGACCTCGTCGCGATTGGCCCAGCGCAGTTCGGGGGAAGCAAAACGCGGATCGTCGAGCAGATCCTCGCGGCCTATCACCTTCAGGCAACGCTCCCATTGATCGTTGCCGGAGCGCGTCGTGTAAACGTAGCAGTAGTCGTTCATGCCGCCGCCTTTGCAGCGGTAAACCTCGCTCGGAGAATTCGCCGCCAGCACGCTCTGGTTGCCGACACGCGGAGCGACTTCCCGTTTGTTCAGCGCCGCGGCGGCGTAGGCGATCCGCGAAAAGTTGATCACGGCGTCCTGCATCGCCACTTCGATGCGTTGGCCGCGGCCCGTCGTGTTACGTTGGTATAGCGCCCCGAGAATGCCGATTGCGCAATGCAGTCCGGTGCCCGTGTCGCCGATGGTGACTCCGGGCTTCAATGGGCGACCGTCCGGCTCTCCCGTAATGCTGATCGCGCCGCCCACGGCCTGGGCGATCATATCGAAGCTCGGGTACTCGGCGTATGGGCCATCGGACCCGAATCCTTTGATCTGCGCAAAGACGATCCGCGGGTTGATCTTCTGGAGCTCTTCCCAGCCGAAGCCGAGCTTCTCGATTGCACCCGGCTTGAAGTTCTCGATGACGACGTCTGCCTGCTTCAGCATCGAGCGAAACATCGCGCGGCCCTTTTCGCTCTTCAGGTTACAAGTGACGCTGCGCTTGTTCGCGTTGAGGAAAATGAAGTACGGCGAGTCGACGCCTTTGATGTCGGTCGAGGCACGACGGCCCTGCTCGCCCTGCTTCGGTTCCTCTACCTTGATGACGTCCGCTCCCATCCAAGCCAATGCCTGGGTGCACGACGTGCCTGCTTCGAAATGCGTCAGATCGATTACCTTGACCCCAGCCAGAGCGGTCCCCGTCTGCCGTTCAGCTATCTGCATCCTGTGTGTTCTCCGATAAGTAGAACCAGGCTGTAAAGTGTGAGTACTCGTCCGGAAAACCGCGATCTCATCATCGAACGCCTTCCCTGTTTTGTCCAACCCTGCCGCGACTCATGACAGACTCTGCTACGACTCCTTCACCTCGCCCCGCTGCTTGCGGATCCGCAGCATCATCTCAATGCCGCCGCGCATGGCCGGTCCGCCGGTAATCACCATGGCGGTCTGGAGCGCTTCAAGAATCTCACGGTCGGTGGCGCCCAGATCCATGGCCCGCTCCAGATGCACAGGCAACCGCTCCCAGTCCCGCTGCCCGGTCAACAGTGCGATTGCGATCAGTTCCTTGATCTTGGCCGGCAGCACGCACGGGTACTCGTCCCCCTCGGCGTATAATCCAAAAGCCGATTGGGTCAGACGGTTGTATGCTTTCATGTACTCAGGGTCCACTTCGGCCATCCAGGTCCATTCGGGCTGCTCGCGCCCGCCCCGCTGGCGAATCATCGCCTTCACAAACTCTTTGCTGTCCAAATCTCCGCCTCCTCCTGTGCCTGCCGCACCATTCGCATCAACTGCCGGCGCCGGCCTCCAATTCCATCTGATGAAATGCTTCTTCCACACCATCTACACTCTTCCCTTTCGTAGTTAACTACTAGTTTAAATGTACCATAGAGCTTCTTGCAAAACTGTTTTTGAAATAAAATGCGCTGACACCTGATACAGGAATTTCGGCATCGAAATGGCTACGCTCCCCCCCCCGTTCGCAACAATCTTTCAGAGCTACCGCCTCCCCCTTGAGGGCGAGCGCCTTCGCCAGCCAAGCCGGTTTGGGACAATGTCGCAATAATCAGCAAGACCGCATAGAATCATGACTCACATCGCCACCACAATTTCAACTACCGGCGGGACAGTACCTCGTGCCGCAGTGTCCCATGCGTAGTTGAAAATTGAGGTGGCGGTTCCCCGGGTGAACCCGAGAGAATCGGGTTTGCCTGAAGCTGGAACTCGAGGAAAGGAAACCAGACATGACTTCGCCCGCCCGCCTGAGCCACGTGATGAACACTCTTGCCCTGCTTGCCATTGGCGCCGCTGCCGGCGTCGCGCAGGCCGCCGAACCGGCGTATCCGACCCGCCCCATCCGACTGGTCATCGGGTTCCCGCCGGGCGGTGCCATCGATGCGCTGGCGCGACTCATCTCCCCGAAGCTGGGCGACGCCCTTGGACAGACCTGGATCGTGGACAACCGCGGCGGCGCCGGCGGCAACTTGGCGACCGAGATCGTCGTCCGTGCGAATCCGGACGGTCACACGGTGTTGCTGGCGCTGGACACCCAACTCACCGCGAATCCGAGTCTTTACAAACTGCCGTTCAGCGTCGAAAAGGATCTGCAACCCATTACCATGCTCGTCACGGTCGACCAGGTTCTGGTCGTGCATCCGGGCGTGCAGGCCAAGACGTTGAAGGAATTCATCGCGCTGGCCAAGCAAAAGCCGGGCGCACTCAACTTCGCATCGGCCGGCGTGGGCACCTCGACTCACCTGGGCGCCGAGTTGCTGAAGA
>JACQOI010000060.1 GCA_016202615.1 Betaproteobacteria bacterium
CACAATCGGCGCTAGTCAATGCATCTGGGTCAATCCGTGTATCTAGGGATTTGGCGAAAACCGAGAACCGATACGCCGAAGAATCAGTGGCTTAGCGCGCCTATGTCCAAAAAAGTCGGTCAAAAGTGTCAAAGTCGAGTCTCGTTCTGAAAATCCTCAATGAGGACTGCCGTTTTTTCTCGGTCGAGGTTGATTTGCTTTGCCATCACATAAAGTCCTTTGCCATCATACAATGTCAAGTCAGAATTTGCTGTAAATCCGTTTTGATGGATGGATTGATTCGGTTGTTGCGTCAATAGTCGGCGAGGGCGATCATGCAAGACACGCGCCGCCTATGATACCGCAGGCAGGTCGGGTCCCCGCACCACTCCTTTGCGGGCAAGGCTCTCCACCTCCTCCGGGGTCAGGCCGAACTCCAGCAATACCCCCCGGGTATGCTTTCCCGGGTCGGGGGAGGCGCTTTGCCGTACGCTGAATTCATACTCGCTGCTTTCATACGGCAAGGCCGGCAGGTCCCCTTCCACCATCCCCATGCGGGCGGGTAGCAGGCGACCCGTCAGTTGCGGGTCCTCCAGGAGGCTTCCGGGGGTGTGTACCGGGACGGCGATCACTCCCGCCCGTACTAACGCGCCCAGCAGAACACCGCTTTCCCACTGCGCCACCACATCGGCAACGTAAGGGACGAGCCACTCCCGTTCCCGGATGCGCGAGACGTTGTCTTGGAGTCGGAGGTCATCCGCCAGTTCCTTCAGGTCAAGGACAGCGCACAGCCGTTGCCACTGGGTCTCGCCGGCAGTCCCGATGAAGACCTGCTTTCCATCCCTGCAGGCGAACAAGTCGTAGATGGGGAAGATGAAGTTCTCCGCCACAGCGCCTTTAGTAGAGAAGGGCTTGGGTGCCTTGCCCGATAACTGGGTCCCCGCGATATGTTGTCCCACGTAGAGCAACGCGGTTTCGAAGATCCCCGCACTGACGCGCTGCCCCTCCCCCGTGTGGTTGCGCTGCAGCAGCGCAGCGAGTATTCCCACGACCGCAAAGGCCGCGGCGCCGATATCGACCACCGAAGCTCCCGCCCGCAGTGGAGTGCCTGGAGGGCCGGTCATGTATGCCAGGCCGCTTATCATCTGGGCGGCGTGATCCGTCAATAGGCGCGTTTGGTTCGGGCCGCTGAGGAACCCCTTGATGCTGCAATAGATCAGCCGGGGATTCTCCTCCCTGAGGCGTTCGTACCCCAGGCCCAGGCGGTCGATAGTACCGGGAGCCATATTCTCCACGAGCACATCGGCGTCCCGGAGCAACCGCACGGCAAGAGCGTGACCCTCGGGCCTCGTTAGGTCCACCACCACGCTCCGCTTGTTCCGATTGAACAGGAAAAACGCCCCATCGCGTAAGCTGCCAGGGCGCCGCGGACTGCCTGCGTCCGGGTGCTCTACCTGGATGACGTCCGCTCCCAGGTCTCCCAAGACCAACCCGACGGCGGGGCCAGCGATGATCTGCCCGAATTCAATAACTCGCAGCCCAGCTAGCGGCAGTTGTTGCATCGCAGAACCACACCGGCAAGAATAAAGAGGTTGGCATTAGAACGCATTAGAACTCCTGCGTGGTGCCCATCCGATTATCAACATAAAGCGCTGGCTGTGCCGACCGCGAGCTTCTCGCCGCGCTGGTTTTCCGTCCAGACATTACACTCTACGCGAACCCGCCCGCCCTCCAACCGGTGCCCGATCACCACTCCCTTGGCCGTCATGAAGTCGTCCAGCATGATCTGCTTGATCACGCGCAGGTTGAATCCGCCGCCCTGGACCCAACCCTCACCGAAGGCATTGTGCATCATCTTGAAGATCTGCACCGTGGCGTGCGGCCCCGCGGCATTGGCCCCCGCCAGACCCTCCCGTTTCGCCGATTCATCATCGGTGTGGATATTGTGCGCGTTGAAGTCTGGGGGAAAAACCTCGGCCATGACCTCGTTATAACCCTGTTCGTAATAATCCCGCGCAAATCGCCACGTCATTTGGCAACTGACAGGTACGAGCTCGGTACCCAATGGTGTCTCCCTTCCAGCTACTCTTACCCGTGAGATTAATGCGCCGGGTACACGTTCTACTGATTCTCTCGTGGTCACCGGCCATGGCGGCGTATATCCCTTTACCACCTCCACCGCTCGTCCTTCTTCTCCCGCCAGCGGCCCGGTGTATGCCGCCTCCTTGGGTGCCCCGATCGGGATGAAGTCGAGTATGTGCCCGCGCTTGGTCTTTAAGATGTCACGCCCGGTTTCCGCGTCCCGGCAGACAAACTCATACCACACCCATTCTCGATTCCGCTTGACGTACTTATCAACCACTTGTCCCTGCAAGAGCATCTTCCGATTCGGTCGTATTACGTCATATGTCTCTGTTGACCACCCCACGAACAGGCCCTGTACTAAGTACGCCTTGGTGAAGATGGCGCGAAGGGGCAGGTAGCTGATTGAAATCGGGGCGATCCTGCCTCCAAACGGTGAATCGACGGAGTACCACTCATGGAATTCTCCGAAGGCAAGACAGCATTTGTCTATGTCTCCCACCGTGACTATCCACTCATGGGGCCCTAACTTCCTACCGACCTCGATGTCTTCGAATCGTGCACGCTCACCGCGCTCTTCTCTCTGCACTCTAACCTTGACGTTCTCATCTCTCTGCGCTCTAACCATGACGTTCACCTTCCGTAGGCGTGGGGTACCCCCTTATACACGTATCGCTCTAAGGGGCTTCCAGATTTGAGCAATTTATTGATCTGGATCAAAGCATTGGTGCGGGAATTGCGTTAAAAAAAATCATTCAAATCCAGAAGCTCCTTTCCGTATCTGCTGCTCTTTCCGTTACTCACTACCCTTTTACGGAGGAGATCATGAGCAAACTCGTTCATTGCGCAGCTGTTACGCTCGCGCTGCTGGTTGCCGCCGCGGGCGGCGCGAACGCCCAGCAGAAGTATCCGACCAAGCCGATCCGGTTGATCGTCCCCTTTGCTCCCGGTGGAGGCGCGGACACCATGGCGCGCGTTATCGCGCAGCGGGTGTCCGAGTCGCTCGGGCAGCCGGTGGTGGTGGACAATCGGGCCGGCGGCGGTGGCACTATCGGGGCCGAGATGGCGGTTCGCGCCAGCCCCGACGGCTACACGCTGATTATCGTTTCCGCCAGCTACGGCGCCAATGCCGCGCTCCACAAGCTGCCGTACGATTCTGTAGCCGACGTCCAACCGATCATCTTGCTCGGGACACTGCCGCTTGTCATGACGTTGAACTCTGCGGTGCCGAGCAAGAATGTCAAAGAGTTGGTCGCTTACGCTAAGGCCAACCCAGGCAAGCTCAACTACGGCACGGTCGGTATCGGCAGTCTCGATCACCTTGCGGGCGAGCTTTTCAAGTGGGAAACCAAGGCGGATCTCACCCTCGTTCCGTACAAGGGCACTGGCCCGGTAATGAACGCTCTCATCGGCGGGGAGATACAGCTTAGCTTCAGCGGCATGGTCGCGACCATCCCGCACGTGAAGGCAGGACGGTTGCGCGCCATCGCCGTCACCACCGCCAAGCGCTCGAGCGCGCTGCCGGACGTGCCTACTGTCGGTGAGACGGTGTCCGGTTACGAGGTAGTTCATTGGTACGGCCTCTGGGGACCGAAGGCCCTGCCCAAGGATATCGTCGCGCGGTGGAACAAGGAAGTCGCAAAAGTGCTGCAGACGGACGAGATGAGGAGCCGGTTGGCGGGAGAAGGAGTGGAACCTGCGGGCGGTCCGCCGGAGCAGTTTCGGAATACCATCAGGCGCGACGTGGAAAAATGGAAGAGGGTGGTCAAGGAAACGAAGATCACGCTCGCAAACTGATCCGCCGTCAGCGCCAGGAGGCCGAACGTAAGGTGGCTCGGCACCTTGGCGTGGCCTCTGACCCAGACCCGCCTGCCACCGAATTCATCCGCTAGGAGTTTGTCGGACTTAGACCCGACAAACTCCTAATGCAAAACCGGCACCAGTGAAATTGCGGAAAAGGATAACGGAGATGCGAATTTACCCGCGCTTTTCCCCAAATTCGACCGCTTCGATTGAATTTATAATGAATGGTCAGCCGGTTTTGCTTTTAGCAGCCTGTCGGGACTGTTAAGTCCGACAGGC
>JACQOI010000061.1 GCA_016202615.1 Betaproteobacteria bacterium
AGCTTGATGCAAAACGCTCACACATGTCATTGCGAGGAGCCGCAGGCGACGAAGCAATCTCGCAGTTCATTGATTTCACAAGAAACAAGATTGCCGCGCTGCGCTCGCAATGACAAACAGATGAGTTTTGCATCAAGCTGCCAGTGTTACCACCGACCTGCTGGTAGCGGAGGCGGGGGGTAAACCTCTCATTTTTATTCCGGTGTAATGCCGGCCGGCTTGATGACGCCGGTCCAACGTCGAATGGCGTTGTCCCTCGCGTGGTAGAAAGAAGTGCGAGGTGGCGGAATGAAGCATAGCCTATGCAACCTCTTGTTGAATGTCAACGTGTGTGGGGCGAACTGTTGACATCTCGGCTGGACGGTTCTAGGATGTTCAGTATGCAGTGAAGGTGGCCAGCTCCCACGCGGTTCGCTACGAGGCGCCGCTCACACACCTGCGTCCCGCTTATTGCACGTCGAGCGGGCTGTGATTCTTGCTCACCGTCCAGTGGCCGAGCGGGATGAGTGCTTCTGGCGCGTGGTGCTGAAGCCGATCACGCCCGCCGCGATCAGCCGACTCAGCGGGCGCTCGCATGCCGTGCACAGGCTCGGCCTCTCGAGGCGGATTGGAGCAACGACTGGAATCTTGCCAAGCACGAATTTACGCCGGCACTGACGAGGAGTGTTCGGCGGGGGCTTTGGGCGCCGCTTGCTTGGACCGGTTGTTCGTCGTTACTCGTCACGCGGCGCGTTTGATGGTGCTAGACGGAAGGAGGAGGCAATCATGGTGAGGTATTTGCTGAAATCGCTGGTCAAGCTTGCAGTGTTGTTGGTCTGGCTCCCCGGTTCGGGAGGGGTTGTCAGTGCTCAAGACTACCCGAGCAAGCCGATTCGGCTGATCGTACCGGCGCCCGCTGGTGGTGGTACTGACATTCTCGCCCGCGTTCTCGGGGAGGGACTCGCTAAGCAGTGGGGACAGACTGTGGTGGTCGACAACCGCGGTGGTGCGAGCGGGATGATTGCCGGGGAAGCGGCGGCCAGATCCGCGCCGGATGGATATACGTTGTTCGTGGTGTACTCCGGCATTCTGACGGTCAATCCGAGCATGTTTAAGAACATTCCGTACAACGCCATCAAGGACTTCGCGCCCGTCGCGCTGATTGCAGACGTGCCGAATATTCTGATCGTCCACCCGTCGCTCCCTGCCACCTCGGTTCGCGAGCTAATCAAAATGGCAAAGTCAAAACCTGGCCAGCTCACTTATGCCTCGTCCGGTAACGGCGTCTCAAATCACCTTGCCATGGAGCTGTTCAAAATGATGGCCGGTTTGAACATGGTGCATGTTCCGTACAAGGGGGGAGCGCCGGCGATGCAGGATCTGCTGGGTGGACACGTGCAGCTGATGTTCAACAACCTCGTGGAAGCATTGGCGCAGGTGAAAGCAGGAAGACTGAGAGCTCTCGCCGTCGCGACGGCTGCCCGCTCGCCCGCGGTGCCTGAGCTACCGACCGTTGCGGAGAGCGGAGTTCCGGGGTATGAGATTTCGCTCTGGTATGGAGTGGTCGCGCCGGCAGGCACGCCGCAGGCAATCGTCGACAAACTCAATGATGTAGTTCGCCAGATGAATCAAACGCCGGGGGTGAAGGCGCGGCTCGCGCAGCTGGGCGCCGATCCGATCGACTACAGGCCCGTAGAATTCTCGGCGAAGATCAAGCGTGAAATGGAAAAGTGGGGAAAAGTGATAAAGGAGGCAGGTATCCGCGCAGAGTAGTCACGCGCGGAATCGTCTGACGCAACACGCGGAAGGCGGCACGCCGGTGCGGTGAACGCATCGGCTCCGAGATCAACGACACGCAAATGGAAGGTGAAGGCCTCATGGCAAGGGCGTACCAAGACATCATCTACGATCTCCTCGGCCAAAGCGATATCGTGCGTCGCTTGGTGCTCACGCCGGAGTTCTGGAAGGGCGAGCAGCAAGAAGGCGCGAGTGCTTTTCTCGAAAAGCGCAAGGCCGACTTCAGACGTTTCCGTCAGCGCCATTAGCGGAAGTCCGCGAGACGATCCCGCCGCACGCGACGGGGAGATCGACGTTCGAAGCCACAGCAGGAGACCAGGAGGCGTAGCTTATGGCAGGTGCCCTTTCACATATCCGCGTGCTTGACCTTAGCCGGCATCTGGCCGGTCCATGGGCGGCCCAGATGCTTGCCGATCTGGGAGCGGAGGTTATCAAGGTTGAGCGCCCCGGGGTCGGCGACGACGTGCGCAGCTTCGGCCCGCCTTTCCTGAAGGACAAGAATGGCAGCGAGACGAAGGAGTCGGCGTTTTTCTTCAGCGCGAATCGCGGGAAAAAGTCGGTCACAATCGATATCTCCACGCCCGAGGGTCAGGACATCGTTCGGCGCCTTGCGGCGAAGTCCGATGTCGTGATCGAGAACTACCGGGTCGGGACGCTGGTGCGCTACGGGCTTGGCTACGACGACCTGAAGGCGGTCAGATCCGACATCATTTATTGTTCGATCACCGGCTTCGGGCAGGACGGACCGTACCGGCATTGGGCCGGCTACGACTCCATCTTCCAGGCGATGGGTGGGCTCATGAGCATCACCGGCGTGCCTGACGGAGAGCCCGGGGCTGGCCCCCTTAAGACAGGAATGGCGATCGCCGACATGATGGCCGGCATGTACGCGGCCTTCGCCATTGCCGGGGCGATCGCTCATCGAGATGTGTCCGGTCAAGGCCAGTACATCGACGTTGCGCTGTTCGATTCTCAGGTCGCCGCCCTGACGGTCGAGAATCTGAGGTACCTGCTGCTCGGCGAAATTCCGCAGCGCTTGGGCCACGTCAGCCGCAACATGGTGCCCACGCAGTCGTTCCAGTGCAAGGACGGCCACCTGGTTCTCTCGGTCGGCAACGACAGCCAGTTCGCGAAATTCGCCGAGCTTATGGGCCGGCCGGAACTGGCGCGCGACGAGCGCTTCGCCACGCTCCCCGCGCGGCGCCGCAATCGCGACGTGCTCGTTCCGATCCTCGACGAGATTTTCCTGACGCGAACGGTCAGCGCCTGGACGGACGTGCTGGCTCCCGCGGCGATTCCTTGTGGCTCGGTGAACAACGTCAAGCAAGTGTTCGAGGATCCGCAAGTCCGGCATCGGAAAATGCGGATCGAGGTGGAACACCCCGTGCTGGGTGCCGTTCCCCTGGTGGCCAACCCGATCAAGTATTCCACGACACCCATCGAATACCGGTCTGCGCCGCCGATGTTAGGCGAACACACCCGCGAAGTGTTGCGCGATTTCGTAGGTATCGAAGCCGATGCGATGGACGAGCTTGCGAGAAAAGGGGTGATCTGAATTCAAGCTGGATGCCGACAGAATGGACCCGGTTGCACTTGCACGAAGCGACTATAACGACCAAGCGCCCTCCGTGGGAGTATCTTGTTGCCTCTTTGTTCGGAGGCGGTTTTGCCAAAGGAGTTTGTCGGCCCAAAGTCCGACAAACTCCTAGGGGCAAGGTCATGACCGCGGAGTCGCCATTGCATCAACCGCCGCACGGTGCCCTGTCCGGCGTTCGTGTGCTCGATTGCGCGGACGAGTTGGGCGCATATTGCTCGAATCTCCTGGCAGGTCTGGGGGCGGACGTCATTCGCGTTTCCTCTGCGGCGGGGACGCGGCTCGCCGAGGCGACACCCGCGGGCCTCTACCTGAACGCCGGCAAACGTTGCGTCACCTTCGACCCGGCGGATGCGAATGACCGTACCTGGCTGTTCGAACTCGCGCGTTCTGCGGACGTTGTGGTCGAGACCGGGCCCTCTGGTCTGCTGTCCGCGGCCGGGATCGCGCGGGAGGCGTTGCAGGAGGCGAACCCGGCTCTCGTTCTGACGCGGGTGACGCCGCTTGGATCGGACGGACCGGACGGGGGACGGTATGCGTCCGATTTGACGCTGATGGCCCGTGGCGGCCTCATGTGGCTCGCCGGCGATCCGGACGCGCCACCCGTTCGACCGGCGGGACATCAGTCGGTGGTGGCCGCCGGTCTTTACGCTGCCATCGGCACGCTGATCGCACTGCTTCATTCGGAATCGACGAAAGAGGGGCAACGCGTGGAGGTCGCGGCGCTGGAGTGCATCGCGTCTGCGCTCGAGAATGCAGTGCAGTACTGGGACCTGGAACACACGATCCGAAAGCGCGCCGGGTCGAAACCGCGCGAGGCCGGATCGGGGCTGTACCCGTGCCGGGATGGATACGTGTACATGATGGCCGGCCGATTGAGCACGCCGCGCGGATGGATCTCGGTCGTCGAGTGGCTGAATGAGGCCGGCGTGCCCGGAGCGGCGGAACTGAAGCGCTCCGAATGGAGCAGCTACGATTACCGGACCCGGCCCGACGCGACCGCCTTATTCACCAAGCTGTTCGTAGGCTTCGCGGCCGAGCGGGGGAAAACTGAACTCTACGAGGAAGGTCAGGCCCGGGGGATCGTGATCTGCCCGCTGAACACACCGCTTGATTTGCTCACCGATCGACAGCTTCGGCACCGGCGGTTTTTTGTCCCGTTGAAAGGCTCGGTTTTGGGCCGACGGGTTTTGTTTCCTCGCGGACCATTCGTCCTCTCGCGCACGCCGTTCCGGACTGCCCCTTCGGTTGCGCTGGACGCAACGCGCGGCGGCCCGGAGTGGCGTGCGGCCAAGGCGCCGGTCCCGCGTCGGCGAGCCGCGCCGTCGGGCGGATTGCCTCTTGCTGGTATTCGCGTCGCGGATTTCACTTGGGTCGGCGCCGGCCCGTTCGCAACCAAGATACTTGCGGACCACGGGGCGGAGGTCATCAAGATAGAGAGCACCACCCGGATCGAGGCCCTCAGAGTCATACCGCCGTATCGCGATAAAGTGTCCGGGGTGAACCGTTCCGGCTATTTTGCGAACCGCAACACGAGCAAGAAAAGCTTAACGCTCAACTTGCGCGACCCGGGAGGGGTCGACTTGGCGCGGGGGTTGATCGCCGCGAGCGACATCGTCGCGAACAGCTTTGCTCCGGGAACGATGGAGAAATGGGGGCTCGGTTACGAGGATTGTCGCAAGCTGCGATCGGATATTATTTACCTCTCGATGCCGATGAACGGCAATGACGGCCCACACGGGCAGTATTTGGGTTACGGGGCCGCCATCGGCGCGCTCTCGGGCCTGTACGCGTCGACGGGTTATTCGGATCGCGATCCGGTGGGGACCGGGACAAACTACCCCGACCACGTGCCCAATCCGGGCCACGCTGCGGTCGCCATGCTCTCGGCGCTGCGTCACCGCCAGCGCACCGGCGAGGGACAGGCGATCGAGTTGAGCCAGGTGGAGTCCACGATCTACGCGCTCGGGCCGCTCGTCCTTGCCGCGCAACTCGCGGAGGGGGCGCAGGCGAACGCGCTTCGGCTCGGTAATCGGGAGCCCGGGGTTGCCCCGCATGGCGTCTATCCGGCCGCGGGCGACGACCGCTGGCTTGCGATCGCGTGCTGGAGCGAGGTTGAGTGGCAGGCGCTTTGTCGCGCCGCCGGCGGGGAGAGTTGGCCGCGCGAGCCGCGCTTCGCCTCGCTCGCTGGGCGTCTGCAACATGAAGACGAGCTTGACCGCGCGCTGGCAAGATGGAGCGGACGACACGATGCGTTCGAGTTGGCCGCCCGCTTGAACGATGCAGGCGTCGATGCGGCGCCCGTCCAACACGCTCAGGACGTCGTCGAACGAGACCCGCAACTGCGCTACCTCGGGCATTGGGTCCGGCTGCGGCATCCGGAGATGGGAGAGTCAGTCTACGACGCGCCACCGTTCCGCTTGTCCGCAACCCCTGGGCGGCTACGTTCGCCGGCACCCCTGCTCGGCGAGCACACCGAGTCGATCTGCCACGATCTGCTGGGCATATCCGAGGAAGAGGTTGCAGGCCTGATCGCTGGGGGAGTACTGAAGTGATCACGGGGAAATCTTTGGCGGCGAACGCGCCGGCGATCCCGCTCACTGAACTTCTTCACGGGATCATGAGCGCTTTGGCTGGATCAGAAAAGGGGAGCATCCATGGACTTTGAGTTGCCGGAAGAACTAAAGCTCATTCGCGATACGGTCGGCCGTTTCGTGAAGGAAGAGTTGATGCCGCTCGAGCGCACGGTTATCGAGCGCGACGCGAACCGTGGCATGACGGGGACCGAGCCACTCATTCCGCCAGCGGACAATCAGAGATTGCTGGCAAAAGCCCGGGATCTCGGGTTGTGGGGAATCGATGTGCCGCCGGAATATGGTGGCCTCGGGCTGGGTGCGCTGGCGAAGTGCGTGGTCGTCGAGGAGCTGAACCGGACTATCGTCCCTTTCATCCTGCCGCCGGAGACGCCAAACCTGCATCTGCTGATGGCTTGTTGCACGCCCGCCCAGCGCGAACGATACCTCCTGCCGTATGCTCGCGGGGAGGTACACTCCTCGCTCTGCCTCACGGAGCCGGCCGCCGGCTCCGATGTCCAGTCGATCGAGATGAAGGCGGTGCGCAAGGGCGATCGGTGGGTGCTCAACGGAACGAAAATGTTCATCACCCGCGCCGACGAGGCCGGATTCTTCATCGTGATCGCAGTGAACGATAAGGCCAAGCGGGCGCACGGCGGACTAACCGCGTTCCTTGTCGACCGCGACGCGCCCGGGCTCAAGCTTGCCCGGCCGATTCCGATGATCGGGGCCCATCGGCCCTGGGAGATGGTATTCGAGGATGTCGAGTTGACCGATGATCACGTGCTCGGCGAGGTGGGCGGCGCCTTCATTCCGCTGCAGAACCGTCTTGGTGTGCGCCGGCTCGAGATCGGTACCCGGTGCGTCGGTCAGGCGAGCCGGGCGCTTGAGATGATGATCGAACAGGCGCGCCTCCGCGTTACGTTTGGCCAGCCATTGGCCGAACGACAAGCGGTCCAATGGTGGATCGCCGACTCGGCAGTCGACATCCATGCGACGCGGCTGATGGCCTACCAGGCGGCTTGGAGGGCAGACCAGGGCGAGACCGACCTGCGTTTCGAATCGTCGATGATCAAGATTTTCGCGACCGAGATGGTGGGGCGCGTGATCGATCGGGCGATGCAGGCTTACGGCGGCTATGGAATGACGAAGGACATGCCGCTCGAGTTCCTGTATCGAGGTGTCCGGATGCACCGCATTTATGAGGGGCCGACGGAAATCCATCGTTGGCAGGTGGCGAAGCACCTGCTGCGCGGTCGCACAATCTGATACCGGGAGGCACGGATGTCGCTAGTCTACGAAAAGCGTGACCACATTGCACTGGTCCGGCTGAATCGGCCCGAAGCCATGAATGCGATCGACCCCGAAACGCGCGAAGAACTCTGGCGGGCCTGGGCCGACATTGCGGCGGACGACGACGTCCGGGTCGCGATCATCACCGGCACCGGGGAGAAGGCGTTTTGCACCGGAGCAGACCTCAAAAAGCCGTTCCCGGCCCCCGACAGCTTCGCGCAGCAGCTCTTCACCACCGGCAAGCCCGGTCTCACGGATGGCATGAATATGCTGAAGCCGTTGATTGGCGCAGTCAACGGCTTTGCCATCGGCGGTGGTCTCGAGATTGCGCTTGCGTGCGACGTCCGGATTGCCTCGGAGACCGCTGCCTTCGGCTTGTCCGAGGTCAGGATCGGCTCGTTGCCCGGTGCCGGCGGGACTCAGCGACTGCCGCGCGTCATTCCTCAGGCGGTGGCAATGAAGATGCTCCTCACGGGTGACCGGATCAGCGCGCAGGAAGCTTATCGAATCGGGCTGATCAGCGACGTGGTGCCGCCGGATCGACTAATGCCGCTCGCATACGAAATCGCCGGGCGGATCTGCGACAACGCCCCGTTGTCAGTGCGGGCGGTGAAGCTGGCAGCCAATCGCGGCCTGGAGATGTCGCTTGGCGACGGACTCTACCTGGAAGGGGCGCTATTCGGCATCCTGCGCGATACCGAGGATCGGGCAGAGGGCCGTCAGGCCTTCGCTGAGAAGCGGCGACCGCATTACAAGGGGAGGTGAGCGTATGCGCGATCGGACGGCGATTATGAAGGGAGCCTGAATTGGATCTTGGGCTGCGCAACAAAGTGGTCGTCGTCACGGGAGCAAGCCGGGGAATCGGCTTCGCGACGTCACGCGTGTTCGGGCAGGAAGGCGCCCGGGTCGTCATGGCGGCGCGAACCGCCGAAACGCTCGAACGGTCCGCCGAGACGATCCGAAGAGAAACCGGGTGCACCGTCCATACGATGGCCTGCGAGCTTACGCGAGAGGACGAGAGCGCACGGCTGGTCGCGTTCGCGGAGGAGACGCACGGCCGAATCGACGTCCTGGTGAATAATGCGTCCGGAAAGCTGCCGGTTGGTGAATTTGCGACGTTGACCAGCCAAGCGTGGCTCACCGCTTGGATCAACAAACTGCAGATTTACGTCACGCTCGCACGACAGGTGTTCCCGATCATGCAACGCCAGAACGGCGGGCGCATCATCAATGTGATCGGCGCGCATGCGGCGCGAAATCCTGCTCCATCTTATTTACCCATTGGCGTAATCAGTGCGGGCCTGATCAACTTCGTCAAAGGCCTTGCCGACCTCGGCGCGAAACATCGGATACTGGTGACCGGGGTTTCCCCGGCGGGCGTGGATACCGGGGAGCGCTGGCAGTCGTGGCTTGCGCGGCGGGCGGCCAGCGAGGGCAAGACGATCGAGGAGGTGGCGGCCGAGAAATCCGAGTACTCACTGGGCCGTCCGGCCAAACCCGAAGAGATCGCCGACGTGATCTGTTTTCTGGGTTCGGCCCGCGCGTCCTATATCTCGGGAATAGTCGTCACTGTTGACGGTAACGTTACCCGTGGCGTGTGGCTCTAGCAGCCTGTCGGACTTAAAAGTCCGCACAGGCTGCTAAAAGCAAAACCGGCCGAATATGCAGATCAAAAACCCCCGCGGCAGTCGAACGGCAAGAAAAGCGAGGGCAAATTTGCACGTTGGTCATCTTTTTGTCCCTTTTGCTCGCGGCCGGTTTTGCCTTAGGAGTTTGTCGGCGCTAAGTCCGACAAACTCCTAGGCCAATGATCCAGGTCGAGGCGGCGCTGCGGATTGGCTGCACGAAGGCGGAGATTCTTGTATTGTCAACTTAACCGAAGTAGGAGGAACCATGACCACGAATACCTTGCTGGGTATTTCCGCGGTTGCGGCGCTGGCATTCGGCGGCGTGAATGCGCCGGCGCAGGAATATCCCAGTAAACTGGTCCGTTTCATCGTGCCCTACGCACCCGGGGGCGCCACCGACGCGGTGGGCCGCTCCATCAGCCAGAAGCTCACCGAAGCGTGGGGCCAGCAGGTGGTTGTGGATAACCGCCCGGGCGCGCAAGGCAATCTCGGCGCCGGTCTCGGCGCCAAGGCATCGCCGGACGGCTACACATTAGTGCTGACCGACACCGGTACGATGGCGATCGCTCCGTGGATGCACAAGAATCTCAGTTTCCACCCGTTGCGCGACTTCGTGCACATCACGCAAGCCTCCTCTCAGCCCTATCTCGTCGTGGCGCACCCGAGTTTGCCGGCGAAAAGCCTCAAGGAGCTGGCGGCACTCGCCAAGGCGCAGCCGGACACGCTCACCTTCGCGTCGACCTCGCAGGGGAATCGTTTTTCCGGGGAGCTGTTCAAGATCATGACTCGCACGCGCATCATCCACGTGCCATACAAGGGCGGGGGGCAGGCGATCACGGATCTGCTGGGCGGCTACGTCACCCTGATGTTCGCAAGCCCGACGAGTTCAACGCCACATGTCAATAATAAGCGGCTGCGCGGTCTCGCCGTGACGGGGCCTTCCCGCCTGCCGGCATTGCCGGACGTGCCGACCGCGACGGAAGCCGGCTATCCGGACCTCACTGTCACCAGTTGGTATGGCGTGGCCGTCCCGGTCAATACGCCGAATGACATCGTCGCCAAGCTCAACGCCGGTATCTTGCGGGCACTCAAGCTACCCGACGTAATAACGCGGCTCAAAAGTGTCGGCCTCGAACCCGGGGGCAATTCCTCGGAGGAATTCACCGCCTATGTTAAATCCGAGTACGAGCGCTGGGGCAAGGTCGTGAAGGAGTCGGGAGTAGCGCCCGAATGAAGTGCTAGCAGCCTGTCGGACACAACAGTCCGTACAGGCTGCTAACGGTCGAATTTGGGGAAAAGCGTGGGCAAATTCGTATATCTGTTATCCTCTTCTGCAATTCTACTGGCCCCGGTTTTGCATTAGGAGTTTGTCGGGGCTAAGTCCGACAAACTCCAGCATCAAAAGCACGCCATGAAATCCTGCTGGATCGTTACTCAAGACCGCAAGGCGGTGCTCGAATGGCGCGACGTTCCCGTGCCGCAACCGAAGGCGGGCGAGATCGTCATCCGCGTGCGCGCGACCGCGATGAACCGCGGCGAGCTGATCGTGGGCAGCGCCGTGCACGGCGGGCCGGAGAAGATTGGCGGCAACGAGGCCGCGGGCGAAGTGCACGCGGTAGGCGAAGGCGTGACGGCGATGCAACCCGGCGACCGCGTGTTCGGCCGCATGCGTGGCAGCTTCGCGGAGTACGCCGTGATGGACGCGCACCAGGCGATGCCTATGCCGCAGCGTCTCGACTGGGAGCAAGCCGCGGCGGTCCCGATCTCGTTCCTGACCGCCTACGAAATGCTCTACCTGCCGTACGGCAAGCTCAAGGCGGGCGAGTGGCTGCTTGTCACCGGTGCGTCCGCGGGCGCGGGCGTCGCCAGCATCCAGACCGCCAAACTGATCGGCGCGCATACGATAGGAACCTCCGGTTCGGCGGAGAAGCTGGAAAGACTTGCAGCCATCGGCCTCGACGTGCCCATTGCCACCCGCCGCGCGGATTTCGCGGCGAAGGTGAAGGAGGCAACCGGCGGCAAGGGCGCGGACCTGATCGTCAATCTGGTCGGAGGTTCGGTCTTCGCCGAGTGCGTAAGCTGCCTCGCGCGGCGCGGCCGGCTCGCAGTGGTGGGCTATGTCGACGGCGCGCTGAAAGCCGAAATCGACCTCGGCGCGGTACACATCAAACGCTTCGAGATCTTCGGCATCTCGAACGCAAAGGTGACTTCGGAAGAGCGCGCCGAGGCCACGCGCGGCTTCACGCGCGACGTGCTGCCCGCGATCGCCGACGGCCGCATCAAGCCGTACGTCGACCGCGTGTTCGACTTCGACGAGTTGCCGGCCGCCAAGGCGTGCATGGAATCGAGCGCGATGGTGGGCAAGATCGTCGTACGCGTGAGTTGAGAATGCTCTGAATAAGCCCCCATCCGTTCGCCCCGGCACGGCGCGCGTCAAGGCGCTGCCGGCAGCGGAAATATCGGCGTGTGTATAATCGCCGCGATTGCACGATTGCCCCGCCATGAAGCGCAAAACACCGATTGCAAGACATCCCGACGCCGACCGCATCCGCGCTCGGCTGTTGCGCGGCATCGCCGGCAACCGTATCGCCGGGCTGCACTTCCCCGGCTATTTTCTCGACATCGAGTGGGAAGAGATCACCGGCGACAGCGCGCGGATCGCAATCGCCGACGGCCCGCATTGCCGCAATGCCAGCGGTGAAGTCGATATCGCGGCGCTTGGGATCCTGACCGATACCGCGCTCGCCACCACCACGCGGCGCGGCATCACACCGGGCGCCTGGCTGGCGACGACGATCCATCTGCAGATGCAGCTCACCGGCGCACCGGCCACCGGCAGCATCAGCGCCAGCGCGCGCCTGCTCGATTTCAGCGCCGGCTCGGCGCTGCGCCAGTTGCTGTGCTCAGCCGTACTGTCCGCGCGCGGGCAGCCGGTATGTCACGCCAGCGGCGAGTTCGTGTTGTTCGATCCGCCGCCGGGCGTGAAGTTCGGGCCGCTGCCGTGGCTGCACGCCGCGCCGCCGCAGATCGCGCCGGTCGAGGAAAGTGCGCTCGACCCGCGTGAGCGCGCCATTCTCAAGGCGTGCGACGGCGCACTCGCCAAGGCCTCTCCGCAAGCCGCGTTCATCCAGCATTTCTGGGGCGGCGCGCCGAAATACACTGCACACGGCGCGAGCAACCGCGTCGCAATCGGAGCGCATCTCTGCAACCGCGTCGGGGATGTGCAGGGCGGCATACTGTTCGGCATCGCGGCCCATACCGCGGCTGCAGCAGTACCGGCCGGCATGATGCTGTCCAATGTGTCAGCGTGGTACATCGGTCCCGGCCGGGGCAAGGCGCTTGCCGTCAAGTCGCGCGTGGTGCACGCCGGCCGCACCATCGCGGTGGTGCGCACCGAAATCAAAACCAGCAGCGGCAAGCGCGTGCTGGAGGCGGTTACGCACCACGTCGCGAAAGCGCGTTAGTGTCACCAATTGGTATGGCGTGGCCGTCCCGGCCAACACGCCGAAAGACATCGTCGCCAAGCTCATCGTCAGCGCAAATACTCGCGCTGCCATTTTTTGTGACTGTCGGTGTCCACCAAGCGCTCCATCTCCTCAACCGAGGTGATCTTCGACTCGAGGTCGGCAGCGGCGCCTGCATTGAATAAGTGCGCGTAGGTCTCGTGCAGCGCTTTGACTGCGGCCGCGACCGGCTGGAGGTGGCCTTGAAGCAGAACGCGAGCGCCGCGCGCGGCCAGCTCATCGCGCTTGAGTGACGCCGGCGCCGGCCCGACGATGATCGGCAATTTGACGGCCGCGTGGATGGCCTCGATCTGCTTGAGGTTTGCGACCCCGACGATGAAAATCGCGTCTATACCGGTCGCAGCGTAGGCTAGCGCGCGCGCGGCGATCCGCTCCGCGTCCTCCATCCTGAACGAGGTGCGGCCGGCAATTACGAGCGTTGGGTCCTGACGCGCGTCTACAGCGGCGCGCAACTTGCCGACCATCTCCTCGGTCGAAATGAGTTCTTTCGCCCCCTCGGGCCGCCCGAAACGCTGGGGCAGCACCGTGTCTTCGATACTGAGCGCCGACACACCCGCATGCTCGAGCTCCTGTATCGTGCGCCTCACATTGAGCGCGTTGCCGTAGCCATGATCGGCGTCGACGATGAGGCTCAGCTTGCTCACGCGCATGATGCGCCGGATCTGGTCGGCAAACTCGGTAAGGGTGAGTACGGCGAGATCGGGCGCTGCCAGCGTTGTGTGCGACGCGACTGCTCCCGTAAGCAGGCCGATTTCGTGGCCGACCGCCTCCGCGACACGCGCGGACAGCGGGTCGTACACACTCGCCGGCAACACGCACGTCGACCCGGCCAGTACGGCACGCAGTCTCCTGCGTTGGTCAGTATGGTTCATTGCTGCTCCTTAGCGGCCGGCGACTCGGCGGATGTTTTCTCTTTGGGAGTCAAGATTTTCTCCGTTGAAATTCAAACTAGCAACCGCGCCGATCATACATTATCGCGCCATCACTGCAAGAGGATATCGTGCTAATCGCCAAGCTCCTCTGGTCCCGCGTTGGTCTGCGGCGTGCTTGCTGGAGGCCGAGCAGGGCTGGCGCAAGGTTCATGGCCATCGCGATCCATGGATTTGCGTCACACGCTCGGCCGGCCAATCGATGACGACCGCGTTGACCTTCCTCGTAAGGTAGCTTAACCTATGTTCCATCTCGCCGAGGCGTTCATCCGCTCCGGAACCAAGCGCTGACGGAAGATCATCAATACGACCGGAATGACGGCCAACTCGCCATGAAGCTCTTCGATCTGCATTCACACTGGGGGACCAAGCGCGGCTACGTGCTGCAGACGGAGGAAGAGCTCGCACAGCAGATCAGGACCTGGCGCTCGACGCCACGCTACGACACCGAAGAGGAGATGGCCGCGTACTTTGCCCGGAACAACGCACGGGTCATTCTCGATTTCGGTTTCACCAAGAACATGCCGCTGGAAAAGGCGAGGGAATACCACGATTACGCGCTGGAGACGCAACGCCGGTTCCCGGAGGTGATCTTCGGCAACTGGCTGCAGATCGATCCCGGCACGGGACGCGAAGGCGCAGCCGAGTTCAAGCGCTGCATCGAGGCGAGCAGCGGTTTTGTCGGCATCTGCATTTCCGCGGCGGGCATGGGGTTTCCCGCAAGTGATCCGATCTACCGTCCGTTCTATGAGGTCGCCATCGGCGCGGGGCGCCCGGTCCTGGTGCTGGTGGGCTACACCGGGGCGGGCGCCGGCATTCCCGGCGGCAAGGGCGTGAAGCTGGAACTCTGCCATCCGCGCTACGTCGACGAGCTCGCAATCGACTATCCGGAAATGAAAATCATCGCCGGCAGGTCGGCATGGCCCTGGCAGGAGGAAATGATCGCGGTCATGCTGCACAAGCCCAACGTCTGGGCCGAGACGCACGGCTGGTCGCCGAAATATCTTACCGACTCGCTGAAACGGGACATTTCGCGGCGGCTCAAGCAGCGCGTCATGTTCGGCGCGGATTACCCGCTGTTTCGTTACGAGCGGCTGGTCGCGGATTGGCGCGCGCTGGGTTACGACGAAGCAACGTTGGAGCGGGTCTTCTTCAGGAACGCCGAGACGCTTTTCGCCGACGTTCCCGGCTGCCGCATCTAGCGTGGAGCTCTCGCTCAGGGACAAGGTTGCGATTATCGGCGGCGCAAGCCGGGGCATCGGTTACGCCATCGCGCAATTGCTCGCCCGCGAAGGTGCGGGCGTTGCGATGGTGGCGCGCCGCAAGGAGCTGTTGCACGATGCGGTGGAGCGGGTGCGCCGCAACACCGGGGGAAGGGCGCTGGCGGTGTCCGCGGACATCCGGCGCGCCGCGGATTGCACTCGCATCGTCGAATCGACCATCGCGGAATTCGGCCGCGTCGACGTGCTGGTGAATAACGACGGCGCGCCGCCGCTCGGCACGATGCTCGAGTTCGACGATGCCGCGTGGGACAAGGCGGTGCAGCAGAACCTCATGAGCGTCGTTCGGCTCACGCGGCTTGCGGTGCCCCACATGCGTTCGGTGGGTGGCGGACGCATCGTCAATATCACTGCGCTTTCCGTGCTGCAGCCGAAACCGCGCTTCGGCCTGTCGGTCGCAACCTGGGCCGGCGTCATCGGGTACGCGAAGACGCTGTCGCTGGAGCTCGCTGCGGAAGGCATCACCGTGAACACGATCTGTCCCGGACGGATCGCAACCGGCCGGCTTGGCGCGGTATTTGGTCGTGACGGAAAGCATGCCGAACCCGACGCGCAGATGCTCGCCGACATGGCGCAGGAAATCCCGATGCGCCGGGTGGGCGACCCGGACGAGATCGCGGGCCTCGTCGCGTTCCTCGCCTCGCCGTACGCTGCCTATATCACCGGTTCAACTTTCCATGTCGACGGCGGACGCCGCGCGAGCCTGCTGTGAAGGTTGAGATGCACGCCGAATCCATTCCCTGGTACTGGCGCGCGCTGGATTTCGAGAAACTTGCGCGGGACTTTCCGCCGCCGCCGGACTATTTCCGCACCACCTTCCGTATGTCGCGAGATGAGCTGCGCGCATTGCAGGAGCAGCGGTTCCTGCAGACCATGCGGCGCGGCTGGGAGATTGCGTTCTTCCAGCGCCACTGGCGCGACGCGGGGATGGAGCCCGGCGATATCCGCGGGCTCGATGACCTGGGGAAGGTCCCGCCGTACGACGTCCACCATATCCGCGACAGCATCGAGCGCAACCCGCCGTTCGGCGACTTCATGGGCATTTCGCCCTCCGATGGGAAACGTATGCCGCTTGTGCTGCAGACGAGCGGCGGCACGACCGGACTGCCGCGTCCGATGCTTTACGCGCCGCAGGACCGGGAAACGATGGCGATCATGGGCGGACGCAGATTTGCGCTGCACGGGATGCGCCCCGGCGATCTGGTGCTGGTGACCTATGCGCTCGGTCTCTCCAATGGCGCGTTTGCGCCGCGCGAAGCGATGTGGCATTACTGCGGGGCGGTGCCGGTGATGACCGGTGGTGGTGCGACCACGCCGACGCGCCGCCAGATCGAGATCGCGAAGGCTTGGGGCGTCAACGTCATCCTCGGATTTCCGTCGTATTTGCGGCATATGGCGCTGGTGGCGAGAGACGAGATGAAGATCGATCCGCGGAGCCTTGGCATCAGACTCATCGGGACCCACCTCGGGATGGAAGATCGCCGCAAGATCGAGGACCTATGGGGTGCGCCCTGTTTCGACGCATACGGCACGCATGAGAGCGGCATGATGGCGGCTGAATGCCAGCACCAGTCGGGCATGCATGTGCAGGAGGACGCTTTCATTCTCGAGATTGCCGATCCGGAATCCGGAAAGATTCTCCCTGAGGGCGGGAAGGGTACGATTTATATCACGACGCTCTACAAATATGGGGCGCCGCAGATCCGCTTCAACGTGAACGACAGCTCCGCGTTTGTTCCCGGAACCTGCCCATGCGGCGGCACCTTGCGCCGGCTGGATCGCATCTTCGGGCGCAACGACAATATGGTGAAATTACGCGGCGTGAACGTTTTTCCGGAGGCGGTGGGCGCGGTGGTGGCTGAGGACAGCCGCACCAACGGCGAGTTTTTCTGCTTCGTCGATCGCGTGGGCGAGGCCGATAGCGACGAGATGACGGTGATGGTCGAGGTGACCGATCCCGCGGCGGATCGCGCCGCGGTCAAGGCCGATCTGGAGCGGCGCATGAAAGAGGTGCTCGGCGTTCGCGTTACCGTAGGCCCAACCGCTAAAGGCGCTCTCGACCCATACACGGGCATCTCGCAGACCTCGAAAATCAAGCGCCTGCTGGACCGCAGAAAACAGTCTCGATAAGTGTTAAGAGTGTTAAGGGTCAGGTCTTGCCTTTTGCCTTCTGGTCGGCGATCAATCGGCTGATTCTCGATACCGTAGCACTTCGCGACTCCGTGTGAAACTGCGACCCCTGAGAACCGCCGAGCAGTCGCAGCCAAGGAAGGGGAAGTCGGGGAGGACTGTCTGAGCTCTCGCACGTTCTTTATGACGAGAGCGAGTTCCACAGCCGCCTTCCTTGGCGAGCAGCACAGGGACACCACGCAGTGGCGGTGAACCGGGGCGGCCTTCTCTTTGGTGACTTCTCTCTTGGCCGCGCAAGAGAAAGTCACCAGCTCCCGGGCTGCCCCCGGAAATTCAAGTAAAGAAAACTAGCGAGATCGGGTCTTGAAATATCAGTTTTTGTGAGCGTAAAAAAACCCGGAAAGGCAATACCCGTGCGGGTTTACAGCATTTTTGCACGGGCAAACCACGACTAATCAGCACGAATGCTGGCGTCCCTGACGACCTTGCCCAGCCTAGCCATGTCGGATTTTATCGTGGCCACAAGCTCCGCTGGCGAACAGTAATCCCCAGGCTGGCGGGTACTCAGTACCCCCCCTGGCGTTGAGGAATGCGCCGTACTTGACCGCGTCCGCCGGGCATCCGCACAGTACGCGCAGATCGGCTTCCGGAACCTCGACCCACTGGATTCCCCAGGCGACATCAATCTTGTGGATTCCCATGTTTCAACCCTTGCGCTGGAATTTCAAAGCAATATCCATAACCGGTATTACAGTTATCCCTTCTTCTTGTCCCACACGTAACGCACGAAGCGTTGCCAGCGGTTAGGTTTTTGCGTGAGCTTGTTCGATACCTTGCCGGCGACGCGGTCGCGCGCGGCGCTTTGTTTCACGAGCTCATGCAGCTGCCGCATGGTCATGCCGCCGGGGCCTTTGAGCTGGTCGGAATCGGGTTTATCGGGCATCGCCTTACCCTCGGGTATGGGCGCTGCTATGTTAAACTCGCGCTATGTTTTTTGCGAGTTGAAGCAGGCGCATCATGTCGGGCAGCACCCTCGGGAAACTCTTCTGTGTGACCTCGTTCGGCGAGAGCCACGGGCCTGCGATCGGCTGCGTGGTCGACGGCTGTCCGCCGGGTCTCGAGTTGACCGAGGCGGACATCCAGGCCGACCTCGACCGGCGCAAGCCTGGCACGTCACGCCACGTCACGCAGCGGCGCGAGGACGACATCGTCGAAATCCTGTCGGGCGTGTTCGAAGGCAGGACCACCGGCACGCCGATCGCGCTGCTGATCCGCAACGTCGACGCGCGCAGCAAGGACTACTCGAAAATCAAGGACACGTTCCGCCCCGGCCACGCCGATTACACCTACTGGCAGAAGTACGGGACCCGCGATCACCGCGGCGGCGGGCGCGCCTCGGCGCGGGAGACCGCCGTGCGCGTCGCGGCGGCGGCGATTGCCCGGAAATGGCTGCGCGAGAAATACGGCGTAGTGGTGCGCGGTTATCTGTCGCAACTGGGGCCGATCGCGGTGCCGTTCAAGACCTGGGACGTGGTCAACAGCAATCCGTTCTTCGTTGCCGACGCGAGCTTCGTGCCGCAACTTGAAGAGTTCATGGACAAGCTGCGCAAATCCGGCGATTCATGCGGCGCGAGGATTACGACCATAGCGTCCGGTGTGCCTGTGGGCTGGGGCGAGCCGGTCTACGACAAGCTCGACGCCGACATCGCCTACAACATGATGAGCATCAACGCGGTGAAAGGCGTGGAGATCGGCGCTGGCTTTGCCGCGGTCGGGCAGAAGGGTACCGAGCATTCCGATGAAATGACGCCGCAGGGTTTCCTGTCGAACAATGCCGGCGGCATCCTCGGCGGCATTTCGACCGGGCAGGACATCGTCGTCAATGTCGCGGTCAAGCCGACTTCGAGCATCCGGCTGCCCCGCCGCACGATCGACAAGCAGGGACGCGCGACCACCATCGAAACGCACGGCCGGCACGATCCGTGCGTCGGCATCCGCGCCACGCCGATTTGCGAGGCGATGCTGGCGCTCACGCTGATGGACCATGCGTTGCGGCATCGCGCGCAGAACGCCGACGTAGCGTGCGCAACGCCGAAAATCGCAGCGCTGGCGCCGCGCGATGTCGTCGAGCGGCTGCGCAACGCCTCGCCGACCGAAAACCCCGATCCCGACGAGGCGTGACCATGGCCGCGGCTGCGCGCATCTACCAACTGAGGGTCGCACTGCCCCACATTGCGCCGCCCATCTGGCGGCGGATCGAGGTTCCGGGTGCGATGACTTTCTACGATCTTCACGACGCGATCCAGACGGCGATGGGCTGGGAGGACGACCATCTGTGGGCGTTTTACGTGGAGAAGACCGAGGTCAGCCCGGCATCGGAACAGCTGGATTTCCCCGGTGTGCCGCGCGCCCAACCGGCGGACGAAACCACACTCGATCAAATGCTCGCCGGCAGGCGCATCAAGTTCCGCTACGTTTACGATATGGGCGACGACTGGCTGCACGAGATTGCGGTCGAGAAGGTTCTATCGGTTCAGCCGGACGTGCAGTACCCGCGTTGCACCGGCGGCGAACGCGCCTGCCCACCCGAGGATTGCGGCGGATTTCCCGGTTACCTTCATTTACTCGAAGCGATGACCGATCCCAAGCATCCCGAGCACGCCGAAATGCTCGAGTGGGTCGGCGAAGAATGGGATCCGGAAGCCTTCGATCTCGATGCGGTGAATACGGCGCTCCAACCGCGCCGGCGCAGGACCGGGAAAAAAGCGAGAAAGTAACCGGCGATGGCGCGCCAGAAGAAAACCGCCAATCCGGCGCAGACAGCGGAGTACCGCCACAAGGAAGAAACCCCGGCGCGTCCCGACGTCGGCACGCAGCCGCAGTTCAAGAAGCGCGCGCCGCCGCGGACCTGGCGCTACGATTCATCGCTCGCGCCCGCGCTGGACTGGGACGGGCAGAATGCAGCGCGCGGGCAAGGCGAATATACAGACGCGGTCTGGCAACATCTGGCGGGCACCGCCAGCGTACCTTTCGAGGCCGGCGAGCACGGGCAGGTTGCAGTCAAGGTTATCGACGACCGCGGGAATGAGTTGATGGTCGTGAAAAGCCTGAAGGAGGCGAAATGATCAGGCGAGTTCGTGTCCGCAATTTCAAGCGATTTAGGGAACAAGTTTTCGAATTGCAAGACAGTATTGTTTTAGCAGGGCCGAACAACTCGGGTAAGACAACGCTCTTACAAGCCATTGGCATATGGAATCTTGCGCTGCGGAAATGGGCTGATATCCATCGAAGCGGTAGAGGGTTGCGCCGCAAGGGCATCCCGATCACCCGCAAGGACTTTACGGCGGTTCCGTTGCGCGAGATGAGCTTATTGTGGACGGATACTTCAACTGCGTTGAGTAAAGGGGAGGCTGAAAACGTTGGCCATAAACAAGGCCACCCTCGACCATTGGAAATCCGAGTCGAGGGGATTGCGCCAGACAAGACCGAGTGGGGGCTCAGCTTTGAGTTTCACTATCAAAACAGCGAAACAATATCGGTAAGACCTGCCAGCGATGATCGGGATAGCGTTAAGGTCGCCGATTCACAGGTAACGGTCGTCCATGTTCCTCCGTTTTCGGGGATCGGTGCGGAAGAGACTCAGTACAAGCGTGAATATCAGGACCTTCTAATCGGGCAGGGTAAGCCCGGAGACATTGTCAGAAACCTTCTCGCAGAGGTATACGCGGACGAGAAACATTGGCAGACGCTTTGCGGACAAATCGAGGAGATTTTCTCGTACAAGCTTATGCCTCCGCAGTCGGAAGGGCGGCCTTTCATTCTTTGCGAGTACCTTCCCAAAGTGCCACAGGGGCGGGGTAAGAATGGGCTTCCAAGTCTCGATATTGCCAGCGCCGGCAGCGGCTTTCACCAGGTTCTAATGCTGCTGGCATTTTTCTATGCGCGCTCGTCATCGGTGTTACTTCTGGACGAACCTGATGCTCACTTGCACGTCATTCTCCAGGACCAGATTTACAGTCGACTTCGATCGATCGCGTCCGAGCGTAATTGCCAATTGATTATCGCTACACACTCCGAAGTAATCATAGATGGGACGAGCCCCGACAGAATCCTTTCTTTTCTGGGTTCACCGCACCAACTCGTCGCTGATGTAGAGCGCGACCAGGTTAGAGAGGCGCTTAAGCGCTTGACCGCCATGGATTTGCTCCTGGTTGACCAGGCTAGGGGCGTACTGTATTTGGAAGGCGAGACTGACTTTTCGCTGTTGCGAGCGTGGGCAAAAGTGGTTGGACATCGGACTTGCCGTTGGTTTTTAGAGAATCCCTTCTGGCATGACAACAGAGGTAGCCATCCCAGGGAAGCGCGAGGGCATTTTTTCGCGCTACGCGCGGTCCGCTCGAACGTGAAAGGGTGTCTCTTGCTGGACGGGGATAACCGGAGCTTGCCCGATCGCGAGCTTGTAGCCGAAGATTTGCGTATCATTCGCTGGCGTCGTTATGAAGTCGAGAGCTATTTGATTCACTCGGATGCCTTACTGAGGTTCGTGGAGGAACGTTGTTTGCCGATTTTCATGCCGTTGGCACGACAGTTTCTCATCGATCAGCTCCCCCCTGCGGTTTTTCGCAATCCCTTGGGCGAGCATGATTATCTCAATGTCGCCGCTGCGAGCAAGGTGCTACTGCCAGGATTCTTTAAGGCTGCGAGCCTGGACTTGCCAAAGACGGACTATTTTCGGGTCGCCGAGCAGATGCGCCCGGAGGAGATATCTGGCGAAGTCATTACTGTGCTCGACAACATTGGCGATCATCTCGGCCTTTAGGCGAATGTACAACTTTGAATTTGCCGAACCCATCCTCAACTCGCCGTTTGAGGAGCCGAAGGCGCATTGGCGGACTGTTGAAGGCGAGACACTGCGGCTTCGGGTGAATACCGTTAACGTTGAGGGTAGTTTCGGCGTTGGGGAATTTGCCATAGCAGAGAATGTTGCGGACGCTGGCGGCCTGATTTCGGCAGCCTGACAGCATGCCGTCGTTGCCTTACTGGCGGCTTGCCGGCGTCTACTTTTTCCACTTCGCCTATATCGGCGCGTTCGCGCCGTACTTCAGCCTTTATCTGAACGCGCTCGGCATCACCGCGGCCGGGATCGGCGTCATCATGGCGCTGCCGCAGCTGGTGCGTATCTTCGCGCCTCACCTGTGGGGCTGGTTCGCCGATCGCAGTGGCCGCAGGTTACGCATCGCGCGTATCGGGACTGTCATCGGCACCGTTATCTATTGCGGCCTGTTCGCCGCGCGCGGCTTCGAGGCATTGTTCGCGATCGTGCTGCTGATGAGTTTTTTTCTGAGCGCCGCGCTGCCGCTCATCGAGGTCACGACGCTCACGCATCTCGGCGAACACACCGCGCAGTACGGGCGCATCCGGGTGTGGGGCTCGATCGGGTTTATCGCGGCCGTACTTGCCGTCGGCTACGCGCTCGACTGGCTACCGATCGGCGTGCTGCTGTGGATCATGCTCGCAATTCTGCTCGGCGCCGCTACGCTGCTGCTGCTCGTTCCCGAAGCGCCGCATGCGGAGCACACCCACGAGCACATGCCGATTGCGCACGTCATCAGGCAGCCGCAGGTTGTGGCCTTGATCGTGGCTTGCGCGCTGATGGCGGTTGCGCACGGGCCGTACTACACGTTCTATTCGATTTATCTCGTTGACTACGGCTACAGCAAGGGCGCGATCGGCTGGCTGTGGGCGCTTGGCGTGATCTGCGAGATCGCGATTTTCTTCTGGATGTCGCACTTGTTTCGCGCGTTTGCGTTGCGCCAGGTGCTGATCGCGAGCTTCGGGCTCGCTTCATTGCGCTTTCTGATCATCGCTTGGTGCGCCGAGAGTTTGCTGCTGTTGGTCTTTGCGCAGGCGCTGCATGCGGCAAGCTTCGGCTCGTTTCATGCCGCCGCGCTCGGCTACGTGCACCGTTTCTTCCGCGGCCGCCATCAGGCGCGCGGCCAGGCGATCTACACCAGCCTCACGTTCGGGCTCGGCGGCACGCTGGGCGGCCTTTATTCAGGAGCGAGTTGGGCAACGCTCGGTCCCGCATTGACGTTCACGATCGCCGCGGGCTGTGCGTTGATCGGGATGGTCATTTTGTGGTCAAAGCTTAAGATCGGTGAACGGTAAATGGTGAACGGTGAAACCCTCCTACCACTACGGCTTTTGGTCGATATCGTCGCCCACTGACGGCTGCCTGTTGATCACTTCTCGCGGATCACTCCCTCAGCCACGATTCACCGCTGACTGCTTGACCGCTCACCGCTCACCGCTCACCGCTCACCGTTCACCGTTCACCGTTCACCAGAGTTATGCGATAATCTCACCTTTCCAAGGGCTTACGTAAGCAAAACATGGCAGCGAAAACGCTATACGACAAGTTGTGGGACAGTCACGTCGTCCATCAGGACACCGACGGCACCGCATTGATATACATCGACCGTCACCTGGTGCATGAAGTCACCAGCCCGCAGGCCTACGAAGGGCTCAAGCTCGCCGGCCGCAAGCCGTGGCGCGTGCAGTCGATCGTTGCGACCGCTGACCACAACACGCCGACCAGGGACTGGGACCGCGGCATTAAGGATCCGATATCGCGGTTGCAGGTCGAAACGCTCGACGCCAACATCAAGGAATACGGCGCGCTCACCTATTTTCCGTTCCTTCATGAGAAGCAGGGCATCGTGCACGTGATCGGCCCCGAGAACGGCGCAACGCTGCCCGGCATGACGGTGGTATGCGGCGACTCGCACACCAGCACGCACGGCGCATTCGGTTGCCTCGCGTTCGGGATCGGCACTTCCGAGGTCGAGCACGTGCTCGCGACGCAATGCCTGGTGACGAAGAACATGAAGTCGATGCAGGTGGTGGTCGAGGGCAAGCCCGGCGCCGCCGTTACCGCCAAGGACATCGCGCTGGCCGTGATCGGCAAGATCGGCACCGCCGGCGGTATCGGTTATGCGATCGAATTCGCGGGCAGCGCGATCCGCGGCCTTTCGATGGAGGGCCGCATGACGCTGTGCAACATGGCGATCGAGGCCGGCGCGCGCGCCGGCATGGTCGCGGTCGACGACAGCACGATCGAATACGTCAAAGGGCGTCCGCTCGCGCCGCAAGGCGCGATGTGGGATAAGGCGGTCGCGTACTGGCGCACGTTGAAGAGCGACGACGGCGCGAAATTCGACACGGTCGTGACGCTCGATGCGGCGGCCGTCAAACCGCAGGTGACGTGGGGAACTTCACCCCAGATGGTGACCACGATAGACGGCCGCGTGCCCGATCCCGCCAAGGAAACCGATCCAGTCAAGCGCGAATGGATCGAGCGTGCGCTCAAGTACATGGGGCTCAAGCCGAACACGCCGATCACCGAAATTCAGATCGACAAGGTATTCATCGGCTCGTGCACCAACTCGCGCACCGAGGATTTGCGCGCCGCCGCCGCGGTTGTGAGCGGCAAGAAAGTCGCGCCCAACGTGAAACTCGCGATGGTGGTGCCGGGCTCCGGTTCCGTCAAAAGGCAGGCAGAGCAGGAAGGGCTCGACAAAGTATTCGTTGTAGCCGGCTTCGAGTGGCGCGAGCCCGGCTGCTCGATGTGCCTTGGTATGAACGAAGACCAATTGTCGCCCGGCGAGCGCTGCGCGTCGACTTCGAACCGCAACTTCGAGGGGCGCCAGGGCGCCGGCGGCCGCACCCATCTGGTAAGTCCGGCGATGGCCGCGGCGGCGGCGATCGCGGGACATTTTGTCGACGTGCGGGAAATGCAGTGAACCGCAACGACGCAAAGGACGCGAAGGTGACGCGAAGAATTCGAATTGAACGCTCTGCTCATTCGCAGGTCTTTGCGCCTCTGCGCCTTCGCGGCAAGGGAGTTTAGGGGTTCGACATGGAAAAATTCGTTTCGCGCGAAGGCCTCGTGGCGCCGCTAGCCCGTGCCAACGTAGACACCGATTCGATCATTCCGAAGCAGTTCCTGAAGTCGATCAAGCGCACCGGCTACGGCCCCAACTTGTTCGACGCGTGGCGCTACCTCGATCAGGGCAAGCCGGAGATGGATAACTCGAAGCGGCCGCTCAATCCCGATTTCGTGCTCAACCAGGCGCGCTACCAGGGAGCGCAGATCCTGCTCGCGCGCGAGAATTTCGGCTGCGGCTCCTCGCGCGAGCACGCGCCGTGGGCGCTGCTGCAGTACGGCTTTCAGGCGGTGATCGCGCCCAGCTTCGCGGATATCTTCTTCAACAACAGCTTCAAGAACGGCCTGCTGCTGATACGGCTCGATGCCCAGTCCGTCGACCGGCTGTTCAAGGAGGTCGACTCCACGCCCGGCTACCGTCTGGTGGTCGATCTCGAGCAGCAGAGCGTGACCACGCCCGGCGGGGAAACATTCAAATTCGAAATCGACCCGTCCCGCAAACACAGCCTGCTCAATGGACTCGACGAAATCGGGCTCACGCTCGAGCATGCCGACAAGATCAAGGCGTTCGAAGCGAGGCGGCGCGAACAACAGCCTTGGCTGTTTTGAAAACATGAAAATCGCGGTACTGGCCGGCGACGGCATCGGCCCGGAGATCATCGCGCAGGCGGTGAAGGTGCTCGCTGCGCTCAAACGCGACGGGCTCGATCTCGAGCTCGAGTCCGCGCCGTACGGCGGTGCGGGTTACGATGCGCACGGCGACCCGCTGCCGGAGCCGACGCTCAGGCTTGCCCGGCAGGCCGACGCGGTGCTGTGCGGCGCGGTCGGCGGGCCGCAATACGATGCTTTGCCGCGCGCCCAGCGCCCGGAGCAGGGCCTCCTGCGCATTCGCAAGGAACTCGGCTTGTTCGCCAATCTGCGCCCGGCGCTGCTGTTCGAGGAACTCGCCGGCGCGTCGTCGCTCAAGCCCGAGCTTGTCGCGGGGCTCGACGTGCTGATCGTGCGCGAGCTGACCGGCGATATTTACTTCGGCGAGCCGCGCGGGCGGCGCACCAATGCCCGCGGCGAGCGCGAAGGCTACGACACGATGCGGTATTCGGAGCCCGAGATCCGGCGCATAGCGGAAGTCGGTTTCAAGGCAGCGATGAAGCGCAGCCGCAAGCTGTGCTCGGTCGACAAGGAGAACGTGCTCGAGACCAGCCGCCTGTGGCGCGAGGTCGTGAAGGACCTCGCCAAAAACTATCCGCAGGTCGAGTTGTCGCATATGTATGTCGATAACGCGGCGATGCAGCTGGTGCGCAAACCGAAGCAATTCGACGTGATCGTGACCGGCAACATGTTTGGCGACATCCTGTCGGACGAGGCGTCGATGCTGACCGGATCGATCGGCATGCTGCCCTCAGCCTCACTCGATGCGAACAACAAGGGGTTATACGAGCCGGCGCACGGCTCGGCGCCCGATATCGCCGGAAAGGACATCGCCAATCCGCTGGCGACGATATTGTCGGCGGCGATGATGCTGCGTTACACGTTCAATCTTGAAGAGGCGGCGCGGCGCATCGAGGCGGCAGTGAAAAAAGTCCTTGCGCAGGGCTACCGGACTGCCGATATTCACGCCACCGAAATGCGGCGCGTCGGCACCGGCGAAATGGGCGACGCGGTGGTGGCCGCGCTGCGGCGGTGAAGGGTAGGCGATAGCAATGCTCAGTGTTGGTTTTATCGGATGGCGGGGGATGGTCGGTTCGGTGCTGATGCAGCGCATGCAGGCCGAGCGCGACTTCGACCTCATCGACCCGGTGTTCTTCACGACTTCGCAGGTCGGCGGCGCGGGGCCGGACGTCGGCCGCGGCGCGGGGCCGCTCAGGGATGCGCGCGACGTGAGTCAGCTCAAAGTGATGGACGTGCTGGTGTCGTGCCAGGGCGGCGATTATACCAACGAGATATTTCCACAGGTGCGCGCGGCAGGCTGGAACGGCTACTGGATCGATGCTGCGTCGGCGCTGCGCATGAAGGACGATGCGGCGATCGTGCTCGATCCGGTCAACATGAACGTAATCAAGGACGCGCTGAGCCGCGGCACCCGGAATTACATCGGCGGCAACTGCACGGTAAGCCTGATGCTGATGGGCACGCACGGCCTGTTCCGGCACGACCTCGTCGAATGGATGACCGCGATGACCTATCAGGCCGCATCCGGCGCCGGCGCCCAGCACGTGCGCGAGCTGGTGCGGCAGATGGGCGTGATGCACGACGCCGCCAAGCCGCTGCTCGACGTTCCGGCTTCCGCGATTCTCGACATCGACCGCGCGGTGAGCGACATGCTGCGCAAGAAAGATTTTCCGAGCGAGCACTTCGGCTACCCGCTCGCGGGCAGCCTGCTGCCGTGGATCGACAAGGATCTTGGCAACGGCCAGAGCCGCGAGGAATGGAAGGGGACCGCGGAGGCCAACAAAATCCTCGGCCGCAACGGCGATGCGATTCCGGTCGACGGCATTTGCGTGCGCATCGGCGCGATGCGTTGTCACAGCCAGGCGCTGACAATCAAGCTCAGGAAAGACGTGCCGCTCGACGAAATCGAGGACATGCTGGACGGGGCCAACGATTGGGTGAAAGTGGTTCCCAATCAGCGCAATGCCACCTTGCGTGAGCTGACGCCGACAACCGTCAGCGGGACCCTCAACGTGCCGATCGGCCGGTTGCGCAAGCTGCAATTGGGGCAAGCAAGCGGCGGCGCCTATCTGGCCGCGTTTACGGTCGGCGACCAGCTGCTGTGGGGCGCCGCCGAACCGCTGCGGCGCATGCTGCGTATCCTGCTCGAAAAGTAACCAAGCTCACCGGCGGGAGTTTGTCCTGTAAAATCTGACAAAATAATAGATTTTGCCAGTCCGGGATGCGGTATTCGGGGTGCGTCTGGTAAAATTGCCATTAGTCGCTGGCTAATAGATTCATAAGGTTAGAGGCAAGGTTAGCTTGCAACCCTAACTATTTGATGTTAGTTTACTTATCCCTGAAAATAACAAAAGGGTGGGCAGTGCGCAAAATGCCATATAAAACATGGCTATGGCTGGGTCTTTTCCTGCTGATGCCGTGGGTAGCTCACGCGGCCGGGCTGGGCAAACTCACCATTCTTTCCGCATTGGGTCAACCGCTGCTGGCGGAAATCGATCTGGTTTCGGTGCAGAAGGACGAGCTCACTACGCTCACTGCACGCCTCGCCGCGCCCGAAGCTTTCACTCAAGCCAAGATTCAATACAGCTCCGCGCTGGTCGGCGTACGCATGAGCATAGAGCGGCGCGCAGACGGCCAGCCCTACATCAAGATGATCTCGACGCGGCCGGTCAACGAGGCGTTCATCGATCTGCTGGTCGAATTGAGCTGGGCGCAGGGACGTCTGGTGCGTGAATACACTGCGCTGATCGACCCTCCTGGATTTGCGCCGGGCGCGCCGGCAGCCCCGGTCGTGCCGCCGGTGGCGGTGGCGCCTGCGGTCACACCTGAGCCGAAACCGGTTGCGCCCGCGCCGCAGGTCGCCGCGCCGGTCGAAGCCAGTCCCGCGGCCAAGGCGCCGGCTGTCGCGCGTCCTGCTGCCGTTGCGGCCAAGACCGAAAGCAAGGAATACGGTCCGGTCAAGCGCGGCGAGACGCTCTTCAGGATTGCTTCAAGCGTCAAACCCGAGGGTGTCACGCTCGAGCAGATGCTGGTCAGCCTGTATCGCAGTAATCCCGATGCCTTCGTCGGCAACATGAACCGCCTGAAGACCGGCAAGATACTGCGCGTTCCGGAACCAGAACAGGTCACCTTAACCGGACAGTCCGAAGCGGTGAAGGAAGTGCGCGTGCAGGCGGCGAACTGGAACGTCTATCGCCGGAAGCTGGCGGAGGCGGCGGGAGAGACGCCGGCGCAGGAATCGAAATCCGCGGCCAGTGGCAAGATCGTAACCACTGTCGACGACAAGGCGGCGGGCAAGCAAGCACCGAAGGAGGTGCTCAAGCTGTCCAAGGGCGAGCCCGCAGCGCCGGGTAAGGCCGTCAGCGGCAAGGGCGCGCCGCGCACGGCAGCCGAGCGCATGCGCCTGCTCGAAGAGGAAGCGATCGCACGCGAAAAAGCGCTGGCCGAAGTCAACGATCGCATCGCGCAGCTCGAGAAAACCATCAAGGACATGCAGCGCCTGCTGGAGGTCAAGGGGGTGGCGCCACCCGCTCCGGCAGCGAAACCCGCGCCGCAGCCGGTACCCGCAGCCAAGCCGGAACCGGCGCCGCCGATGGAGAAACCGGCCGCAGTTGAACCGCCGAAAGGCGAAGCGCCCAAGGTCGAAGCGCCGAAAGCCGAGCCGGGCGTGCAAGAGCAGCCCAAGCCCAAACCCAAGATCGTGCCGCCGCCGCCACCTCCGCCGGAGCCCGATCTCATCGACCAGATACTTGGCGAGCCCCTGTACCTTGTCGGCGTTGGCGGAGTGCTTGTGCTGCTCGGTGGTGTCGGTTACTTCTTCATGCGCCGTCGCCGTGCGCAAGCTGCCGGCGAAGACGAGACGGGCGAGAAAAAAGCGCCCAAACTGGGTAAAGCCGCGGGGGCCGCGCCAGCGATGGCCGCAGCCGCCGTGGCGACTCCTCCCGCCGGCGGCGGCGAGGATGTCGACCCGCTGGCCGAAGCCGATCTGTATCTGAACTTCGGCCGCGACGTGCAGGCTGAAGAAGTGCTCAAAGAAGCGCTCCAGAAAAATCCCAAGCACGAAGAAGCGCAGCTCAAGCTGCTGCAGATTTACGCCGGACGCAAGGACAAGGTCACGTTCGAGAAGATCGCGAAATCACTGCACACCCAGACCGGCGGCGCGGGTGACAACTGGCTCAAAGCGGCGGCAATGGGCTACGCGATCGATTCCGGGAATGCCATGTATGAAGCCGGTAAATCCGCGCCGGTTGCCGCGATGCTTATCACGGGGGGTGCCGCGGGCGGTACCGATCTCGATTTCGACCTCGAGTTGTCACCGACCGCCGTCACCAAGACCGACGTCGAGCTCGAAGCCGGCAAGACCATGATCATGCAGCCGGGCGAGCTGGCAGGCATGGCGGCGGCCCCGGACAGCGCGGCAGCAATCCACGATATTACGGCCGACTCAGGCGCGGCGCGCGCGATTGCCGAAAGCGCACCCGCCGCACCCGATTTCACGCTCAATGTCCCGGCCGGCGCTCAGTTGCCTGCGGAGCTCGACATTACGCTGGATACGCCCGGAGATGAAACCGTCAAGACCAGCGTGACCGGCGACTCGGCTGTGCCGATGGCCGCCATGATCGACTTCAACTTCGATGCCACCGCGCCGGCGCCTGCGGCGCCCGCCGGCGAGGACAAAGCCTTCACCCACGACGGTACCGTTATCCTCAGTCCGGAAAAACAGGACAAAGCCGCCGGTCTTGGCATGGACTTCGACCTCGGCGCTACGGCCGAGGCTGCGCCCGAAGCGAAGCCGGCGGAACCCGCCAGCGCGCTGCCGTCGCTCGAGCCTGACTTCAAACTCGACCTCGGCGGCGATATCGCCGCGCCATTGGTACCCGAGCTTAAGCTCGACGACATCGACCTGCATCTCGACGCGGCGCCCAAGGCGGAGGCTGCGCCAGCCGAAGGCGGCGCCAAGGACGACCATTGGTACGACGTGCAGACCAAATTCGATCTGGCGAAGGCGTACCAGGAAATGGGCGACAAGGACGGGGCGCGCGAGATCCTGCAGGAAGTGATCAAGGAGGGCGATGCCGGACAGCAGGATGAAGCGAAGAAATTGCTCGACTCTCTCGGCTAATCGTCCGCATCTTCCACCAGCTGCCGCCAGATCCGCGATCTGAGCGGCAGTTGTTTTTTGGGACACGCCCTGATTCACCATGCCACGCATTGCACTGGGTATCGAATACAACGGCAGCGTATTCTGCGGCTGGCAGACGCAGCCGTCGGGATGCGCGGTGCAGGACGCGCTCGAGCGCGCGCTGGCCGGGATTGCGGGCGACAAAATCGCGACCATCTGCGCCGGGCGCACCGATGCCGGCGTGCACGCATTGGCGCAAGTGGTGCATTTCGATACCGGCGCCGAACGTCCCGAATCGGCGTGGGTGCGCGGCGTGAACGCGCTGCTGCCGGCGGGCGCGGCGGTAACCTGGGCGCGGTCGGTTGCGGCGGAGTTTCATGCGCGCTACTCGGCGCACGAGCGCTGTTACCGCTACGTGTTGTTGAACCACCCGCTGCGTCCCGCGGTCAACCATGGGCGTGTCGGCTGGTTTCATCCGCCGCTCGATGTCGACCGCATGCGCGCCGCGGCGCAGTATCTGCTCGGGGAGCATGATTTCAGCGCTTTCCGCTCGGCCGAATGCCAGGCGAAATCGCCGGTGCGCGAGATGCGGCGTCTCGATGTCCGGAAAAGCGGCGACTATGTGGTGTTCGAACTCGCGGCCAACGCGTTCCTGCATCACATGGTGCGCAACATCGTCGGCTGCCTGGTTTACGTCGGCAAGGGCAAGCACGATCCCGCGTGGACCGGCGAGGTGCTGGCGGGCCGCGACCGTCGGCTTGCCGCGCCGACGCTGGACGCAGCGGGCTTGTATCTGGCGTACGTGAGTTACGACGCAAAGTGGGGGCTGCCGCAAGCGGCGCGCAACGTATGGTTTAATGAATAAATGACGAAGTCATGACGACAGCAGTCAAAATCTGCGGCATCACTCGTGTCGACGACGCGCTTGCGGCAGCGCGCCTCGGCGCACACGCGCTCGGGTTCGTTTTTTATGCACCAAGCCCGCGTAATTTCGCGCCTGCACGCGCCGCGGAAATCATCCGCAGCCTGCCGCCGTTCGTCACTGCGGTCGGATTGTTTGTGAATCCCGGTGCGCGCGAGGTCGAACGCGTGCTCGGCGAGGCGCCGCTCAATCTGCTGCAGTTCCATGGCGAGGAAACGCCCGCGTTCTGCGGCCGGTTTCGCGTGCCGTACCTCAAGGCGGTGCGCGTCAGGGCGGGGCTGGATTTGCTACAATACGCACAACGTTACAGCGCAGCGAGCGGTTTGCTGCTCGATGCCTTTGTCGAAGGCACGCACGGCGGCACCGGTACCGCCTTTGACCGGAGCCTGATACCGCGCGAGTTGCCGCTTCCGGTGATACTGTCGGGCGGGCTCAACCCCGAAAACGTTGCGGATGCGATACGCCATGTCAGGCCGTGGGCGGTCGATGTCAGCTCCGGCGTCGAAACCAGTCCCGGCGTCAAGGACCCGCTTAAAATCGCCGCTTTCATGAACGAGGTGCGCAGTGCGGATGTATGACCTGCCCGATGACAAAGGGCATTTCGGGCCGTACGGCGGCGTGTTCGTCGCCGAAACGCTGATCGAGGCGCTTGATCAGTTGAAGGCCGCGTACGAGCGCTACCGGAGGGACCCGGAATTCCGCGCCGAGTTCGAGTACGAGCTCAAGCATTACGTCGGCCGGCCGAGCCCGGTCTATCACGCGAAGCGCTGGTCCGAGCATTTCGGCGGCGCGCAGGTCTATCTCAAGCGCGAGGACCTCAACCACACCGGCGCGCACAAGATCAACAACACGGTCGGCCAGGCGCTGCTTGCGAAGCGCATGGGCAAGCCGCGCGTGATCGCCGAAACCGGCGCCGGCCAGCACGGCGTTGCGGCGGCGACGGTCGCCGCGCGCTATGGCATGGAGTGCTAGGTCAACATGGGTTCCGTGGACATCACGCGCCAGGCGCAGAACGTCTATCCCATGAAGCTGCTC
>JACQOI010000006.1 GCA_016202615.1 Betaproteobacteria bacterium
CCTGATCCGGCGTAGGGTGCGCTTGCGCACCATGCGGAAAAGATGTCCGGATCCATGCGACGCCATCACATTGGTGCGCAAGCGCACCCTACCCTATGCCGTTGAATCGACGATATCGAATCTTGCCGAGCTGCGATGCTTGGCTTAAGTAAGTGTCATTCCGGGCAACCGGTTTTTTTTGCGGCTGGAAAGCGATGCTAGTGTGGTGCGTCCAAAGTAGCTCGACTTATTTCCGCGAGCTGCGCCGTGCGGTAGCGCAGCCGCCTCGGCTGGTGGCGCGGCGCTTGGCAGGCGAGGGCGCCTGCGCTACTTCGCTCGCTATGTGCCAAGACTTTCGACGCACTACACTAGCGCGCCGTCCGCTTGCGGGCTGTCCCGGTTGAGCGCCTGGTCGGCGCGCGCTTGGCTTTAACGTAAGACGGCCTGGGCTCGATCACCAGCTCGGGCCCGCGCAGGAACAACTGGACCCGCAGCTCAAAGAAGCCGTGGCGCAAACCGTCATATTCACGCCGAGGGTCGGCGGTGTAATGCTGAATGTGGTCAAACTCCAGCAGCACGACATGATCGGTGCGGATGTTCCTGATTCTCACGCCTTTGCTGTCTTCGACATCCTGCACGATCCAGTCGTCATCCATGATTCGAAGCTCGGTCGGGCCGCGGAAACGCCTCGCGGGCGGCCGCAGCCTCACGCGATGATTAATGCATTTTGCGAGTTTCGCTTTGTTCACGGGGGTCTACGCTATCAAGGTAGAGGGCTCGCCGTCGGTTGCGCGCCTCCCGTCAGTCGCCGGCAAGCCCCCTGGTTTCAATCGTAGCGGCTCCGATGCCTGTTTGTTTACCGCAACCCGTTATCAGCGCGACTCGGCTCGATGCTTTCATGGACTTCCTCGATTGTAATCACCTACACATCCTGACCGAAGTGCAAGCGACGGTAGGGAATGCTGACAACGTTGCGCGATATTCTGATATCGAGAACCATAGGTCCGTCACCAGCCAGAAACTCGTCAATACCCGCAGCAACCTCGTTCAAAGTGCGCGCCATACGGCCACGGCAACCGAATCCGCGACCGACCGCGCCAAAATCAGGCGCACGAACGGCCGCGAGGTTTACATCGCCGCCTTTGGCTTTAAGCTTGTGGTACTCCGCGCCAAGCGCCTCATCATTCATGACGATGAGCAGGAGTTTGAGTCCCAGCCGCGCCGCCGTATCCAGTTCCTGGATGTTCTGCATTGCGCCGCCATCGCCCTCCACGCAAGCGAGGGGTTCGCCGGCCGCGACGCCAACGCCGATCGCGGTAGCAAGCGCTTGGCCTATGCAACCAAAGGACGTAGTAAACATTTGCAGCGCACGCGGCTTCTTCATCATCAGGACGGGGAACGAAAAAAAGTGCCCCACGTCCGTGATCAAGCCGATGTTGGACGGCAAATGTTCGTCCATCACTCTCGCTGCCTCACGTGGATCAACGGTGCCCGGCTCGATCTCGAATTCACCGGGGTCCCTGCCCGCATCACGCAGAGATTTGCGAACGCTCGCCGTACGATAACCTTCCTTCGATACGCCCTTTTGCGCCAGCATCTCGTCGATCGCCTGCGCCGTCACCACGGCGTCACCCTGAATGTAACAGTCAGCGACCTTGTCATTGCCCATCAGGATGTTGGGGGCAACGTCGATGTGGACGATGCGCGCGAGAGGAAAAAGGTAACCCCCTTCAATGGTGCGGAGATTCAGGCTGGCGCCGAGCGCAATCACGCAGTCGGTTTCCTCGAAGAGATGGATCGCCGTTCGCGTGGAAAATTGGCCGGCGATTCCGGCGTGATACTCGCATTCGCCGAGCACGCCTTTCGCCGGAAGCGTCGTGGCAATCAAGGCGCCGATACGTTTGGCCAGCCGGTCCACGGCTTCCGCGGCTTGAGATTTCATCGCACCACGGCCCACTACAATCACCGGCTTCTTGCTCTCGGAAATGATATTGACCGCCTTGTCCAGGCGATCCACGTCAGGCCGGATGCGTTGCTGGCCGGAAAACATGGTCGAGGAAGGCTGATAGTCATCCCCCTCGCTGTCACATTCCTTGTCCTGGATTTCGCCGACGACACTCAGAACGATCGGCCGGGACTCCAGCCTGGCCCGGTAAAACGCCTGGCGCACCGCGTTCTCCGCAAATGACGGGGTCAAGACCTCGATGTAACCGGCGCCGGTTGCGCCCACCAGCGTTTCCTGGTCCAGATACTGGATACTATGCTCGTTGTTGAAGGCAGTCTTGCTGGTAAAGATGAGCACGGGGGTCCGCGAACGGGTGGCGGTGATCAGGGACGTCGTCATATGCGAGACGCCGGGGCCGTGAGTCACGCTGCAAACACCGATCTTCCCCGTAGCCATCGCCCAGCCTTCGGCCATCGTTAGCGCCGCGCCCTCATGCCGCGCGTCAATGATCCTGATCCCGGAGTGCTTGGACATGGCCGACCACCATGACAATTGCCCGTCACCCAAAAGCCCGAATACGGTTGAAGTACCTTCTTTCACGAAAGCGTTCGCAACGGCCTCATAGACCTTCATCGACAAATCCTCCATTTGCCCCCAGGTTCAGGAGCACAAAAAAATAATTCACGCAGAAACGCTTCGAACCATATTGCCGAGGCCAGACCGAGCAATCACTCAGATTTGATGCCTGCGCTTTTCACGACCTTGGCCCACTTTGTAAATTCCGTCCTGACCAGAGCAGCAAGCTCTTCGGGCGTGCCTGCCGCCTGATCGAGACCTTGTTTTTCGAAGATATCCAATGCATCCGCCTGCCTAAGCCCTTTTCCAACTCCCTCGCTGATGCGCTTCACGATCGCGGCAGGGGTTCCGGCCGGTGCAAACAGGGCATTCCACGCGGTGGCCTCAAAACCCGGGATGCCGGCTTCAGCGATCGTCGGCACATCCGGCAATGCGGTGGAACGTTTGGGGCCGGTAGCGCCGAGCGGAATCAGCTTGCCGACTCTTACGTGCGGCACTACGTTTATGGGAGGTTGGAATGTCATCTCCACCTGGCCTCCGATCACGGCGGGTACTGCGGGGCTGCCGCCTTTATACGGGATGTGCGTCATCCGCACGCCGGCCATGTACGCGAACAGCTCGCCGGCAATATGCGTGAGCGTGCCGCTGCCGCCCGACGCGTAGCCGAGGTGACCGGGTTTGGCCTTGGCCAGTGCGATCAACGCCTTGACCGAGCGCACCGGCAGCGACGGATGAATCACCAGGAAAAGCATGTATGAAGTGAGGGCTGAGACCGGTTCGAAGTCCTTGATGGGATCGTAGGCGACCTTGCTGTAAAGACTGGGATTGATCACGAAGCTGCTCGGTGTGGCGAGCAGGGTGTGGCCGTCCGCGGGTGCTTTGGCGACGAGCTCAGTGGCGATGTTTCCGCCTGCGCCCGGCCGATTGTCGATGATGACGGATTGCCCCAGCCCAGCGCTCAATTTTTGACCGGCAATGCGCGCGACTATATCGGCGCCGCCGCCTGCCGCAAACCCCACGACGATACGTATTGGCTTGGTCGGATAAACCTGGGCCCATGCAAGGGTGGGCAGCAGGATTGCAACCGTTGCCGTAAGCATAGGGCGTAACGAACTACTTGACTGACGCATAGGAATCAACGATTTACAGAACAAGTCCGACCGGCTGCTAGGCCACAACGGGCAGACGAAGGAGCGCGTGCCCCATGGCTTTACCTGTTTGATCGAGGCGTAGAGTCCGAGTTGCCCCACCGCCAAGCGCGTGCTTCATGACAACAACGACAGCCTGAATATTATCCATTCGATAACAGTGAACCGGCCCCTGCACCCACTCGCCATAGATCTGCTTGACTTTCTCCGGCGTGACGGTTTTTACGAGGAATGGATAATCTTGCGGGGTCTTGGCGATAAGACCGGCGGTGCAAACGTCGCCTTTGTCGCCGGAGCGTATATAGCAAATATCCCTGAGCAGTCTTGCCATATCTAAGCCTCCAGAATCGCCACCTTTTGGTGGACGAACTCGCGCGGTATGAGTGTCGGCCACAGCGCCACGACAGGTCGCGGCTTGATCGGAGTGCCGAAGGACGTACCGCCAGGCCCCATGATCCAGAGATGGGCCCCGGCCCGCCGCACCTTTTCGGCTTCCTCGGCCGTCTTTGTTTTGACAGCGCAGCGCAAGCCTACTTCGTTCAGTTCGGCTAGAGCGTCGACGTCGGGCATCGGCGCGCCAGGGCCGTGAAGAGTGTTCAGTCCGATGAAGTCGAAATGGATCTGATCGGCATTTAGCTTGAGACGCTCAAAACGCTCGAGCATGGTTTCTTTAGCCTTGAGGGTGCGTTCGTACGCGTGCGGCCACGGAAAGAACGCAATACTTTCGCCGATCCATCCGTCTTGGTACCCGATCACGACCTTCAATGTGTCCGGTGCGGCCCGACCGCGTACTTCCGAGATGTGCACGCGATCGGCTCCGACTTCTTCCAGCTTCAGCGAAGTGAAATCTGCGATGCCATCCGGCATGAGGTAACTCCGGGGATCGCTGATCTCGTAGACAAGGTGCTCCTTGACGGTGAATTGGTCGACTCGCCCACCTGAACCGGGGACCTTGGAAATATCGGCGCTTCCGTCGGCGAAGAAATCAACAATTGGAAAGCCAACTCTCCCCATATGCGGCATTTCGGCAAAACGCGAGGACATACCGCCGGTGCATCCCGCTGCACACTCGACGATGTGACCGACCGCAATTGCTGCCGCGATCTTGTCAACGTGTTGGCTATCGTGCCGCCAACCGAACTCGTGCATTACCGGGCCGACGTAAACTGCGTTGTCTGAAACCCGCCCGGCGATGACGATGTCGCAGCCACCTCTCAGCGCTTCGATGATGCCGGTTGAGTCGGTGTAAGCGTTGGCCGACACGATGCGGTCCTTGACGGCCGAGAAAGTTGTGTCACCCGTTTCCATGTTGGCAAACGTCACGCCTGCTTGAAGCATTTCCTCGATTTTGCTCAGAATGTCATCGCCTTCGATGAGCCCCACTTTCGTTCGTTCAAGCCCCAGCGCGCGCGCGTCCCCTACGATCCGTTCCGCCGCGGCCCGCGGATTAACGCCCCCGCCGTTAGAGATGAGCTTCGTCCCTACTTCCCGTGCCATCGGCATCATCGCTTTCATATAATGAATAGCGTCCGGCACGTACCCCGCCTGCGGGTTCTTCAGCTTCTGGCGCTGCAGGAGCGCCATGGAAAGTTCCGCAAGAAAGTCAAAGCACAGGTAATCGAGGTTACCTTTCTCGAGGACCTCCATCGCGGGGTCCATGCCGTCACCCCAAAAGCCGGAGCCGGAACCAAGGCGAACCTTCTGCTTCATGTCATCCTCGTTCGATTCGTAGATACCGAGTTACGGTAATAACCGTCTCGCCTCCGCCAGCAGCCTGTCGGACTTAACAGTCCCGACAGGCTGCTAAAAGCAAAACCGGCTGACCATTCATTATAAATTCAATCGAAGCGATCGAGTTTGGGGAAAAGCGCGAATAAATTTGCATCTCCGCTATCCTTTTCCGCAATTTCACTGGCGCCGGTTTTGTATCAGGAGTTTGTTGGGGCTAAGTCCGACAAACTCCTAGCCCGAACCGTCCGGGTCATCACCTGCTTTATTGCAGCTTGATGCCTTCCTTCTGGATGATCGGGATCCATATTTTCCTTTCAGAGGCAATGTAAGAACTTAATTGCTCCGGTGTCCCGCCAATGAGATTAATCCCGATGTCAGCCAACTGTTTCTTGTACTCGGGATCATTCATCGCGGCGTTAATGCTGTGGTTGAGGGCCGACACTATGGCTGCCGGCGTGCCCGCTCGGACCAGTACGCCGGCCCACACCCCAGTGTAAAAACCCGGAACCCCGCTTTCGTCAAAAGTAGGCACGTCTGGCAGGATAGGGGCACGCGCCTTGCTCGCGACCACGAGACCCCGCGTCCGGCCTCCACGGATGTGCCCGACCGCGGAGGAAATGCTTTCAAAAATCATCTGGATCTCGTTCCCGAGCATCGCGGGCACCGCTGCACCACTGCCCTTGTACGGAATATGCATCAGGTCGATTCCGACCCGCATTTTTAACAGCTCGCCGGAAAGATGCTGTGAAGTTCCTCGTCCCCCGGAACCGAATTTGATGCTTCCCGGCTGCGCTTTTGCCAACGCGATCAGCTCGGATAATTTGGTCGCCGGGAATGTCGAACTGACCATCACTACGTGAGGCGTGTCACTGAACAGAATGATGGGCGCCAAATCGCGATCAGGGTCTAACGGCAGCCTGTCGTACAGCAGCGGATTAAGCGCGACTATATTCAGCGATGCGAAGAATAGCGTATAACCGTCGTTGGGCCGCGAGACTACCGACGCTGCCGCGACATTGCCCCCCCCGCCGGGGAGGTTCTCGACGACGACCGGCTGTTTCCAGAACTTGTTGAGGCGGTCGGCCAACCGGCGGGTATTGATATCCGTGCCTCCTCCTGCCGCAAATGGCGCGATAAAGCGCACGGTTCTCGTCGGGAATTCCTGGGCCGAGGCCGGCAAGGCTGCCAGTATGAGCGCGCAGGCGCATACGACGCGGCAGCGATTGGGTGCGAGCTTTCTTGCCAAGCTATACATCATGGGTTAACTTCCTCCTTTATTGTGGATCGGCTTTTTTCTTTTTTACTATACTGAGGCTTGATACAGATTCTGTCAATTTAACACCATATAAGTTAAATTCCTGCGTTGAGGGCAAAACCTTTAAGCCTCTGTGTTTTGGAGAAATTCATATGAGTAGCGCTCGCACGATGCACGAAAAGATCTGGGACCGCCACGTAATCGTTAAGCGCGGCGAGAACGAAGCGCTGTTGCACGTGGATCGCAATTTCGTGCACGAAGGCTCGTTCCATGCGTTCGGCGCCCTCGCCCGTGAAGGCCGTAAAGTGCGCAAGCCGCGGCAGACAATCGCGGTTACCGACCATTATGCGCCCACCGTCAATCGCGGCAAAGACATCGAAGTGGTTACCGATCCCGAGATGCGCAACATGATCGAGTTGCTCGCAAAGAACACTCAAGCCAACGGCATCCTGCATTACGACATGCACGATCCGCGCCAAGGCATCGTACATGTGATCGGTCCCGAACTCGGCATCACGCAACCGGGCCTCGTCATCACTTGCGGCGATTCGCACACCTCGACCCACAGCGCGTTCGGCGCCCTTGCGTTCGGGATAGGCGCATCGCAGTTAAAACAGATCCTCGCAACGCAATGCCTGTGGCAGAAAAAAACGAAAAACCTGCGCATCACCGTCGATGGGGCGATTCCTGCCGGTGTAACAGCCAAGGACATCATCCTCGCCATCATCGCGAAGATCGGTACCGCGGGCGCTACCGGCTACATCATCGAGTTTGCGGGTACGGCGATCCGTACGCTCAGTATGGAAGGCCGCCTGACCGTGTGCAACATGGCGATCGAAGCCGGTGCGCGGGCCGGCTTGATCGCGCCGGACGACAAGACATACGCCTATCTCGAAGGACGCGAGTTCGCACCCAAAAGCGCGCATTGGGAGCAAGCCCTCGCGTTTTGGCGCTCGCTGCCGAGCGACGACGGCGCGCGCTTCGACCGCGAGGTCGTGCTGAACGCGAGAGGGCTCGTGCCAATGGTGACGTGGGGCACGAGTCCGGAGGAAGCGGCGCCGATCACCGCGGTGGTCCCCGATCCCGCGACCGCCACCGATGCGGACAAGCGCGCGCACATGGAGCAGGCGCTGCGTTATATGGAGCTCACGCCCGGCACGCCGCTGCAGGAAATCAGGATCCACCGCGCGTTCATCGGCACCTGTACCAACGGCCGGATTGAAGACCTGCGCGCAGCCGCTGCGGTGCTCAAGGGAAGAAAAGTCGTTATCCCGGCGTGGGTTTCGCCCGGCTCGAGCACGACCAAACGTCAGGCGGAGGCCGAAGGACTGGATCGCATTTTCCGCGAAGCGGGTTTCGACTGGCGCGCGTCGGGCTGCTCGAGCTGCGCCGCGATGAACGGCGACACCGTGCCCGCCGGCGAGCGCTGTGCTTCGACTTCCAACCGCAATTTCGAAAACCGCCAGGGTATAGGCTCACGCACGCATCTCATGAGCCCGGCGATGGCGGCGGCGGCCGCCGTCACCGGCAAGCTCACTGATGTTCGCAAGCTGGTTTCCTGATTCAATGTAAGGATTTCTTATGACACCTTTCACCAGACTCACCGCCATCGCCGCGCCCATCGACATGGCGAACATCGACACCGACAAAATCTTCCCCTCACGTTTCCTGCGCAGGTTGCGGGGTCCCGGCTACGAACGCCTGCTATTTCACTACATCCGCTTCGATGCCGACGGCAACGAAAAGCCTGACTTCGTGCTGAACAAGGCGCCGTATCGCAAGGCCAAGATTCTCGTTACGGGCGCCAACTTCGGTTGCGGTTCGTCGCGCGAAGCAGCGGTCTACGTCCTTTTAGACTATGGCGTCCGCTCGGTGATCGCGCCGAGCTTTGCCGACATACACTACGGCAATGAATTGCAAAATGGGATGCTGCCCGTGGTGCTGCCCGAGGAAACGGTCCAGAAGCTGCGCTTAGAGCTGCACGACAAGCCCGGCGCGCAGATTACCATCGACCTCGAGTCACAAACCGTGACCGGGCCCGACGGCGCGACCTATCGCTTCGACATTGACCCGAGTCATAAGGAGCGGTTGCTCAAAGGCCTCGACGATATTGACCTCGTGATGCAAAACATCAAGGAAATCGAAGCGTTCGAGCAGCGCCACCTCGGGGAGTTGCCGTGGCTCGCGTAAACGGAGCTAGGCAACGGTATTTCCGGATCTGACAAACGCCAACAGCCGCGCCGCCGGCTAAATGTCAACCAGTTTAGCAGCCTGTCGGGGCTATTAAGTCCGACAGGCTGCTAGCCGGCGAAAAAGATATCGCGATACGCGGCGTAAATCGACGCCATGATCACTGGCGCCAGCACCAGGAATCCGAGGCCGAGCGGAATCGCTGCAACCAAGCTCAGCACCAGCAGGATAACGCCGTAAAGCAGGAAGGGAACGATGTTCTTCAGGCAGGCAAAGAAACTGGTTTTCATCGCTGCGACCGGTTTCAGACCGTGGAACACGATCAGCGACGGCGCAAACCACAGCGCCATGTAGACCGGGATGCTGAGCGCGAGCACCACCAGCATCGCCAGCACGAACGTCATGCCGAATGCGGCCATGCCCATCGCATCGCCGCGCATCATCGCCATGAAACTACCGCCGCCCACGATCACCAGCGCCGGGATAATTATGATCACCCACGCGACCAGCGCCAGCACGCCGAGCACCACGAGATCGCTGGTGTTCTGCTTGAAGCCCGCGAACAGATGTCCGAGTTCGAGGCTCCCGTCAACATCCAGCGCGCGGCAGCCGAGCATGACGCCGCCCATGAAAACCTGCAGCAACAGCATGTTCGCCAGCCCGCCGATCAACGGCACCAGGCTGATCAGTATCGAGCACACCAGAAGCACGATCAGCAGCAGTATCCAGGTACCGGGCTGCTTCTTGAACAGCTCCCAGCCGCTCGCGATCCATTCCCAGCCGCGGCCGGAATCAACCGCGCGGCCATCGGCGATGAAATCGCTCGCGCCGGCTGCAGCAGCGGCCTGCGATTCAGGCGGCTTGTAAGGATTGATTTCACTCATAGCGGCAATCCTCCCGTGGGATGGTTGAGATGCGCGAGCCGGCGGCGATGTTTATCATAGTTTAATCCCAACGTCATGACAAAAGCTAGCCGCGGCACGGCGGAGAACCGTACAATACGGGTTTTCGGATCCGCTCTTGCCCTCCATAGATCTCACGCGCGACGGCGACATCGCCACGGTCGCGCTTAACAACCCCGACAAGCTCAACGCGCTCACGGTTGCGATGTGGCGCGAGCTTGCACGGACAATGCGCGAGTTGTCGGCAGACGACGGCTTGCGCTGCATCGTGCTGCGCGGCGCCGGCGACGAAGCGTTCGCGGCGGGCGCCGACATCGCGGAGTTCGCGCATGCGCGCAACAGCTTCGAGCAGGGCAAGGTGTATCACCTCGAATACGTGTTCGGCGCGCTCAAGGCAGTCGGCGAATGCCGGCATCCGACGGTGGCGCTGATCAAGGGGCCGTGCGCCGGCGGCGGACTCGAGATCGCATGCGCGTGCGACCTGCGTATATCCGGCGCGTCGGGACGCTTCGGCGTGCCTATCAACCGGCTCGGTTTTACGATCGCGTACGGTGAGCTCGCGGGCCTGATCGCTCTGGCCGGGCGCGCGGTGGCAGCCGAGATCCTGCTCGAAGGTCGCATGTGGAATGCCGACGAAGCATACGCCAAGGGCTTGCTCACGCGTGTCGTTCCGGATACGCAGGTCGAAGCGGAAGCGTATGCCGCTGCACGGCGCATCGCCGACGGCGCGCCGCTGGTCGCGCGCTGGCACAAGCAATACATCCGGCGGCTCACGCCGCAGGCCGCGCCCCTGACGCAGGCCGAGATCGACGCCAACTTCGATTACTTCAAGACCGAGGACTATCGCATCGGCTATGAGGCGTTCATCAACAAGAAAAAGCCGAAATTCGAGGGGCGCTGACGCGCAGTGAACGAGTGAACGGGTGAACGGGTGAACGGGTGAACGGGTGAATGAGTGAAAATCCCCCTCCCCCTTTTCAAGGGGGAGGGTTGGGAAGGGGGTGTTCACCCTTCACTTGTTCGCTCCTTCACGATTTTGAGGAAATCATGGCAGGACCGTTATCGCATATCAAAGTGCTCGATCTGTCGCGCGTGCTCGCCGCCCCATGGGCGGCGCAGAACCTCGCCGACCTCGGCGCGGAAGTGATCAAGGTCGAGCGCCCGCGCAAGGGCGACGACTCGCGCGGCTACGCGCCGCCGTTTCTCAAGGACGCGCAGGGCAAGGACACGCGCGAATCCGCGTACTTCTGCGCCACGAACCGCGGCAAGCGCTCGATCACGGTCAATCTCAGCAGGCCCGAAGGCCAGCAGATCGTGCGCGAGCTTGCGAAACAATGCGACGTGCTGCTCGAAAATTACAAGGTCGGCGACCTCGCCCGTTATGGGCTCGGCTACGATGACCTGAAAGCGCTCAATCCCGGATTGATTTACTGCTCGGTGACGGGCTTCGGCCAGACCGGCCCGTACAAGGACCGCCCCGGCTACGATTTCATGGCGCAGGGCATGGGCGGGCTGATGAGCATCACCGGCGAGCGCGACGATCTGCCGGGCGGCGGGCCGCAGCGCGCCGGCATTCCGATCATCGACCTGACCGCCGGCATGTACGCGACCATTGCGGTGTGCGCGGCGCTCGCCAATCGCGCGGTGACCGGCAATGGGCAATGGATCGACGTCGCGCTGCTCGATTCGTGCGTTGCGTTCCTCGCCAACCAGGGGATGAACTACCTCGCGACCGGCGAGTCGCCCGGGCGCATCGGCAACGCGCATCCCAACATCGTGCCGTACCAGACTTTCAGGACCAGCGACGGCAACATCATCCTCGCGTGCGGCAACGACAACCTGTTCAACAAATTCTGCGAAGCGGCGGGCTGCGCGCATCTTGCGAAAGACGCGCGCTTCTCATCCAATGCGGAGCGGGTGAAGAACCGCGAGGAGATCACGCGCCTGCTCAACGAGGTGTTCGCCAAGCGCACGACGCGCGAGTGGGTCAAACTGCTCGACGACGCGGGTGTGGCGAACGGGCCGATCAACACCATTGCGCAGGTGTTCCAGGAACCGCAGGTGCAGGCGCGCGGCCTCAGGTTCGAGCTGCCGCACGCGGTCGCCGGCAAGGTGCCGCTGGTGGCGAGCCCGATGCGGTTCTCGGAGACGCCGATCAGGCATGAAGTGCCGCCGCCGACACTCGGACAGCATACCGATGAGATCCTGCGCGGCGTGCTCAAAAAGAGCGATGCGGAAATCGCGAAGTTGAAGGCGGAGGGGGTTGTTTAACTGAGGCGCATACGGGCCCGGTCAGGGATTCAGATTCGTGACGAAAAAGCTGACGACCGCCTGGCGCGCTTCAGCTGCATCCCTGGGGCTCGGAGTAAAGCTGATCATCGCACCACGTCCAGCGCGCGCTGACTCGTCGTAGCGTTGGTAGGCTGGTTGCTGCGAATCGAACATGTGCGTTGCGCCCTCGACGTAGCGCACTGTCGCGTGCTCACGCGCCGCTGCCGGCCACATCGCGACAAGCGCATCGCAGGGGCGTTCGCCTTCGTTATAATCGTCGCGGGTACCCACGTGGATGAGCATGGGCGTCGCACTCATCCGCGTGTGCGCGTTGTAGAGGGGACTCTTAGGGTTCGCCAGGAAGCTGACCATGTTGGTGCAAACCGGGTAGAAGGGTGCGAACGCGGCCGGCTTGGGGACATCCTTCCCCAGTCGCTCCTGCACGAGTTCGCTCGACATCATCACCGACATCGTGCCCCCCCAGGAAAAGCCCATTACCCCCAGCCGCTGACCGTCGACGTTGGGCTGCGCCGCCAGCCACCTGAGCGCCGCCGCTGCATGCGGCATCGTCCGGGTGCTGCCTTGTGGTCGACCGCCCGGCGGGAACATCGTTATTTCGAGTGTGGCGATGCCCGCTTCTTGCAGCGCCTTGGCGTAGAAGGCGCCGCGGCCGTCTACCCCGCTGCTGCCGTGCAGAATCAGCACGGCCGGCACCTTGAGCTTTGAGGCGGCCGGACGGCCAAAGCGGGCCAGAACCTCGCCGACTTCGCCCCAGCCGGAGATTTCAGTGCCGCGAATGGTGACAGGCTCGCCCGGAGCATCCGTCTGCGCGGCACTGAGGCTCGACATCACGAGCGCCGCTGCAGCGACCAGAAGAACAAGCCTCCGGCGAACGCCGTGCCGACGGGCCGCGTTTGGAACGGAAAACGACTGCAGCTTCATGGTCCACTTCCCGCTTGCGGTGATCGGTCTGCCCAACGTCCGCCGTGAACCGCGCGCGGATTTTGGCGCGTCGGTTTCGACGGCACGGTTGGGTGGCAATGCATCTCGTCTATTTCGCCTTACCCTTTGCAGACGCCGGTGCACATACGCGCCCGAGCAGGTCTTCAATCATGGACCTAGGTGGCGCCGCCTTGAACTCCCAATCTTTTTCGTTTTTGTCGTACGAATAAACCACGGTTCCGGCTCCCATCTGTTCTTGATGAAGCACCTGACTAACGATCGCGTACATGCCCGATTCACAGTTCAACGCATACAGGTTCTTCGCTGAGCTGAAGAAGAAGTCCAAAACAGCGGTGCCACCTCTTCTTTCCTTAGTAAATACGACAGGCAATATGCGGTCGTCAAGTTCCCAGACCAGTTGAAGCTTTCCAGTCTTCCGGATGCGGGTCGGATCAAAATAGTACGTCCCATCGTAGTTCGCCGCGTATTTCACCCAGTCAGCGTGGGCAAAAGAGGTGGGCACAAGGAATACCGCTAGGAATAACCAACCATGAGTGCTGGCGCAGTTCACGGCATTTCCCTCCCGTATGGATGTATTTCACCATGCTACGGACAATGCGAGCGGATAGGACCCTACCATGTACAACAAGCGATAGAGCCAAAGATCCACGCGCTCCGGCAGCGTGCCACCATCCCACGTTTGAATTGCTGAGTAATCAACTCTTGCGAGAGTGGCCCACAGCAATACGCCGATTCCTCCGTACTGCAGCCATGCATTCCAGTCAGGAGACTTGGCAATTCCCGCCGCCTGTAGCATGGCGCCGGACACAAACGCTGCAACGATTGCGCCAGCGACAACCGCTAGTGACGAAAAAAACGTCGAACGGATCAAAGATACGGACTTATGAAACTGTGCCTCAAATTCCAACTTCAGCTTCTTTTCCCGATCCGGCTGAAGGACTTCGGGCTGCGATCGAATAGCGTGATCTACCGAATGTGCGATTAGTCTTGACGGTGCAAACACCAGGAGCGCAATGGCCCACCCTGTACTGATCGTCTTGGTTTCATGCGCCGTCATGACGTAATCCTTGCCACCCAACGTCTGAATTGAGCGGCCTGCGCGGCTTTTCGCGCAGGTCCGCTCGAATGATGGGTTAGCGGCCAGCGCATTTCACTTAGCCGACGAAAACAACGAACGCCTGTTCTTGCCTGACAACCCCGACATCGCGCCATTTATTACAGCGAGTGCAGACCCAAGAATTGTGGCGAGCAGAACGTTGTTCACGTAGACGAATGCCTGGTAGCAGCACTCGGCTTCTTCTTTCGATACCGAGATATCCGCCATCTTCTTCGGATGGATCACGCGATTTCTTATTTTCACCGCGTGATCAATGTTCTTCCAGTCCGCAGAACCCAAGTCGACTTGAACTGGAATTCCATGGCTTTTCAGAATTGAGAAGACAAGACGTAGGCCTACCTTAAGGGAGTAGCCCCTCGGTTGAATGTAGATCTCGCCCTTGTCGTTTATGGCGTATGACTCCTCTTTGAGGGCGGATATCTCGTGAATGGACGAGGTCTTCTTATTCATAACGTGCTCAATCAGGTACATCCTCAACTGCCATGATTGAGCTTCAATTGCGGAATACGTCGTTCGAACAAATTCACGCCGATGCGCATCCGACGGGTCTTCGTCCATTCGCTGCTTTGCGCGAATGACGTCTTCAGCCAAGACCTTGGCGAATGCGTCCGACTCAAAGAAGCTCTTCTTCTTTCTCACGCTCGCTGCTCCCATGGCCGCTAACGTTCACGGTGACCCTCGCGCGCCACGCTTGTGCGCGTCGGGGTCGACCGTGGAGTTAGCTTGGCCAGGAACAGTGGCGTTTTGGTCAGATTTTGCTTCAGGTCTGCGTGCAACAGTTTGTGTCGCCATGATTGCTGCTGTCAAAATCAGGACAACGCCACTGATCCAATAGATTACCAAGTTCATGAATAATAATACGCCGACAACGTCTGCTCCCTTGGCCTCAAAGGTAGCCAAATATGTGAAATACCTTGTAAAGACGATCATGACTCCTGTGAAGACATTCACAAATACAGATCGTGACGCAATAACAAGACTTGCTGATACTAGAATAAATGGCGTGGCTATCATCAAGAAGCTCTTGACGTAGAATTCCACGTAATACAAGAACGGCCAATCGACATATTTTGGCGCGGAGAAAAAATTAGCCCGAGCGGAAGCATATAGATAACAGATCGCCGATACGACTAATGCGCCCATCAACACTAATGCGAACGTGGGTGGCTTTTTCATCGTCGCATGTCGACGAAAGGGTTTTTCATTAATCTTCGACCAATCTCTTCTTAGCTTGTTGATGCGAGGAAATGGTGGCGGCAAGCTAACGTCCCGTATCACCAGCGCGCGCCGCTCTTGCGCGCGTCTGGTGCATGCGGTGGTTAGGGCTCATCGCGTCGCAACTTAGGGCATTGACCGAATGCGCTCAATGGTCGCAATCGCGTTCTTCCGTTCTTCACCGAAGAACATGGCTGCAAAACCATAGGCATCCTGCCAATTTGGAAAAGCCATCGCGAAGTTCTGAAGTTTTTGTTCCAGTTCTTTTGCGACTTCATCTGTAGGCGTGGACTCTTGCACCACTCTGTCCAGCACCATTGAATGGACAGTTATCTTTAGCGCTCTGAGAAACTCTGCGTATCGCTCTTGGCTTTTATCACGCCCGAAGAAGGTTTGCTTTCCGGCGTTTTTGGTCACATCCGCCATTGCCATCACAAGCTTTGTTAAAGCGTTGAATGTGTGCGGTACGGTCAACCGGAGTTGCTCTTCTATTATTCGGATCCCTGCCATAGCGATCCTCCGAGTATGCAGCTAACGATCTTCAAGGACTCTTAGAAGAGTGCCTTCGCGATCATACACGCGATGGTTCAGACGCTTTGAAATTCTGATTCCGGAATGCTCTACCAAGAATTCGCCGCCGCAGCGTGGATGCTTCATGCCAATTGGCATGGGAGGCCCCGGCGCCCTGTCGGTGCCCCGCGGGCTGATTTTGGTCGGTAGTTCGAGACAATCCTCACTCCCACAAAGCAAGCACTTAGGGCCTGATCGGCGATCGATAAGAAATTTCGCGCGCGCCCGTTCGTCTTTTAGCTCGTCCTCGCGATACGAACGTTGAAAGTCTACGTCCTGTATTTCGGCGGACATCTTGACCGAGGATCCAAGGAGTTTCTGAAACCACGTCTTTTGGTGTTCGGCCTTGGTCATGAAGTCGGCAACTATTTTTGCTTTGTGTGCTATCTCCGATTCGAGTTCTCGAACGGTGGTTTCCGTGGGTAGAACCTCCAGCGGGACCAAGTCCTTGCACGACGTGCACCAAGCCAGCCGTCGCTTCAGCGGAACTGGTTCTGCAGAGTTGTCATAGCTAAATCGGCCCCAGACAGCCATGCTGCTGCCTTTGAATTCGCAAGAGGTACAAGAGAAGGCCAAAAAAGGCATCGACATAGCAGTCCCTACTTTACATCCAGTGCCCCGGTACGTCGGTCACGTGAGCCCTAACGTCGTGGTGAACGGCGGGCCGGCGCTGCCCGTCGATGTCGCACGGCGCTGGCGGCCCGTCCGTTCGACCTAGAGTTGGGCCTCACCACTCTACTACCCTTCGAGATACGTCGCATCCCGGAACTCAACCGGAATGATGTTCAGCAGTTCTCCGTCAAGGTCGATGCCGTATTTGACCGCCAGGTACGCAACGTGAACGCCAAAAATTGCTCGCAATCGACCCAACTCCGCTGAAAACGGGAATGGCCCCCAGTGTCCTCGATGTCCGCGTCGCGGGCCATCGAGATACTCACGACAGGCAGCTCGCATGGCCTTGAGCGACGAGACGGCCTCGGCGGTCTCCGGAAGTCGCTTCAGTGCTGACGTAAGCTCGGCGCGGATTGCCAGTACCGACTGGACAACTTCGTCTTCTATCTCTCGGTCAAAATCGTTGTATAGGGCGCGCCGGTCTTCAAGGAAGACAAACGTCTCGCGCACGATGTCTCGTTCATTTGCCGGAGGATTCCACGACACGCCGAAGACGGGCAACGAAATGCCCGTGATGCGCCCGGCAAGTTGCTTGAAGGCCAGTGTGCCAGATCTTCCCTTACCCAATGCCGCCTCCCTGTGAGGTCCAACGTCGTGGTGAACGGCGGGCCAGTATTGACCGTTCTTCAGGCACGGTGCTGGCGGCCCGTCCGTTCCACCTGAAGTTGGGCATCATAGGTGCGTTACACAAGACGTCACGACTCTTTCCGGAGTTTCGCTCCCTGATTTTCCAGCCATACCGCTACCTCGGTCCACGACACCCGGAACCACTCCTTCTCGCGGGCGCAGTGTGCGAATTGCTTGTGCGCGCTCTGCTCGGCAGCCCAGGCTTCGTCGTTTGTTAAGTACTCGAATGCCGCAGCGACCCGAATCTCGCGCGGATTGCCCCGCTTCAGATTCGCGTCCATTCGCCACTCTGGTGGGTTCTGGGAATAGCCGATCTTCGTCCATGGGCCGGTGGACTCCCCTTCAATCGGCGCTTCTTCGATCAGATATGCATAAGCAACCATGTGACCTCCGGTGACATGATGCCCAACGTCTTGGTGAACGGCGGGCCGGTGCGGACGTTTGACGCTGCACGGCGCTGACGGCCCGTCCGTTCCACCTCAAGTTAGGACCCCGTTCTCACGCTGAAAGGGGTGTGTCCGAACAGCGAATTCACTGGAACGTTTTCGCCGCTTCCCACGTAGTGATGGGCAAATCTCTTGTATGGACCGGCGAAGTACGCGTTGCTATCTGAGGCAACGGCAAATACAAATTGGTAATTCTTCGTTGTGCCGCTCTCGACACGGGCCACAAGCATCTCTCCACCTACGGTAAGTCCATTGCTTAAAGCCTCCAGAGAAGCGTACCCCGTCACGTAGTATGACGCGACACCGGCCATCGGCTTTAACCTCTTTGGCAAATCCGCAGCGGCCATCGGATATACGATACCTGGCGTATTTGTGACGGTCGTTATGGCACGCGCCGCTTCGTCGTTCATCGCGTGCCATTGCATCGAGCTCGGCCCACCAGCCATATGGGGTCCTAACGTTCAATCATAAGCAAAAGTGCTGATTAACATGGTCGCCCCCGGTGTTCGTTTCGTCAATGTACCCCTAAATCAACGCGTTATCAGGGTAAGACATTTATTCGCCACCTGATTGAACAGCAGAAAGTGGATCAACGCGCTGAATCTTAAAGAATACTCATGATGAATTTCCATTCCGCGGGATCGACCGGCGTGATCGAGAGCCGGTTGCCGCGTTGCAGCAACAGCATTTTCGCGAGCTGGGGATAATCACGCAACTCCGACAGCGGCAGCAGCCGGGTTTTTTTCACCAGTCCGATGTCGACATTGAACCAGCGCGGCATGTCGCGCGTCGACTTGGCATCGTAATATTTGCTCTTATAGTCGAACTGCGTCGCATCGGGGTAGGCCAGCCTCGCAATTTCGACGATGCCGGCGATGCCCGGCACCTCGCAGCTCGAATGGTAAAAAAAAGCGAGATCGCCCAACCGCATCTCATCACGCATGAAATTGCGCGCCTGGTAGTTGCGCACTCCGAACCAGGGTGTGGTTTTTTTCACCGCGCGCATCAGGTCGTCGATGCTGAACTCATCGGGCTCGGACTTCATCAGCCAGTAACGCATATTCTTGGTGAGCGGTGAGCGGTGAGCGGTGAGC
>JACQOI010000063.1 GCA_016202615.1 Betaproteobacteria bacterium
CCCCAGGGGTGGTGACGTCTTCGGCGGGGTTCATGTCGAGTTCGGCCAGCAGAGCGTCATTGGCGTGCGTCAACGGGGTGGCCGTTCCGCCTGATGTGGTGGCCCGGCAAACTTCCGAAGGCTGCGTCAGGCTGTTGCGCGTGAAGACGAACCACAGGCCATCGGGGGTGACCTGAACATTTTCCCTGACGCCCCCATGAACTCTTTCCACCTTCGGATTGCTGAGCGACGTCTTGAAGGTCGGCTGGCGGCCGCGTTCGGCCGCCGTGAGGTAGATGGTGTCGTTGTCGGGCGCCCAGGTGAAGCTGTCCACCCACAGGTCAAATCCCGGCGTGAGGTCTTTCACGGTCCGCGTTTCACGGTCGTAGACGCGGAGGCGAACGAGGTCGGATTCGTATCCGTCGCGCGCCTGCGAGGTGTAGGCGATGTAACGGCCGTTGGGGGAATATTGCGGTGAGGCGTCCGAGCCGGGGTTGTCCTTAGTGATGTTTTTCGCCTCGCCCCCGGCGGCGGGAACGACGTAAAGATCGTTGTTGGTGCTCCAGGCAACGCGCGAGCCGCCGGTGCGATTTGAGGTGTAGCAGACCTCGGTGCCGTCGGGAGAAATGGCGTAGGCGTCCGGCGCGCTCAGAAACCAGGTGGGCGAATCCACCGCCCCCGGCGTCAAGTCGCGAGGCGCGCCGCCCTTGGAAGAGACGGCGAACAGGTGCGTGTATTTGCCGTCGCGCCATTCGTCCCAGTGGCGGAAGAGCAGCTCGTTGATAATCCGCGCTTTGACCTTGCTCTTTGCCACTTCTTCAAGCCGCTTCTGATTGCATTCATCATCGGCGCAGTCGGGATAGACCTTGGAGGTGAAAAGCAGCATCTCGCTCTTGCCGGCCCACACGACGCCGTCAGCCTCAGTCGAGATGGAGGTCAGCGGATACGCCTCGCCGCCTCCTACCGGGATGATCCAGACTTGAGATTTCCCGCCGCGATTGGAGATGAAGGCGATGGACTTGCCGTCCGGCGCCCAGCGCGGTCGGGTGTTCGAGCCTTCACCCCGAGTCAATTGTCGGGGCTCGCCGCCCTCCGTCGGGACCAGCCAGATGTGCCGCGTGGTCTTGTTGGCTTCGAGATCGATCGATGCCTGGACATACGCCGCCCAGCGGCCGTCCGGCGAAACCTGCGGGTCGGAGATGCGCTGCACCTTCATCAAGTCTTCAAAAGTGATCGGGCGCTTCGCAAGAGCGACAGCGACGGGCAGCAGGATAACTGTAAGGGCTAAACTCCGAATTATTTTGAGCTTCATGCGGGCCTCCCGGGGAAATGGGTCAGTTCGGAAACAGTATTCCGATTGCTCCCATGTGTGCGGCCAATACTTATACCAAAGGAGCACCGCGAGTGAGTGGGAAATCCAGGCAAGCCGTCAGGACGAACGCGGGGTGCGTTTTCGCCTAAGTGGGGGTAGAATACCCGTGGAGTCAATGGTCATGCAAACCGTCAAGGATCTTTCGATAGATCAGTTGAGGTCGCTCATCGCCGAAGTGGTCGAGGAGAAGTTCCGCGAGCTACTGGGCGATCCCGACGAAGGTTTGACACTCCGCCCCGAGGTTCGAGAGCGCCTGCTGAAATCTCTCAACCTGCCTCGAGACTCACGTCAGACTACCCCTGCCGCCGATGTCGCCGCCCAGCTCGGCTTGGAATGGTAGATGTACCAACAGGCCAGAAACCCTCAGCGGAGATCTTTCGGGATTATCGAAAATTCGGGTTGGCGACTACCGTATCCTCTACGAGCCCGACCATAACCGAAAGGTGCTGACCGTCCATCTTGTCGGTCACCGCCGGGAAATTTACAGCTAGAGCGGACAGCGGGAAATGGCGGACGAGGGCGTCGAGTTGCCACCCCCGGTTAAGGTTTTCCGGGCGCCGGCTTTTTCACGATCACCGGCCCAGGATTACTGCTGGCGGCGAACCAACCGCAGCTATGCCTTCAATCGTCAATCATCAATCTTCAATCCGCTTGTCCCACTCGGTGTGAAACACGCCTTCCTTGTCGAGCCGGCGATAGGTGTGGGCGCCGAAGTAGTCGCGCTGGGCTTGCAGCAGGTTCGCGGGCAGCCGCGCGGAGCGGTAGCTATCGATGTAATTGAGCGAGCTCG
>JACQOI010000065.1 GCA_016202615.1 Betaproteobacteria bacterium
CAACGGCATAGGGTAGGGTGCGCTTGCGCACCAATGTGACGGCGTCGCATGGATCCGGACATCTTTTCCGCATGGTGCGCAAGCGCACCCTACGCCGGATCAGGCCCGCTTTCACGATCGCACCCCTTGCGCCCGCTTCAGCGCGCCTCTCCCCGCAAGGGCCTTGAAGGGCAGGAGTTCCCGATGCCCACAGCTTAAGTAAGTGCCATTCGGTGTAACTATTCCTACGTTTAGATTCGCGCTTTGCGGGCTGATGCTGAGCATGCGGGCCGACCTCGCTTGGGCGGCCGCGCCGCGCGAGCCAGTGCCCGCCCAATCTCATCCTTGAACCGCTCGCTTCCCGGTGGCCAGCCGCGGTCGACCGTATCTCGAATCTGATTGGTCAAGCGCGGTATCGATGCAAGCCGCCAGCGGTTGTTTGTGATCGATGGAGGCAAAGCATTGCGCTCGGGCATCAAAGAGGTCTACGGCGAGCAAGCGCTGGTGCGGCGCTGCCGCATCCACAAACTGCGCAACGTGCTCGAGCGATTGCCCGATCCGCCGCGCATGCAGGTAAGAAGCATGATGCATGCGACCTACAAGCTCCCCGAGAAGGACGGCATGGCCAAGCTCAGGCAGCAGGCAAAGTGGTTGACCCCCGAGCACCCCGACGCGGCGGCGAGCCTGCTGGAGGGGTTGCAGGAGACCTTCACGGTCAATCGCCTGCAACTCACACCGGCACTCATTCGCTGCCTTGCCAGCACCAACATCATCGAGAATCCGAACGGTGGAGTGCGGCGCGTGTCCGGCCGCGTCACGCGCTGGCGCGATCCGGACATGGTGCTGCGCTGGGCGACAGCGGCGTTCCTGGAAGCCGAGAAGAGCTTTCGTCGCATTCAGGGATTTCGCGACCTGTGGGTGCTCGCAGTCGCACTCGGACGCGCGCCCTCCGGCAAACCAGTTGATGCCAACGCCAAGGCCGCGTAACCTATGCAAGCAATTCCGCCATCCCTAAACCCGCAACTGCGGGTGGGACACCGCCTGCCTTACTTGATTAACAAGGTGAGCTTATGAACAAAAAGCTAAGCGTAGTCGTTATCAGCATTACTCCATTTGATGAAAAAGGCCAGCTGGACGAGACGGCATTTCGCCAGCATTTGCGGAGACTGCGTGACGCGGGAGTCTCGGTCTATGTCGGCGGGGGCGGCAGTGGTGAAGGCTATACCTTGACGACAGAGGAGCGTGAACGTGTTCTTGCCATCGCTGTCGAGGAACTCAAGGGAAAAGTTCCGGTTCGTGCCATGGGGTGCGAACCCCGGCTGACTAGCGAGATGGCGGAGTTCGTGCGGTGCGCTGAACGCGCCGAGGTAGATGCAGCGCAGATCTTCTCGCTGGAAATCGGCCACGGCGCCAAACCGACGGTGGATGAGATGGATAAATATTACTCGACCGTTATCGAGTCCACGTCGCTGCCGGTTTACCTCTCGAGCCACCGCACTGTAGGCTATTTTCTGCCAATAGCCCTGGTAGAGCGGCTCGTCAACCGCTTCCCCAATATTGCCGGCATCGCCTACGGGGGGACTGATATCACTTACCTGGCCGAACTTATAACGCGGGTGGGCGACCGTATCGAAGTTCATTGTGCGGGCCCGGCCAATGCGCTGTCGGTACTCGGTTTAGGAGGGAACGGGTTCATGGGGGGTGAGGGAAATTTTTCACCCACTCTTGTCGCTTCCGTCATTACGGCATTCCAGGCCAGAGATATGGATCTTCTGCGAGAATCGTTCAGGAAGCTCATGGGACTGGCTGCGATCGATACGCGTTTTGGCGGCACTGCCAGCTCCATGCGCGCGATGAAGCCGTTGCTGAACGCATTCGGGCTGCCCGGAGGTACGCTGCGTCCGCCCCGCATGCCGATCAGCGCGACTGAACTCGACAAAGCGATAGCAGCTGTGCAGAAGCTGAACCTACCCGGAATACCTCCGCTTGCGTCACCCGGGCCGAAACGGTAACGGAGTCAAGAATCGATAGGTCAACCCACGTTCGTATGGTGGGGCACCACGCACTGAGTTCCGGTTGGGAGCAAACAGCAGAACTATTTTTCAACGCAGATATGGCGTTTTATCGTATGGGTATTTTCAGGCGGCATATTACTTATGCGCTTAGGTATTGTGAGCAGCCAGGAGTATCCGAAGAAACCCATCCGCACCATGCCCTTCTTTCGGGTCGGACCTCCGCCTTCTTTCTGCCTTCTTTCTTCTTTCGGGTCGGACCTTCGCTAAGTTTCGATAGCTTCTGCGTATTCCTGCCGGAGGACCGTGTTATCCAGCGTTAGAGCCTCACTTTCTTTGCTGGAAGACAATCTGCATCCGACCGCTGAGGCCCAGCCGATCACACTTAACAATATCCGGCGGAAGCTCGCACCGATGCTGAAATGAGCATCGTGAACAGCATGCCGCTGCCGGCGCGCGGCGCGGCGCCTCACGTCACGTCGATGGTGGCCGAGCCCGGGTTCAGCGATCCGATCGCGCGCGCGTGATTGAAGCCCTGCTGTCTGAAAATCTCCAGCACTCGCGGCGCACTATCTCGGTCGCACGCCACCAACAGGCCGCCGCTGGTTTGCGGATCGCACAATAATTTCTTCTGCCACTCCGGCATCCCCGGCGGCAGCACGACGTGGTTTGCCACCCCGCTCCAGTTGCGGTCGGAAGCGCCGGTAGCAAAGCCGTTCTTCACCAGAGGTAGCGCCTCGGACAGCACCGGCACCGCGTCAAACGCGATCTCGGCGCGCAATTTCGCGCCGCGGCAGATTTCAAGCAGGTGCCCGAGCAGGCCGAATCCGGTCACATCGGTCATCGCGTGCACGCCCGGCAGTTCGGCGAGCGCAACGCCCGCGGTATTGAGCTGGGTCGTGGTCTCGAGCATTTGCCGGTAGGCCTTGTCGTGCAGCTCGCCCTTTTTGAGCGCCGCGCCCATGATGCCGATGCCGAGCGCCTTGCCCAGTATCAGCACGTCGCCGGCCCGCGCCCGATCGTTACGCTTGACGCGGTCCGGATGCACGAGACCGAGCGCAACGAGCCCGTAAATCGGCTCGGGCATGTCGACCGAATGGCCGCCGGCGATCGGTATGCCGGCCGCGTCGCACACCGATTGGCCGCCGGCGAGTATCTGCTGCATCGCATCGACCGGCAGCTTGCCAAGCGGCATGCCAACCAGCGCGAGGGCAAAGATCGGCGTTGCACCCATTGCGTAGACGTCGGAAATCGCGTTGGTCGCGGCAATGCGCCCGAAATCGTACGGATCGTCGACGATCGGCGAAAAGAAATCGGTACTCGCAACGACCGCCTGCTGGTCGTTCAGACGATACACCGCGGCGTCGTCTCCCGACTCGGTACCGACCAGCAGGTTGGGATACGCCTTGCCCAGCGGCGTTTTCGACAGCAATTCCTCCAGCAACGCTGGCGGTAGTTTGCAGCCTCATCCGCCGCCGTGTGAGAATGCGGTGAGCCTGATTTTCTGCGTGTCAACCGGTTTATTCATTGGGGTTTTGTGTTGCAATCAACCGACCTTGTTACCGTAGCACAACTTGCCGAGTTTGACGAGGTGATCGATGTGCGCTCGGAAGCGGAATACGCGCAGGATCACATTACCGGCGCGATCAACTGCCCGGTGCTCAGCGACGAGGAACGCGCGCGCATCGGCACCATCTACAAGCAAGTGTCGGCGTTCGAAGCCAAGAAAATCGGCGCCGCGCTGGTCAGCCGCAACATCGCGCACCACATCGAGGTCGCGTTCGCCCAGCGCCCGCGCACCTGGCGCCCGCTCGTCTAGTGCTGGCGCGGCGGCGGCCGCAGCGGCGCGTTCGCTCATGTGCTGCAGCAGATCGGCTGGCGCGTCGGGCGGCTCGACGGCGGCTATAAGGCCTACCGGCGCGCGGTCGTAGCCGATCTGGAAGAGCTGCCGCGGCGATTCAAATGGCGCGTGGTATGCGGGTTAACGGGTTCCGGCAAAAGCCGTCTGTTGCGGGAGCTCGCGCGCCGCGGTGCGCAAGTGCTCGACCTGGAAGCGCTCGCGGCGCATCGCGGCTCGGTGCTCGGCAATCTGCCGGGCGAGCCGCAGCCGCCGCAAAAACTGTTCGAAAGCCTGGTATGGGCTGACCTGCGCAAAGTCGATCCTGCGCGGCCGGTATTCGTCGAGGCCGAAAGCAAGAAGATCGGCAACTTGCGCGTGCCCGAAACACTGATCGACGCAATGTGGAACGGCGAATGCGTGCGGCTCGAAGCGTCGGTAGGGCTGCGCGTCGCGATGCTCAAGCAGGAATACCAGCACTTCGTCTGCGATCCGGCGCTGCTGGGAACACAGCTCGATTGCCTGACGGCGCTTTACGGCCATAAGCAGGTCGGCGCCTGGAAAGCGCTCGCCGCGGCCGGGGAGTGGGATGCGCTGGTGCGCGAGCTGCTCGAAAATCACTACGATCCGGCTTACACGCGCTCGACGCTCAAACATTATCCGCGTCATGCACACGGCATACGGTTGGAGATAACCGCAGACAGCGACGCCGCATTCGAGCAAATCGCGGCGGGTTACCTGGAGAAAATCCAGAGTACCTGATAATTCCCGCCTCACGCCTCCCGGATGCTATAATTTCTCCCCATTTGAGCAGTTCTCCCGCATCGTCAATGTCGACTGCCGCCGGATCCGCGCCACGCGGATTGTGGCTGATGCTGCTGGTCGCAATCATAATCTGGTCCAGCAATCTCGAATACCGCAAGCTCGCGTTGACCGATGAAGGCCGCTACGCCGAGATCCCGCGCTACATGGCGCAGAGCGGCGACTGGATCACGCCGCGGCTCAACGGCATCAAGTATTTCGAAAAGCCGCCGCTGCAGTACTGGGCGACCGCCGCGGCCTACAGTGTATTCGGCGAGTACCACTGGACCGCGCGCCTGTGGCCCGCAGTGACCGGATTCCTCGGCGCGCTGCTGATGTTCCATGTCGGAGCGCGGCTCTACGGTGCCAACGCCGGTCTCTACGCCGCGCTCGTGCTCGGCAGCAGCTTTCTCTATACCGCGATTGCCCATATCAACACGCTCGACATGGGCCTGACGTTTTTCCTCGGACTCGCATTGACGGGAATCCTGCTCGCGCTGGAGCCGCGCGCCGACGCCCGGCAAAACCGGCTGTGGATGCACGTTGCCTGGGCTGGCTGCGCGCTCGCCGTGCTCAGCAAGGGACTGATCGGCGTCGCGCTACCGGTGACGGTGCTCGTGCTCTACATGCTGGTGAAACGCGATTTCATGCTGTGGCGCAAGCTGCATCTGGTCAGCGGCGGCCTGCTGTTTCTCGCGATCAGCGTGCCATGGTTCGTTGCGGTGTCGATCGCCAATCCCGAATTCCCACAGTTTTTCTTCATCCACGAGCATCTGACGCGCTATACCACGACCATCCATCAACGCTACCAGGCGTGGTATTACTTCATTCCGATATTGCTGATCGGAATCCTGCCGTGGCTCGTGACGTCGTTCGATGCGCTCCTCCGCACGCTCAAGCAACCCCGCGCCGCCGGCTTTGATCCCACGTTGTTCCTGCTGCTGTGGGCGGGCTTCATTTTCGTGTTTTTCTCGATCTCCGGCTCCAAGCTCGCCTCGTACATCCTGCCGATATTTCCGGCGCTTGCATTGATCATCGCGGTGCGCCTGACGACGATCAGCGGCCGCGCGCTGGCGTGGCAACTGGCGCCGGTCGCGGTCCTGGCGCTGGCTGGCCTGATCGCGGCGCCATATACGGTAAGGCTCGCCTCCGCTTCGGTTCCGGTCGAGCTGTATCAAAATCAAATACCATGGCTGCATGCAGCGGCAGTCACGTTGCTCGCCGGCAGCATCGGCGCGATGATTTACAGTTGGCGCGGGCACGTCAGGCGCGCCGTGGTGGTCTGCGCTTTCGCGGGACTCGCAACGACGCAACTCGCGCTGACCAGTCACGACAGCCTGTCGCCGGCGTACTCGACCTATCATCTGGTCCAGAAGCTCAAGCCTCATCTCAGGCCCAATGTGCCGTTTTACAGCGTCGGCGGCTACGAGCAGACTCTACCGTTTTACATCAAGCGCACGGTGACGCTCGTCGATTATCAGGACGAAATGGCATTCGGCCTCATGCACGAGCCGCAGCTGTGGGTGCCTGACCTCGCGGGTTTCGAGCGCCGGTGGCGCGGCCACGATTACGCGCTCGCGGTCATGGGGCCGGAGATATACGAGCAAATGCAGCAGGCGCAGCTGCCGATGCAGCTCATCGCGCGCGATACCGAGCGCGTATTCGTGCGGACTCCGCCGCGGCAAAATCAGGGAGGTTAGAGCCATGAATGCCATCAGCTTTTCTTTGCTAATGACCGGTGTACTGCTCAACGCCGGCGCGCAGTTGCTGCTCAAAGCCGGCACCAACTCGGTCGGCATGTTCGAGTTCAGCCGCGACAACATCCTGCCGGTCGGCTGGAAGCTCGCCACCGAGCCTTACATCGCGGGCGGCCTCGGCTGCTACGTGATAAGCGTCGTGGTGTGGGTGCTGGCGCTGTCGCGGGTCGAAGTCAGCATCGCCTATCCGATGCTCTCGATCGGCTACGTCATCAACGCGCTGGCGGCGTGGTACCTGTTCGGGGAGGCGGTGACGCTGACGCGCCTTGCCGGCATCGGCATCATTATCATCGGCGTCTACCTGGTGGCGCGCTCCTGATGGCGCCGTTGCTGCCACTGCCGCACGGTCGACGCACGCACGCCGCTTCGGTTACCATGAGCGCGGAATCCCGACCTATCCCATGATTGCACCGCAACTTTCCGTCATTATCCCGGTTTACAACGAGGAACGGACGCTGCCGTTGCTGTTTGCGCGCCTGTATCCGGCGCTCGACAAGCTTGATCTGCCGTACGAAATACTGTTCATCAACGACGGCGGCACCGACAAATCGGCGGCGGTACTGCGCGAGCAATTCGAGCGCCGCCCCGACGTTACGCGCGTGATTCTTTTCAGCGGCAACTTCGGCCAGCACATGGCGATCATGGCCGGCTTCGAGCATTGCCGCGGCAGCCGCGTGGTCACGCTCGATGCCGACCTGCAGAATCCGCCCGAGGAAATCGGCAATCTGCTCGCGGCGATGGAGCGCGGCCACGATTACGTCGGTTCGGTGCGCCAGCAGCGCCAGGACACGGCATTTCGCCGTCTCGCGTCCCGCGCCATGAACTGGGTACGCGAGCGCATTACCAGAATCCGCATGACCGACCAAGGCTGCATGCTGCGCGCCTACGATCGGCGCATCGTCGATGCGATCACCAGCAGCCACGAGATCAACACCTTCATTCCGGCGCTCGCCTACACCTATGCCAGCAACCCGACCGAAATCGAGGTCGCGCACGAAGAACGGGTGGCCGGCGAATCGAAATACTCGCTCTACAGCCTGATCCGGCTCAACTTCGACTTGGTGACCGGTTTTTCCGTCTTGCCGCTGCAGATGTTCTCGTTTGCGGGCATCATGATCTCGTTCATCGCGCTGCTGTTCGTCATCTATCTGGCAATCCGCCGCCTGTTCCTCGTCGGCCCGGAAGCCGAAGGCGTGTTCACGCTGTTTGGCGTCGCCTTCTTCCTGATCGGCGTCGTCCTGTTCGGGCTCGGGTTGCTGGGCGAATACGTCGGGCGCATTTACCAGCAGGTGCGCAGCCGTCCGCGCTATCTGATTCAAGCGGTGCTTGAGTCGGGAGAGGCGAGAGGCGGGAGGCGAAAGGTGGAACAACCCAGCGGCAGCGCCGCCCCTCACTCCTCACCCCTCACTCCTTACTCGAAATGACCCGTGCCGTAGTGTTTGCCTACCACAACGTAGGGGTCCGGTGCCTCTCTGTCCTCCTCGCCCATAAGGTCGAAGTGCCCCTGGTGGTCACCCATGCCGGCAATCCGGCCGAGAACGTCTGGTTCGACAGCGTCGCCAAACTCGCCGCGAAGTACCGCCTGCCGATCATCACGCCCGATGACCCCAATGCCGCTGATATTGCTGCCCGGATACGGGAATTGCAGCCTGATTTTTTATTCTCGTTCTATTACCGCCATATGCTCAAGCCGCCGCTGCTGGCGATCGCCGGACACGGCGCGCTCAACATGCATGGCTCGTTGCTGCCGAAATACCGCGGGCGCGTACCGGTGAACTGGGCGGTGATCAACGGCGAGACCGAAACCGGCGCCACCTTGCATTACATGACCGAGAAACCGGACGCCGGCGATATCGTCGATCAGCAGGCGGTGCCGATCCTGCCCGACGACACCGCGCTCGACGTATTTCACAAGGTGACCGAGGCCGCCACAATGGTGCTCGATCGCAGCCTGCCGGCGCTGCTTGAGGGCAATGCGCCGCGCCGGCCGCAGGATCTGTCCCAAGGCAGTTACTTCGGCGGGCGCAAACCCGAGGACGGGCGCATCGACTGGCGGCGGTCTGCGGCGCAGATTCACAACCTGGTGCGCGGCGTCGCGCCGCCTTACCCCGGCGCGTTCACTCGGTTCCACGGCGGTACGCTGCGAATCCTGCGCACCCGACTCGAAACCGGCCCGCTGGCGAGTCCGGCGCCCGCGCTCTACAGCGACGGCTCGAGCTGCTTTGCCAGTTGCGCCGACGGCGGCACGCTGCGCATCGTGGAAATGGATTTCGACGGCGCTCCTTTCACTGCGGCGGACTTTCTGGCGCGCTTCGGCACCAAACCAGTATCCTTAATCCAAAATCCCACGGAACCGCCGATGAACGCAGAAAAGCTGTGTAAGCGGTGAGCAGTAAGCGGTGGACAGAAAACCCTTTGCAGTTGAGCGCTGTTTCCGTTTACCGTTTACCCATTTACCGATCCTATCGGTGTTAATCGGCGTTTATC
>JACQOI010000066.1 GCA_016202615.1 Betaproteobacteria bacterium
GACGTATCCCGGCTCGGCATTTATTCCCGTCAGATCGTGGAGCACCGCGCAGACTTGAACTATGGGTTGCTTGGCGCCGCCGTTATTGCCGCCTTTGCGGGCGCAATTCTGGGTAATCGCTACCTTCCCAAAGTCAAGATGAGCGGAATTCGGGGTATCGTGGCCACATTACTATTCATCGTGGCATTGGGCCTAATTACAGGCGTTCTTTAAGCTTGGAACTTCGGCGGTCCGGGAGTGGATCGCCGTCATGCTTGTCAGCGGTTGGAGGAGGCTGCTTCAGCGCCAGGTGCGGATCGGGGCGCGGTGAGTCCCGCGGATCGCGCCGCAGCACGCAAAGACTTGTCCCTCGTATATATCGGCGCGCAGCGAGGCCGCAAGGTGAAGATAGCTTGCGTCATAAGCCTTGATGCCGCGAGCGCGCATCAGGCCGATGATGACTGAGTTATCGGCGACGAATCGCTCAGCAAATCACGAAGAGCCGAACCGCAGCGGCTTAATCGGCTGGTGGCATGAAAAAGCGCGAACAAAATGAAAATGGCGGTTGACCGAAGCGCTGACACCAACGATACTTTCGCGCATGCGGTCAAATTTCCTATCCGTCGTGCATCCTTTGTTGCACGAGTCGCACGAGTTGCACGATAATGTGGCATGGCATGGAGCCGAAGGCTGTGAATCCGACTATCCATTTCTCCGCCCTTAACCTTCCGCGTATAGACCCTGAGCGCCAGTCGAACCGGTCCTGCGCCGGATGGGTTGCGGAATTCCGCCGTACGCCGCCTGCGAGCTGCGACGGTATCACCGCATTCGATGAGAAATAAGAGCGGGAGCGGCGATGCGTCTGCGCGTACTTGGCTGCTCGGGCAGTATCGGCGGACAGCAAAATCGAACCACTTCGTTCCTGGTCGACCAGGACATTCTGATCGACGCGGGGACCGGGGTTGGCGACCTCTCGCTCACCGAGCTCACGTTGATCGACCATATCTTCGTCACCCATTCGCACCTCGACCACGTCACCTCGATCGCGTTTTTCCTGGATTCGGTCGGCGCGCTGCGGCCTAAGCCGGTCACGGTGCGCGCGACGGGCGCTACGATCCAGACCCTGAAAAAGAATCTGTTCAACTGGGACATCTGGCCGGATTTCACCCAGATCCCCACGCCCGAACAGCCGTGGTTGCGCTACGAGGAGATCGAGGTCGGGAACGTAATCGCCCTCGGCGGCCGGAAGATCACGGTACTGCCCGCGAACCACACGGTCCCCGCGGTCGGATACCAGCTCGACAGCGGGAAGGCGAGCCTGGTTTTCACCGGCGACACCGGACCGAACGACGCGCTGTGGAGCGTGGTGAACCGGATCGAGAATCTCAAGTTCCTCATCATCGATACCGCGTTTTCCGACAAGGACCGCAGGCTTGCCGAGCTTTCCAAGCACCTGTGTCCGTCCATGCTCGGGGCGGAGCTGGCAAAGCTCGAGCGCCCGGCGGAGGTCTACATCACCCACCTCAAACCCGCCGAGATCGAGCTGACCATGCAGGAAATCGAGGAACTTTCAGGCAACTTCCAGCCGCGCCTGTTGCAGAATAACCACGTGTTCGAATTCTGACGTCGTCCCCGTGCCGGGCGCGCTTGCGCGCCGCCCCGGCAGGGCGGAAAATCTCACTTCTTTCCGCGGTGAGACCTGTCGCGGCCACCATGAAAAAACAAGTTTCCGTTAATCAACTGCGTTTCGGTGTGTTCATCCATGAGCTTGACCGGCCGTGGACGGATACGCCGTTCATGTTCCAGGGCTTCGTGCTCAATAACGAAAAGCAGCTCGAGACGCTGAAAAAATACTGCAAGGCGGTCGTCATCGACACGGAGAAGGGCTTGGACGCGTCGGGCGGCCTGAATCCGTTCGCCGGCACGGCGAGCCCCCCGAGCGTGCTCACGACCATCAAGGAAAAGGTCGCGTACCAGGAAAAAGCGGTCTTCAAAGCGGAGGTGCCGGTCGCGCGCCAGATCCAGGCCAAGGCCAATGGAGTGGTGAAGGACATCTTCGGCGCGATCAAGGCGGGCAAGGCGCTCGACGCTCCCCGGGTGCGCGAAGCCGTGACGAGCATGACCGACAGCGTCGTGCGCAATCCCGACGCGATGCTCCTGCTCGCGAGAATGAAGGCGAAGGACGAGCACAATCTCGACCGCGCGCTTGGCGTTTCCGTCTACATGATCACTTTCGGCCGCTTTCTGCACTTGCCGCGAGAGCAGCTCGATCTGCTCGGGCTGCTCGGGCTGCTGCAGGACGTCGGCAAGATGCGTTTGCCGGAACAACTGCTCAACAAGAAGGACCCCTTGACTGAGGCCGAGCTGGAAGTCTGCAAGAGCCACGTGCAGCATTCGGTCGCGATCCTGAAGGAGACCGTCGGGCTTCCCGCCGAGCTACCCGCGCTCGCGGCCCTGCACCACGAACGCTACGACAGCAGCGGCTATCCGGCCGGCCTGAAGGGCGGAGAGATCGGGTTGTTCGGCGGCATCGCGGGAGTCGTCGATTGTTTCGATGCGCTCACGTGCCCTCGGCCCTATGGCGACGCGCTTGCGCCCTCGAATGCACTCAACCAGCTCTACAAGTGGCGCGACACCCTGTTCGACGGGCCTCTCGTCGAACAGTTCATCCAGTGCATCGGGATCTATTCAGTGGGCAGCATCGTTGAGCTGCACTCGGGCGAGATCGGGATCGTGATCGCGCAGAACCCGGGGATGCGGCTGCTGCCGCGCGTCATGGTGGTGCTCGACTTAAGCAAACAGCCGCTAAAGCCGCAGCGGATCATAGAGCGGACGAGTATCAAGCGTACGCTGGAAAAAGGGAGTGTCCCGATTGATGCCTCCGAATTCTTCCTCTGACGGGGGAGCGGACGCGCCGGAACCGGATTTGGGTCTGAGGGCGCTGGTCCGGCGCCTGGCGGATGAGCTGAGCGCCGATCCCAAAACTGTTGCCTGCGTCGCGTCGGTCTTCGAGGAAGTGCGCGAGCGCGCGCCGGACCTCTTCGTTCCGGCCGCGGGAGGACTCGCGCCCGCGTTTGCGCACATGGCCGCCTCGGACGGCGCCGACGCCGAGCCGGTCTATGCGGCCATCGGCGAATGGGCGCTGGACGCCGAGGGCGAGCCGATCGAGCGCATGCGGCGCGACTGCCTGCGCTTTCAGGGCGCGATGACGCGCGGCGCGCTGCGGTTGTATGCCGGGGACCCGGAACAATGCGCGGAGAACCTGCTCGCGCTGCAGCGCTTCGTCTTCCTGCAGGTCGCCGTCCTCGCCTCGCTTGCGGCGCGCAGCCAGGAAGCGGGCGGCGTGGTGCGCACATTGCCGACCCCCGAGTACGCGGCCTTCATGGATATCTTCCGCGCGACGATCGAGAGCCACCGGCAGGAGGGCGGACAACTTGGGTTGCTCCTGCTCCATGTCGCGAAGGTCGAGCAGGTGGATCGCCTGCTCGGATTGCAGAGGGGAGAGGCCTTTATGCTGCGGGTCACCCGGCGCATGCGCGAAGGCGTGCTGCGCAAGCAGGATCAGCTTGGCCGGGTGAGCCGCGATCAGCTCGCCTGCTTGCTGCCGCGCATTGCGGGCGAGGGCGTGGCGATTCTCGCCGCGAACAAGATCCTGGGCGCTCTGGAAGCGCCGATTCCGATCGGCGACCAGTCGTTCGCCCCGGACGCGGCGATCGGCATCGCGATGTACCCGGACCACGGCGCGGACCAGCAGACGCTGGTTCGCAACGGCAAGCTCGCCGTGCGCGCGGCGCGCGGCGCGGCGGAGCGCGTCGCCGTCTACGATCC
>JACQOI010000067.1 GCA_016202615.1 Betaproteobacteria bacterium
ACCTTGGGCGCTATTTCCATGGCATGAGCTGGTGGTGCACCTCCTAACCGCGTGCACTAATCAGGACGCAGGTCGGCAGCGCGGATGACCTTGGTCCATTTCGCAATTTCCGACTTCAGATAACTTTCAAAATCGCCCGGTGTGCTGCCAAGCGGATCAGAACCCTGCCGGCTGATGGCATGGGCTACATCGGGACTGTGCAGCGCCCGCAGGATCTCGGCATTGAGTTTGCCGACAATCTGCTTCGGCGTGGCCGCAGGAGCGAGTATTCCATACCAGTTCGCTACCTCGTAGCCGGCGACGCCCGACTCGGCCATGGTAGGAATCTCGGGCGCCGCACCTGAGCGTTTGGTCGAAGTCACGGCAATTGCTCTGACCCTTCCAGCCTTGATTTGCGGCAATGCTCCAGGCAGGGAGAAGAACAGCAACGGCATCTGTCCGGAGATCACATCCGAGATTGCCAGCGGGCCACCCTTGTACGGCACGTGCGTGAGATTGATGTTCGCCATCAGCTTCAACAGCTCACCGGAAAGATGCGTCGTGCCGCCGGTGCCTCCGGAGGCGAAATTGATTTGGCCGGGCTTGGCGCGCGCCAGAGCGATCAGCTCGGTGACGGACTTCGCCGGAAACGATGGATTGGCGACCAGGACATTCGGCGACGACGCCACCAGCACCACCGCGGCAAAATCCTTGACCGGGTCGTACGGCAGCTTTTTTTGGAAGCCGGCATTCACGGCGTGGGTGGCAGCAATCATCAACACCGTATAGCCATCGGGCGCGGCTTTCGCAGCAATATCAGCGGCGATGACGCCGGTGGCGCCCGAGCGATTATCCACAACAATCTGCTGGCGGAAGCTTTCACCTAGCTTCTGCCCAACGATGCGCGCGATGATGTCGAGTGCACCGCCGGGCGGGAATCCGACGATCAGGCGAATCGGCCTCGCGGGATAGACTTGTGCCCAAGTCACAGGTGAAACGGTCGCTATGAAGAGCAGTGGGACGATGACGAAACGGGCACGCCGAATCATGTTTGCCTCCTGTCAGAACGGAACGAAGCGTGAACGACTGGAACGATCGTTTTGACCAGATGGCGCACGATCGGGGCTGCCCGCGCTCTCGACCGACACCTTTATGCAATCAGCCAAGCCTGACCCCGTTGCTCGCCGCGGCCAAGCAGATTCTCGCCCAAAGCTGGCGTATCTAGGAGCGCCCGCGAGTCGACGAATTCTGCAAGGATCTCGCCGCAGGCGCCTGGAAGCCTGTTGGAGTGCGAAGCCCGACAGGCTGCTAGCGGTCGAATTTGGGGAAAAGCGCGGGCAAATTCGCATATCTGTTATCCTCTCCTGCAATTCTACCGGCCCCGGTTTTGCATTAGGAGTTTGCCGGGGCTAAGTCCGACAAACTCCTAGACGCTCCTCACCCCGCGGCGCGCCGCTTCGCCGCTCAGCCTTCCGGCACGTACAACTTGAAGCAGGCGGAGCGCCCGCCGTCGGCCGGTATCACCGCCCCGGTAACCGTGCGCGATTCGTTCGACGCCAGGAACACGGCAATCGCCGCCATATCCTCCGACTCGGCCAGCGAGAACGGAAACAGCTTGCGCGCCACCGCCATGCGCGCCTGCGCCGCGGCGGTCGGTTTCGGGGCCGAGGAACCCTTGCTTTCCCAGCGCGCGATCGAACGTTCGGTGCGCACGGTCGCCGGCGCGATGGCGTTGGCGCGTATGCCGTCCTTCATGTACTCGGTGGCCAGGGTCCTGGTGAAGGCCACGATGCCGCCCTTCGCCGCCGCGTACGCGGGCTTGTCCACGCCGATCAGCGCAAGCCAGGTGCTGAAGTTGATGATCGATCCGCCGCCGCCCGCGATCATGTGCGGGATGCCGTGGCGGCAGCACAAGAAAGGATGCCGCAGGTTGAGTGCGATGGTGCGCTCGAATACGGCGAGGTCCATCTTGTGCACGGGCACGTCTTCCACGAGGGAGCCTCCCGCGCAGTTCATGAGGATGTCAAGCCGCCCGTAGCGCTCGACCGCCGCGTCGATCGAGCGCTTGACCGACTCGTCCTGCGTCACGTCGGTTTCGATGAAGATCGCGTCGCCGCCCGCGTCGCGCGCCTGCTTTTCCGCCGCGCGCCCGAGCTCGGGGTTGATCTCGGCCAACGCCACCTTCGCGCCTTCCCGGATGAACGCCAGCGCGGTCGCCTTGGCGATGCCCGCCCCGGCACCGGTGATGAATGCGACTTTGCCTTGCAGCCTGCCCATACCTCTTCTCCTTCCTGTATAAGTATTTCGATCAATCATCAACGCGCCCGCCGCCGGCGTCCTGTGACTATGCAGCGCTGCGGTGATGCCGGATCGGTGCGATCACTGCGATGCCACGCTTGCGCTCGAAACTGCGGTTCTGAACGATGAGCAACGGCACGAAGAGCCACGTCATATTCGACCGGCGCCAAGGCCAAAGCGGCCGGGAGGACCGTTACATTGCAATGGGCACCGACCTGACCTTCATGGGAATCGTCAAAATCCAGGGCGTGGATCATCATGCTGTTGGCAAAAGCAGCCTCCTGAGCAGGCACTTTCCCCCCGTAAACCAAGATGGAACTATCGGACCGCCCTCCCTGTTCCTTGATCAGCTGGACAACGTCACCGCATCCTGCAGCCGTCGAGCCCGCCAACCCTACTCCAAACGTGTCGAGAATGAACATCTTGGCCGTTGTGATGACCTCCTCGGGAAGATCCTCAAACCTGGTTCGGACGACTCTCCTGGCAAGTTCGAAAATCGCGTCCTTCATTTGCTTTTCCTCTCCCCCATGCCAATTTTTCTTCCTCGCTCGCTGCGGTAGAAATCATTCAAGCTTGATGCCGGCGCTTTTGATGACCTTAGTCCAGCGTTCCAACTCGCTCCTGAGATAAGCACCGTAATCCTCGGGGCTGGAGCCGAGCGGTTCTATGTTGTTCTGCGCCAGCCGGGATTTCATGTCCGGGTCCTGCAGTGCCTTTACGATCGCGCCGTTGAGTCTCGACACGATCGCGGGCGGCGTCTTCGCCGGCGCCATCATGCCGTACCACGTGCCCACTTCGAACCCGGGCATGGTTTCGGCGAGGGTCGGCACATCGGGCAAGAGCAACGAGCGCGTGAGACTGGTGATTGCCAGCGCCTTTATGCGCTTATCCTTCATCAGCGGCACCCCGGGTCCCATGCCCAGCATTGCAAATTGCACGCGCCCGCCAACGAGATCGAGCACCGCAGGGCCTGCGCCCTTGTAGGGGACATGAAGCGCGGCCAGGCTGTTGGCCTGCAGAAACAGCAGGGGCGCCAGATGGGTGATGCTGCCGGTACCCCCCGAGCCGTAAGTGAGCTTGCCCGGATTGGCTCTGGCGTAGGCAATGAATTCAGCCGCGGTGTTGGCCGGCACTGAAGGATGCACGGTAAGCATCATCGGCCCGGAGGCGACACGCGCTACCGGCGCCAGGTCCTCGAGCACGTCGTAGCCGAGTTTCTCGCCAAACGCCGCGCTCAGGATGTTGCTGGGGACATTAAACAGCAGCGTGTAGCCGTCCGGCCTGGACTTGGCGACGAACTCGGCGCCGATGTTGCTGTTGGCGCCGGGCTTGTTCTCGACGAAGACGTTGGTGCCCATGTTTGCCGAGAGTTTCTGCGCCAGCAAACGACCAACCGTGTCGGCCGCACCGCCCGGTGCAAACCCCACCACCACTCTGATCGGGGATGAGGGATAGATGTCCTGGGCAAGCGCGGACGAGGACATGGCTGACAGCGCCAAAGCCAGAACGCCGAATAACACCCATACTGCTTTCTTCATGATCGTTCCTCCTTTGTTCATGACCGTTCCTGGCGGCGTGCCATCCGTAGTTGCGGTGTTGGAGATGATCTCACAAACGACCTTGGGGCTCGCTGGAACCTCAAATTCCTCTCGAATATCGATGATCAACTCAACTTCCCCCGCAAGCCGGGAAGCACCTACACATCCTCACCGTACAGTAATCGCCGATAGGGAATGCCGAGGACATTGCGTGATATCCTGACATCGAGAACCATGGGTCCATCACCAGCCAGAAATTCATCAATTCCTGCCGCAACGTCCTCCGACGTGCGCGCCACACGGCCACGACAGCCGCATCCCCTGCCGAGAGCAACGAAATCGGGAGAACGAACCGCCGACAGGTTGGTATCAAGGCCTCTGACTTTGACTCTATGATACTCGGCACCGTAGGCTTGATCATTCAGGATGACATATAGCAATTTGAGGCCTAAACGCGCAGCCGTATCCAGTTCCTGAATGTTCTGCATTGCGCCGCCATCGCCCTCCACAGCAGCGATCGGTTCGCCGATCCCGACACCAATGCCAATCGCGGTCGCGAGCACCTGCCCTATGCAACTAAAGCCGGTAACATACACCTGCGGCGCACGCGGCTTCTTCATCACCACGACCGGGAACGAAGCACCGTGCCCTATACCGTTGACTAAACCAACGTTCGATGGCAATCGTTCGTCCATCACTCTGACCGCTTCGCGCGGGTCAACCGTACCAGGTTCAATCTCGAATTCGGCTGGGTCCCGGTCCGCGTCACGCAGCACTTTGCGCACTGTCGCGGTGCGGTAACCTTCCTTGGAGATGCCCTTTTGCGCCAGCATTTCGTCGATTTCCTGTGTCGTCACCGCGGCGTCGCCCTGAATGTAGCAGTCAGCACTTTTGCCATTGCCCATCAGCACATGCGGCGCGATGTCGATATGGACGATGCGGGCGCGAGGGTAAAGAAAACCGCCCGCAAGAGTACGGATATTCAACCCCGCACCGATGCCAATCACGCAGTCGGCCTCCTCGAAAAGTTGCATCACTGCGCGCGTGGAATACAGGCCTGAAATTCCGGCGTGGTATTCGGAATCGCCGAGCACCCCCTTGGCTATGAGCGTGGTGGCAATCAAGGCCCCGATGCGCTTTGCCAGCCGGGCTGCAGCTTCCGTCGTTTGAGGCTCCATTGCGCCACGGCCTAATACGACCACCGGCTTTCTGCTCGCGGCAATAATCTTGACCGCTTCATTCAGACGCTCCAGGTCAGGCCGGATACGCTGCTGGCCCGTGAATAACGTCGAAGATGGTTGATATTCGTCGTCGCCGCCATCACATTCCTTGTCCTGGATATCCACCGGCAAGCACATTACGATCGGCCGGGACTCCAGCCTGGCGCGGTAAAACGCCTGACGCACCGCGTTTTCCGCAAATGACGGCGTCAGCACCTCGATGTAGCCCGCACCCGTCACGTTCACCAGCTTTTCCTGGTCGAGGTATTGGGGGTCACGCTCGTTGTTGAAGGGGGTTTTGCTGGTATAGACGACCAGCGGTGTGTGCGAGCGCGCGGCGACAATCAGGGATGTCGTCGTACGCGAGAGGCCGGGCCCGTAGTGCACGCTGCAAACACCAGTCTTGCCCGTCACTCTCGCCCAGCCATCGGCCATCGACACCGCGGCGCCCTCATCCCGCGCGTCCACTATCTGGATGCCAGGGTGCCTGGCTATGGATGACCACCAGCTTATTTGACCGCCTAAGAGCCCAAAAAGGGTCGATGTGCCTTCCTTTACAAAAGCATTCGCCACAGCATCATAAACTTTCATAGGCAAATCCTCGGTTTTCCTGAAGCTCAAGGGATGTTCAAAACAAAGACCTTCAACCCGCCATGCCGGAGACTGAACGACTATTCAATTCTAGCATGCTGAGTTGCGTATTTACTGCCAATCGGGCGCATCGGGCCAATACATTCGCGCTGATCAGGCGGCGATCTTCTGACGAACATCTTTCTGCACTTCGACACCATGCCGGGTGAGAGCGATGTTGGTCGAAATCGCCTGCACTCTGACAGCAACCGAGCCAACCAGCGGCCTCAGCGATTGCGAATCAGACAAAAGGAATTGAGCTAAACAGCAAACCCGCCACCAAGGAGCTTGGCAAGCGTCCCGCCCTCATAGAAGGAAAATCAATGCGCCCGTCGCCGGCGTCCTGTGACTCGGTGCTTGGTTGCTCGCTTGGCGCAAGCAGTGCGCTACCGGCGTGCGGCAAGTGAAGGCCTGCCCCGGCAGGTTCTAAGCCGGGGCCGGAATCCAGGACAAAAATGGATTCGTTATCTGACTGGACCCCGTGTCGTAGCACGGGGTGACGAGTTATATACCCTTATGTAAGTGCCATTCAAGCCTGACCCCGACGGCACTATTCAATCCGCTCTCGCTCCGGATTGTTTGATGACCTTTTCCCATTTTGTTATTTCAGCCTGAATGAAACCCGCGAATTCTTCGGGCGTAGAGCCGACCGGCTGCGCTCCAACGACCGCCAAGCGTTCGAGGACATCGGAAAGCTTGAGACTTTTGGAGGTTTCCTCGTACAACTTGGTGACGATTTCCCGCGGTGTGCCGGCAGGCGCCAGCAATCCCTGCCAGCTATTGACCTCGAACCCGGGAAATCCGGATTCCGCAATGGTCGGAACGCTCGGCAGCACAGCCATGCGTTTCAAGCTCGTCACCGCCAGTACCTTCAGTTTCCCGGCCTTCACTTGAGGCAGCGTGGATGGCGGCGTCAGTAAAGCGACATCGACCTGCCCTGCCAGAAGGGCTACGGTTGCCGGCCCGATTCCGCTATACGGCACATGCACGGCATCGAAACCGGCGAGCGTCTTGAGCAATTCCATCCCGAGATGAGCGCCCTGCCCCGAACCTGCAGAACCGTAAGTAAGCTCGCCTTTCTTCGATCTCGCGAACGCGATGAACTCTTTGACGGTTTTCGGCGGCGATGAAGGCTGCACGGCGAGAAGAAAATAGTTCGAAACGAGTTGTGTGACAGGCGCGAAATCCTTTACAGGATCATAGTAGAGCTTGCGATAAAGATTGATATTGCTGGCGTGACTCGATGCCACAACCACCAGCGTATAACCATCAGGTGACGCTCTGGCCGTAAGTTCCGCGCCGATATTTCCGGCCGCGCCTCCCCGGTTATCGATAACCACCGTCTGTCCCAAGGCGGCACTCAATTTCTGTCCGACTATCCGCGCAATATAGTCGCTTCCGCCACCCGGAGCGGCCGCCACGATGAACCGAATGGGTTTGGTCGGATAGGATTGGGCTAACGCCGCACCCGTAATGGAGGCACACAGGACTAACGAGAAAACGGTACGCAATTGCTGCAACAAGCGGTTACTGATCTTCATTTCCCCTCCTTGATTGATAGCGATGGCGTGAGGTCATTGGCTAAGAGCTTATCCGTAAATAATGGTGTATACCATTTCTCCGTCCGCGATGGCGCCAGGTATCACCTCGCTGCCGCCGCAAGCGATGCGGCGAACTTGCGGGCGCGCGGCAGCACTTCCCTGCCCAGCAGTCGCACGGCCTTGTGCGCGTCCGCGTGCGCCGAGGGGTCCACGGAGACACGGAAGTTGAAGCGGTCGGGCCTCACGACCTCGATGTAGAGCTTGATCTGCTCGTAGATGTCGTCGGGGTTGCCGGCAAACCAGTTCTCCACGAAGAGGTCGTGGCCGGAGAGCCATGGGCGGGACTTGTACTCGGCCAGGCTCTCGCGCAGGCCCGTAGCCACGTAATTGCGGTGCGGCCCCTCCGCATGGTCCTTGGCGAGCTGCTGGGCCTTTTTCCGGTCCTCGTCGATCCACGTGAAGCGGAGGACCATGAGCTGACCCTGGCCCGGCTTCCCAAGGTCACTGATCGTCTTCCGGTAGAGCGCAACCTGGTCCTTGAGGACGGAGAGCTCGGCGAAGGCGCCCGGGTACCACCCGTCGCCACGCTCCGCCGCGCGCCTCACGGCCGCCGCGCTGTAGCCGCCTATCCAGAACGGCGGGTGCGGTCGCTGGATGGCCCGGGCGCGTGAGCGGGCCTCATGCAGCTTGAAGAACTGCCCCTCATAGGTCACCAGGTCCTGCGTGAAGAGCATGCGCATCACGTCGATTGCCTCGTCGAACCGCCGCCCCCGCGTCTTGATGTCCACGCCGAAGTTCTCAAACTCCGGCTTGCGATAGGCGAGCCCCATCCCAATGTCCAAGCGGCCGCCGGAGATCGTGTCCAGGGTGGCGAAGTCATTCACCAGACGGAGGGGATGGTCGAGCGGGACCAGGTACACGCCGGTCATGATCCGCATGCCAGGCAGGTCCGCAGCGAGGCGGGCCAGCAACGGGATGGCCGCCAGAGTGTAGATCGCGGGACCTGGAGTGAGGTACTCCTGGCCGGTGGTGATGAAGTCGAACCCCGCGTCGCGCGCGGCGATGGCCGACTCCAGCACGCCCGGGAAGTGCCGCTCCCGCGGTGCGTCCGGCGAGTATGGACCCTGGACTGAGATACCGAAGAGCACGTGCGAATCCATCAAGAAATAGAAAATCAATGCGCCCGGCGCCGGCGTCCGGTGACGATGCACCGCAGTATCGATGCCGGATCGGTGCTCGGTGCGCCCGAAAGCGAATGTGCTGGGCTTCCCGTGCTCTCGACCGACGCCTTTATGCAATTAGCCAAGCCTGACCCCGTTCCTCGACTCCGTTCCTCCGTTGCAGGCTGCCGCCCGCTCACCCCGCGTGGGAATCGCCTTGACGTCGTCGCCTCCCGCGAATTCGGCAAATAGCACGAACGTGCTGCCCGGCACCCCGAAAAGGTACTCGGCCCCATGCGCCTTGAGCGTCTCGATGACAGCTTTGACGCCACGCATGCGCGTGCCTCGATTTGAAAACAGAGTGCCGGGAAATGGATCACTAACCGCCATAGTTCCCCCTAATTGACAACGTGCATTCTTGCCTTAGATCAGCGCCATCTTTTGAGCCAAGTGGACTTTAACAAGGCACGGAAGAGCTATTCGATTTTCAATCCGGCCAATTTAACCAACTTGGCGTACTGCGCCATCTCGTTGCGCATAAACGCGGCGAACTGCTCCAGTGAGTTGGTTTGCGGTTCCATGCCTTGCTTATTAATAGATTCCTTCATCTCGGGGGTGTTGACGATCTTGCCGATCACCGCATTAAGCTGCGCGATGATGTCTTTTGGCACGGCTGCCGGTGCGAGCACGCCCCACCAGCAAAAGAGATCGTACCCAGGCAATCCCGACTCGTCGAGCGTGGGTATCGACGGCAATAACGACGAGCGCTTCGCGCTGCTAACCGCGAGTGCCCGGAGCTTGCCGGCCCCATGGAGAGGCGTCGCTGTGGCGACGCTGGGGAAATTCATGTCGACCTGACCACTCGCGCTTGCGATGACACTCTCCCCCCCACCCTTAAACGGCACGTGTACGAGTTTTACCTTAGCCATCAAGCTAAAAAGCTCGCCCGCAAGATGCGAAATACCACCGACACCAGACGATCCATAATTGAGTTTGCCTGGCCGTGACCGTGCCAGCGCAATCAGCTCCTTGACGTCGCGCGCCGGCACCGACGGATGAACCAGAAGCACTAACGGCGCGGTCGTCACCATGGATACCGGCGCGAAATCACGCTCCAGGTCATAGGGAAGATTGGTACGCATCGCCGACAAAACACTGGTAGTGCACGACAACATCAGCAGTGTGTAGCCGTCTGTGGGCGACTTGGCAACCCTCTCGGTCCCTATCGCAGTACTTGCCCCGGGGCGATTTTCGACGACCACCGGCTGGCCCAGGTGTTCAGATAATTTCTGCGCGACCAGGCGTGCTGTAACGTCGGTCCCGCCGCCCGCGACCATCCCTACCACCATGCGAACCGGCTTGTTGGGATAGCTTTGCGCTAGCGCCTCGGAAGCCAAAGGTTGAGCAAATACGGTAACGACCGTGTATAACCAAAATCTGCGTCGTTGGGCTTTTCGCATGACTTTTCTCCCCCCTTTCCAGTGTCCAGATTTTCGCGTTCCCAAATGCAATCCACTCAATGATGGGCTGCTCAAAGCGGCACTGTCCCGCCGGTAGTTGAAACTGTAGTGGCGGAGTGAGTCATGATTCTACGCGGTCTTGCTGATTATTGCGACATGCCATGCCCTCTGCTCCACAACAGCGGGCGTGCGCTTTTTCCCGTTCGCTTATTTCAAACGTTGCGCGAATGTCAGCTATATCGGATCGGATTACGCCCATCGAACGACGGTCGCTTTAGGCCAAAACCGGTCATTCGCCAAGGTGGGGCTTAAACCACTTTGGTCGACCCCATGATCAGTTTCTCATCGAACCCCTGTTTCGAACGCGAACGCTGCTGTTCGTCAAAGCAACTTTGGGCGCTGGTCCCGTCGCGCTAACCGGCGATACGCTGCCTCGGTGCGCACTTCGTGGCGTTGGATTTCCCACCCGGAGATGCCGCAACAATCAGCAAAACCGCGTAGAATCATGACTCATATCGCCATCACAGTTTCAACTACCGGCGGGAGCGTACGGTTGTCACCGGCCGTCAGCAGGAGCGTAGCGTATTATGATCCCGCTAAGGATGAATACATTATGCTCAAACGACCGCGGGCGGTGAATTGGACACGGGCGGTCAAAACCTTATAGAAGGAGGTCCAGCCATGTCGAAAATCCATTCAGCATTAGGCACCTACTTGATTGCCCTAATGTTTGCTGGATGCGGCGCAGCGTATGCACAGGCCACCTATCCTACCAAACCGATACGTATAGTGACGGGAGCCGCTGGGGGGGCCGGCGATTTCTCCGCGCGGATAATAGCACAAGGCCTTACCAACAGCTTCGGACAGCAGGTCATTGTCGAAAACCGGGGAGGGGCCAGCGGGATAATCGCAGCGCAAACCGTGACGAAGTCGCCCGCCGATGGCTATACGCTGCTCCTCTATTCAAGCTCCCTTTGGCTGTTGCCTTTCCTGCAGGATAACGTGCCCTACGACCCGGTAAAGGACCTTGCGCCCATTTCACTGACCGACAGCTCCCCCAATGTGCTCGTTGTGCATCCTTCGCTGCCGGTGAAGTCTGTTCGCGAGCTGATCAGCTTGGCAAAAGCTCAGCCAGGAAAACTGAACTATGCGCGTCCAGCACCAGGTGGCCCGGTTCATCTCGCGGCCGAGCTATTTAAGGCCATGGCCGGTGTCAACATAGTGCCGATTCCTTACAAAGGGGGCGGACCTGCTGTCCTCGCCCTCCTCGCGGGCGAAGTGGAGCTGTCGTTTCCGACCCTTGGGTCTAGTGCGGCGGCTATAAAGTCGAAACGCTTGAGGGCCTTGGCTGTGACCAGCACCGAGCCATCGCGGCAGTTTCCGGATCTACCTACTATTGCTGCCTCCGGCTTTCCGGGATTCGAGGCAGTATTGGTGAACGGCCTGTTTGCGCCGGCGGGAACTCCGGCGTCCATCGTCAACAGGCTGAATCAGGAGATCGTTCAAGTCCTGCGCAGGCCGGAAGTAAAAGAGCGGTATTTCAATACCGGAGTGGAAACCGTCGGCACGTCTCCCGAGGAGTTTGAATCCTTCGTTAAATCTGAAATGGCCAAGTGGGGCAAGCTGATCAAAGCCGCCAAGATACGCGGCGACTAGATAGTCGGGAACGTCGCAGAACTGGGCCCGGGCGCGCCAAGTAAATCGCGGGGCGCGCTCACCCCATGCTCGGCTGCCGCCATAACCGGAGGCATGGCTCGTTCCAGCATGTCTTTGACCCGTTCCATTCGACGCGCAAACGTGACTCAGGCATTCTTATCAATCGGCCTTGATGCGCGCGTCCCTGACGACCTTGCCCCAGCGGCGGATTTCCTGCGAGATGAACTTCTCAAACTCGTCCGGCTGATTCAGGCCGACATCGACGCTCATCGCCTCCAATTGTTTTTTCGAGGCCGGCGTCGCAGCCGCCTTGCGTGCCGCCTCGTGCAGCCTGGCGATCACGGCCTTGGGCGTGCGCGCCGGAGCGACCAAGCCGTACCAGGTACCGTTCTCCATGCCGGGGAAACCGGCCTCGGCAAGGGTCGGCACCGCGGGCAAAGCCGATGAGCGCTTGATGGCGGCGATGGCGAGCGCGCGCAGCCGCCCGGCGCGCGCGTGCTGAGCCACCGCGAACGGCCCCGCGAACATAACCTGCACGTGGCCGCCCAGAAGATCGCCGATCGCCGGTCCGGACCCCTTGTAGGGCACGTGGGTCATGGCAATACCCGCCTGCAGCTTGAGCATTTCTCCAGCGAGGTGGGGAGAGGTCCCCGTGCCGCCCGAGGCGAAGTTGAGCGCATCCGGCTTGGCCTTCGCGTAGGCGACAAGATCCTTCACCGTCTTGACCGGCAGGCTCGGATGGACAACCAGGATATTTGGTTGCGACACCAACAAGGTGACGGCGGCGAAATCCCGCTCCAGATCGAAGGGCAGCCTGGCCGACAAGGCCGGCATGGTCGTATGCGTCGATGTATTGAGCAGAACGGTGTAACCGTCCGCAGCCGCCTTCGCCGCCAGCTCGATGCCGATGATCCCGCTTGCGCCGGCGCGGTTGTCGATCACCAGCGTCTGGCCCAGCGCTTCCGCCATGCCGGGCTGGAATGTGCGCGCGATCGCGTCGGCGCTGCCACCCGGCGCCGCCGCGACGATCAGGCGCACCGGCTTGTCAGGATACGCCGCGGCGTGTACGGCGGGTGCCAGAACCAATGCTGCCAGCGCGAAAACAAGGCCCGCCGGTTGCCTGCTCGCGACCGATGAATTCCACATTGCGTAACTCCTATCCGATGTTGTGAGAGCAATATACACTACCTCTAAAACCATCCGAGAATGAGACAGCCCGATGAATCTCCAGACCTTCGTCGCGAGCGATAGAACCCGCATTGCATACACGGTCGACGACTATACGGACCCGTGGCGCGAGCCCCAAACGCTGTTCCTGACGCATTCGGCGATGAGCAGCTCGCGCCGCATGTATGCAATGGTGCCCTACCTGGCGCGCGAATTCAGGGTGGTGCGCATGGACACCCGCGGCCATGGCGCCTCGCAGGTACCGCCCGCGGACAGCACGTTGTCGCTGGATCGGCTTACGCAGGATCTCCATGAGCTTACCGAGCATCTCGGCGTGGAGCGCGCGCACTTCATGGGGTCTGCCGCCGGAGGCTACCTGTCGCAGCAGATGGCGATACACCATCCGCGGAAAGTGCTGAGCGCGATACTCGTCGCCTCCAAGCCCGGACTCAGGAACAGCCAGGCCGCGAGCTGGATACCCGAAATCGAGCGCAAAGGCCTGCGGCCCTTCCTGAAAGAGACCATCTCCGACCGCTTCCCCCCGGGAACCGATCCCGCGCAGATCGAGTGGTTTCTGGACGAGGTATGCAAGAACGATCTTGACTACATCAAGCGGTTCATCCTGCACATGACGGGTTTGTACTGGATGGACGACGTCGCGCACATCCGGTGTCCGACGCTGATCATCGCGCCTGGCGACGAACCGATCGGGGACGGTTCGGCCTATGGCGAAATGCAACGCCGCATCCCGGACTGCGAGCTGATCGTCTACGAGGGCGGCCGGCACAATATCGGCGATTATCTCGGGGACCGCTGCGCGCAGGATGCGCTTGCTTTCCTGCGTCGTCGTTTTGGGCAAGCTCGGATGTGACGTCTTGAGGGAGGATGCGTTGCTGCGGATGATTTCCTCCTCTTTGGTGATCTCTCGCCCGCGCCCTCGACCGATACCCTTTATGCAATTAGCCAAGCCTGACTCCGTTGCTCTCCAAGTGGGATCCAAACTCAATGAAATCGCTTTTGTGGGATGGGAGGGCTGCTAGTGCTCGCGGACGCCGGCCCGTTCCGCCGTTGCTGTCCAACGCTGCACGTCCTTAGCCACGAGCATCTGTAGTTCTTGCGGGGTAGACGGAGCAGGCGCTACAGCGATCGTATCCAGGAACTTTGCGAATGCCGGTTCGGCGACGATTTTATTGATCTCAGCATTGAGGCGAGTGCGGATCTTGCTTGGTAGTCCATGAGGTGCGAGCATGCCCCACCACACTCCGGCCACGAGGTCAAACCCGGCTTCGCGCATGGTCGGTACGTCCGGATCCGTCGGAACGCGTTGCTCGCTCGCATAGGCGAGCCTGGGTAGTCTTTCCGCTCCGCCCGTGCCACGGATCGAGGCCATTGTGGTGATGACGAAATCGATACGCCCGCCGATCAGGTCGATCAGTGAGGGGGCGGTGCCCTTGTAGTGGATCGCCTCCATCTTGATGCCGCCGATTGTGAGGCCGAACAGTTCCGTCACGAGGTGCTGACCGCTGCCCACCCCAGCACTGCCGAAGTTAATTTTGCCGGGGTTCGCTTTTGCGTACGTCACGAATTCCTGCAAAGAACCAGCCGGAAAGTTTGCCCGCACCACGATCACAAGCGGCGCAAACGCCACGCGGCCGATGGCGTCGAAATCCTTGACCGGATCGTAGGGCGTCTTCTGCACCGCGGCAGCCGTGGCGAGCGAATTCCCCGCAAACAGCAGCGTATAGCCATCGGGACTTGCGGTAGCGACGATATTAATGCCCATCACTCCGCCGGCGCCGGTGCGATTATCGACGATGAACGATTGCCCGAAGCGCTCCGATAGTTGCTTCGTAATTAATCGAGCGGTGACATCGGTGGCGGCGCCGGGCGCGAAAGGCACTATCACGCGCACCGGCTTACTGGGATAAACTTCGGCGCCATAGCACAGCGAAGCTCCAAGCAACGTTAATACAAACAACAAAGCGTTACGCATAATTTACCTTCTCTTGGACAACTCTGCGTGCCAAGCATGCCGACACGTCAAATAGAAAAATCAATGCGCCCGTCGCCGGCGTCCTGTGACTATGCAACGCTGCAGCGATGCCGGTTCGGCGCTCGGTGCGCCCGATCGGGACTGCGCGCGCGTGCTTCGCCGTCCTATCCGCGCTGCTAGCAGCCTGTCGGTCTTAACGGTCCGTACAGGCTGCTAAAAG
>JACQOI010000076.1 GCA_016202615.1 Betaproteobacteria bacterium
GCCTGCGGGTGGGCAAGGTATTCAACAAGAGCGGCTGGCGCTTTTATCAGAACTCGGAGCTGATATTCGAAAACGCGCGCGTGCCGCATGCCAACGTGGTGGGCGAAGTGAATGGCGCGTACAAGACGCGCCACGGCACTTTCGGCGATCTCGAACTCTCGGCCAATGCGCTGGGAGTGTGCGAGGACGCGCTCGAAATGGCGACGGCGCAAGCCCGCACGCGCTGGGAAGGCGCGCGCTACTTCAAGGACAACCAGATCATCCAGCTCAAGCTGTCGGAAATGCACATGCTGACCGAAGCGCTGCGCTCGTTCGTGATGCGGGTTGCCGCTGAAAGCGATGCGAAAACCAGCGATCATTCGGTCAACAACGTGCTGCTGATGAATTTCGCGACCGACGTCGTGCAGCGCGTCACTGCGCTCAACATGGATGTTCACGCCTCGGCGGGCGCGCGGTCGATGGACGCGCGTGTCGACAAGCTCGTGCGCGACGCCGTGATCTGGACGCATCTTGCCGGCGATTCGGTACAGCGGATGAAAGCCGTGCGGCGCATGAAATGGAACTGATTGGTCAGGGGAAGGAGCTTCTGCGATGCTGAAGATCGGAATACTGCTCGGCGACGACATCGGGCCCGAGGTCGTTCGGGCCATCCTCCAGCAGCTACGGCTTTTTTCTGGAGGATGCATGCCATATACGCGTCTTGGGGCCACGCTGTGTTCAATGGTTGTGATGTTTGCGGGTTCGGGCATGGCGTCCGGCCAAAATTACCCCAATAAGCCTATACGCATAGTCACGGCTCAGACGGGAGGCGCTGCGGATCTCGTCGTGCGCCAGATCGCGCAGGGACTTACCGGCAGCCTGAGTCAACAGGTGATAGTGGATAACCGCGGCGGCGCGGCCGGGGCCATTGCGGCACAGACCGTGGCTAAAACGCCAGCCGATGGGTATACGTTGCTGGCTTACAGCAGCAACCTCTGGCTCCTGCCGTTTTTGCGAAACGACGTGCCTTTCGAATTGACGGATTTTTCGCCCATCACGATGGCGGCAAGTTCGCCCAATGTGCTGGTGGTGCATCCATCCCTGCCGGCAAAGTCGGTCAAGGAACTGATCGTTTTCGCCAAGGGCAGGCCCGGGCAACTCAGTTATTCTTCAGGCGGGTCGGGCAGCACGCTCCATCTCTCGGCAGAATTATTCAAGTCCATGGCGGGCATCGACGTCGTGCACGTTCCCTATAAGAGCGGCGGGGTCGGGCTTATTGACCTGCTTGGCGGTCGCGTGCAGGTGATGTTTCCGGTGGCGGCAGCGGCAATGCCGCACGGAAAGACCGGTAGATTGAGAATCCTGGCGGTTACCAGCCCCGAACCCTCGCCGCTGGTTCCCGGCGTGCCTACGGTGGCGGCCTCGGGCCTGCCCGGCTATGCATCGGAATTGACGGTGGGCGTGTTCGCGCCGGTCGGGACCTCCGCGCCCATCGTCGATCGCTTGAACCGCGAGATAGTGCGGCTTCTCAGCCAGCCGGACTCGAAAGAAAAGTTTTTCGACCTTGGACTAAAGCCCGTCGGCAGCTCGCCGGAACAGTTGATGGTCACGGTAAAAGCCGAGATGGTCAAGTGGGGCAAGGTGATCAAAGATGCCGGCATTCATGCCGATTAGTTGCAGATATTCAGCGCGGCGCGCCGCAGGGAAGCGATGAGGAAGAACCAGATCAAGGAGAAACTGGCCGCGGGCACGCCTGTCTACGGTGCGATGGTGCAGTTTCCCGATCCCGACCTGGTCGAGATACTGGGCTACGCGGGATTCGATTGGATACTCATCGACGCCGAGCACGGCTCCATCAACGAGAATGATTGTCTCGGCATGGTGCGCGCCTGCGAACTGGCAAACACAACTTCCATCGTGCGACCGCCCACCAATCATCCTGAGATCATCATGCGGTTCCTCGATTGCGGGGCGCAGGGCATACAGGCGCCTCGCGTCAATACTGCAGAGGATGCGCGCGCTGTCGTGGACGCCGTCAAGTACCACCCGGCGGGCAAGCGCGGCGTCACCAGTTCGAGCCGCTCGGTTAGGTACGGCTTCGGAGGATCCATTCCGGACTGTATGAGATTTTCCAATGCGGAGACCCTCGTCTGCGTCATGATCGAGGAACTCGAGGCAGTGCGCAATTTGCCTCAGATTCTGAGGGTGGACGGTGTCGACGTATTCTTCGTGGGCGGGGGCGACCTCGCGCAGACGATGGGTTTCCCCGGCAAAAAAAGCGCGCCCGAGGTGCATAAAGTGGTGTGCGAGACCATCGATCGCATCGTTGCTGCCGGAAAGATAGCGGGCTACTCGTGCGAAGAGGAAACCAGGGAATTCGTTCGCCGGGGAGTGCGCTACTTCCATACCGGCATGACACCGCTTATGAAATTCGCCGCGCGGCACTTCTGGAGTCTTGTGGGTGAACAGCGGATATAACGCAAACCCCTTCTTTGACGGGACTGACGGCGTTTCAATGCTCTGGCGGAAAACATGAATTGCAAAGTAAGTTTATTGCTGCATGCAGTGCTTTGCCTGCCAATTGCGTGTGCAGTTGCGGTTGAGCCGGCGGCGCAAACCTATCCATCACGTCCGATCCGCCTCATCGTGCCGCAGACCCCTGGGGGCACGGCCGATACGGTGGCGCGCATGATAGCCCCCGGCTTGTCCGCCGTGCTTGGCCAGCAGATGGTAATCGACAACCGCGGCGGCGCGGGCGGAATCATCGGCACGGAACTCGCCGCGAAGGCTGTTCCTGACGGGTACACGATATCGCTCAATAGCGGCGGGCCGATGACTATCCTGCCGCATATCCAGAAGCAGGTTCCCTATGATCCCATCAAGGATTTTGTGCCGGTCAGTCTGATCACCATCAGCCCTTTCGCGCTGGTCGCGCATCCGTCCGTTCCTGCCAGGACCGTCAAGGAGCTGATCACGCTCGCCAAGGCTGAACCCGGCAAGTTCAACTATGCATCCGCAGGCAGCGCAAGCGTGATCTACCTGGGGATGGAACTTTTCAAGAGCATGGCGGGGATCAGCATCCTGCACGTTCCTTATAAAGGCTCGGCACAAGGACTGACTGATGTGCTCGGCGGGCACGTGGCTCTTATGTTATTCGCAGTTCCTCCTGTCCTGCAGCATGCCAAGGCGGAAAGATTGCGATTGCTGGGTATTACCAGCGCCAAGCGTTCTCCCCAACTTCCCGATATTCCGACGATCAGCGAAGCAGGAATGCCGGGTTACGAAGTTACAACCTGGATGGGCGTATTCGTTCCTCTGAAGACGCCCTCGCAGATTGTGGCCAGGCTCAGGGATGCGCTGGCCAAGGCGATTCGCGCGCCGGACACGCGGCCACAGTTCGAGGCTCAGGGCATGGATCTGGTCGGCAGCAGCCCCGAGGAGTTCGCCTCCTTTATCCGGATGGAATTGGCAAAAAACGCAAAGATCATCAAGGCCTCCGGTGGCAAGACGGAATAACGCGACGAAAAGGTGGCGGATTATGGCTAGTTCGAGCGGCGGCCATCAGACGATTCTATCGACCATGAGGCCGCAGGATGCATAGATGAATCACATGCTATGAAAGGTTAGCGAGATGGCGAAGAAAATAGAGGCTTATAACATTTTCGATCTGCGCGAGATCGCGCAAAAGCGTCTGCCCAAGGGATTGTTCGAATTCGTCGACCGCGGCACCGAAGACGAGGTGTCGCTGCGCAACAATCGGGCCGTGTTTGAAAAAATACGGCTCAAGCCGCGCACGCTGGTCGACGTTTCCAAGCGCAGCCAGGAAATCACGCTTTTCGGCAACAAGTACAAAATGCCGATGGTGATAGCGCCGACCGGCGTCGCGGGATTGTTGTGGCACGAGGGCGAGATCGCGCTGGCCCGCGCCGCCGCCGACGCGGGGATACCTTTCACGCTGGCCACCGGCTCGATGACGCCGATGGAGAAAGTCGCGCAGCAGGCGGGCGGGGAACTCTGGTTCCAGCTTTACATGTGGCCGGACAAATCGCTTTCTTATCAGTTGGTCGAACGGGCGAGGGCCGCGGGCTTCAAGGCCCTCGTCGTGACGGTCGACGGTGCAGTCTCGGGCAATCGGGAATACAACCTGCGCAACGGTTTTACCGTGCCATTCAGTTTCAATCCAAGAAACGTGACCGACGTCCTGTTGCACCCGGGCTGGATGACGGGCGTGCTTGCACGGTATGTGTTCACCACCGGCATGCCCCGTTACGAGAACTACCCGAGCGAGATCAAGTACAAGGTTACGGCGCACCCGATGGGCCGCTCGCAAATGAAAAACGATGCGCTCAACTGGGAAGACCTTCGTTATTTGCGCAAGATGTGGCCGCACAAGCTGCTCGTCAAGGGCCTGCTGCACGCGCAGGATGCCGTGCTCGCGGCCGACTGCGGCGCCGATGGCGTGGTCATTTCCAATCACGGCGGCCGCAACCTCGACGGCGCGATTTCCCCGCTGGAAGTTCTGCCGCAGGTGGTCGATGCGGTCGGCAAGCGCGTCGCCGTGCTGATCGACAGCGGCTTCCGGCGCGGCAGCGATGTGGTCAAGGCGCTGGCGCTGGGCGCGCACGCCGTGCAGACCGGACGTCCGGGTCTTTATGGGATTGCCGCGGCGGGCCAGCCTGGCGCGGCGCGCGCGCTAAGCATATTCCGTGAGGAGATTGATCGCGTGATGGCGCTCCTCGGGTGCAACACTGTGGCTGACTTCAGCAGGGCTTATCTGCATGACGCGGAGAGCGCGTTGCGCACGAATCAGCACGCCCGGCCGGGGACTGCATGATTTGCCGCAACGTCTGTTGCGAAGCGCCCAGGAGCTTGTCGGACTTGAGTCCGACCAGCTCCTTAGGCAAAACCGCCACTGAAAAAAACGCGAAAGTGTCGTCGAAAAACCGTCGAAATGTCGTTCCTGCGTGCTGACCAAGGTGAAACGGCTGTGGAATTAAACATTGTTCAGAAAAAATGGCGGTTTTGCTTTTAGCA
>JACQOI010000077.1 GCA_016202615.1 Betaproteobacteria bacterium
GCCGATGCCGGTAACGATGCCGGCGGCCGGCACCTGGTTGTCGTACATGTCCCACGCCGCGAGCGGCGACAGCTCGAGCCACGGCGAATCGGGATCGAGCAGCGCCTTGATGCGATCGCGCACCAGCAGCTTGCCGCGCGCCGTATGTCTGTCCCGCGCCGCGGTATCGCCACCCTGTCCGGCGAGCGCGAGCGTTTTCCGCAAGTCGTCGACTTGCGCGCGCATCTGCGCCGCCGCCGACCTGAATTCCTCGGCGCCGGTTTTGAGCCTGGATTTGAATGCGGCCATGGTTATGTCATGTTCCGGAACGAGCGAGTTCCTGCCGGTAGAGATCGAGCATGATGCGGTCGAAACACGCAAAAATGATTTTTTCGAACCCGGGATACTCGCCGAGGAAGCCGGATGTTTCGCGCACCGCGATCGCCACCGCCTTCTCGAGCGGGTAACCGTAAACGCCGCAACTGATGGCGGGAAATGCAATCGTCTTCAGCCGATGCTCGCGCGCGAGCCCGAGGCTCGTGCGGTAACACGACGCCAGCAGCTCGGGTTCGCCACGCTTGCCGCCGCTCCACACCGGGCCGACGGTATGGATTACGTGCTTGGCCGGCAGCTTGTAACCGAGTGTGATCTTGGCTTCGCCGGTGCGGCAGCCGCCGAGCGTGCGACACTCGGCGAGCAACTCCGGGCCCGCCGCGCGGTGAATCGCGCCGTCGACCCCGCCGCCGCCGAGCAGCGAGGTGTTCGCCGCATTGACGATCGCGTCGACCTTGAGCGTCACGATGTTGGCCTGGATCGCTTCGAGCTTGTCGCGCATGGGCAGAGGGTCAGAACGGTCCCTGGGCAAGCCAGCGCTCGATCTGGTCGAAACGATCAACGCCCCAGAACGACTCGCCGTCGATCACGATGTAAGGCGAGCCGAACACGCCGAGCTTGATCGCGGCATCCGTTTCCGTCCGCACCCGCTCCTTGATCGCGGGCTCGGCCATGGCGGCGAGCACCTCGTCGCGCTTCAATCCGAGCGTCGCGGCGACGCCGGCAGTGACTTCCGGGCTGGAGATGTCGCGGTCCTCGACAAAGTAGGCCTGATACAGAATCTTGGCGAGCTTGCGGGCGAGCGCGGGATCGCGGTCGTTGAGCCAGTAGAACGCGCGCGCAGGCGCCTGAGTTGCGATTGGAAACTTCGACGGGTGGTTGATGCGAATGCCGTGAAAACGCGCCGAACGCGCGATGTCACGCCGGGCGTAATCGCCCTTCAGCGGCAGGCTCGGCAGCGGTTGCGCGCCGGTGACCTTGAACACGGCGCCGAGCAGGATCGGTTTCCAGTTCACTATGCGTGCGTGCCGCGCGGCGAGGTCGTCGATCTTCATCGCCGCGATGTAGCCGTAGGGCGACGAGTAGTCGAAATAGAAATCGATAGGGTTGGCCAATGCAGTTCCTTTATTGCGGCCGCTCGATGGCCATTGCGGTCGCCTCACCACCGCCGATGCACAGTGACGCTATGCCGCGCTTGAGACCATACTTTTCGAGCGCGGCGAGCAACGTTACCACAATGCGCGCTCCGGAGGCGCCGATCGGGTGGCCGAGCGCGCATGCGCCGCCATGCACGTTGACCCGGTCGTGCGGCAAGTCGAGATCGCGCATCGCCGCCATCGTCACCACCGCGAATGCCTCGTTTATTTCGTAAAGATCCACGTCTTTGGAATTCCAGCCGGTTTTCTCGAACAGCTTGTTCATGGCGCCGACCGGGGCGGTGGTGAACCAGTTCGGCTCGTGCGAATGCGTGGCGTGCGCGACGATGCTCGCGAGCGGCTTCAAGCCCCGCTTTTGCGCTTCGGAGAGCCGCATCAGCACCAGCGCCGCTGCGCCGTCGGAAATAGAGCTCGAATTCGCCGGCGTGACCGTGCCGTCTTTCTTGAACGCGGGCTTCAATTGCGGGATTTTGTCGAGGTTGGCCTTGAGCGGCTGCTCGTCCCTGTCCACCAGGGTCTCGGTTTTACCGGTGCTCACTTTCATCGCCACGATTTCGGCCGCGAACCAGCCGTTGTTGATTGCGTCTTGTGCGCGCTTGAGCGAAGTAATTGCATAACGGTCCTGCGCTTCACGCGAGAACTGGTATTTGGCAGCGGTCTCCTCGGCGAACGCGCCCATCAGCCGGCCGCGGTCGTAGGCGTCCTCGAGTCCGTCGAGGAACATGTGGTCCTTGACCTCGCCGTGGCCGAGGCGGAAACCGCCACGCGCCTTCGGCAGCAGGTACGGGGCATTGGTCATGCTCTCCATGCCGCCCGCGACCATTACTGTGTTGGTGCCTGCGAGCAGCAGATCGTTGGCGAGCATCGCGGCTTTCATGCCCGAGCCGCACATTTTGTTGATCGTGGTGCAGCCGACGCCGACCGGCAGGCCCGCGCCAAGCGCCGCCTGGCGCGCTGGCGCCTGGCCTTGCCCTGCGGAAAGCACGTTGCCCATGATCACTTCCTGTACGTCGGCTGGCTTGATGCCTGCACGTTCGACTGCGGACCGGATCGCCGCCGCCCCGAGTTCGGGCGCGGTCACGTTCCTGAAATCGCCTTGGAATCCGCCCATCGGCGTTCTCGCCGCACCAACTATCACTACCGGATCATTCTGCACGTTGCCACTCCTCTACCGAAATATTGCCTGGAACCACGGATGAACACAGATGGACACGGATCAGAATCACGCTTTATCTGAGTTTATCCGTGTTGATCTGTCGTTTCACTTCGTCTCATCGAAAAGCTCGCGGCCGATCAGCATGCGGCGGATTTCGGAAGTGCCGGCGCCGATTTCGTAGAGCTTGGCGTCGCGCAGCAGCCGGCCGGGCGGGTAATCGTTGGTGTAGCCGACGCCCCCCAGGCACTGGATCGCCTCGAGCGCCATCCAGGTCGCTTTCTCGGCGGTGTAGAGGATTGCGCCGGCGGCGTCCTTGCGGGTGAGCGTGCCGTCGTCGCACGCGCGGCCGACCGCGTACGCATACGATTTGCACGCGTTCATCGTCGTGTACATGTCGGCGAGCTTGCCCTGCATCAGCTGGAATTCGCCGATAGCCTGACCGAACTGCTTGCGCTCGTGCACGTACGGCAGCACCACATCCATGCAGGCTTGCATGATACCCAGCGGGCCGGCCGCGAGCACCGCACGCTCGTAGTCAAGCCCGCTCATCAGCACTTCGACGCCTTTGCCGACTGTGCCGAGCACGTTCTCCGTGGGCACTTCGCAGTCCTCGAACACGAGTTCGCACGTGTTTGAGCCGCGCATGCCGAGCTTGTCGAGCTTCTGCGCGGTCGAGTAACCCTTGAAACCCTTCTCAACGATGAAGGCGGTGATGCCGCGCGCGCCGGCCTTTGCGTCGGTCTTGGCGTAAACCACCAGCGTGTCGGCGTCGGGACCATTGGTGACCCACATTTTGGTGCCGTTCAGCACGTAGCGGTTACCCTTTTTATCGGCGCGCAATTTCATGCCGACGACATCGGAGCCGGCGCCCGGCTCGCTCATCGCGAGCGCGCCGACGTGCTCGCCGGATACCAGCTTGGGGAGATAGCGTTTCTTCTGCGGCTCGCTGCCATTGCGGCGGATCTGATTTACGCACAAATTCGAATGCGCGGCGTATGAGAGCCCGACCGAGCCCGATGCGCGGCTGATTTCCTCCATCGCCACCATGTGAGCAAGGTAGCCCATGTTGGCGCCCCCGAATTCTTCCTCGACCGTGATGCCGAGCACGCCCAGCCTGCCAAGGCTCTGCCACAAGTCGCCTGGAAAATTGTTGCTGCGGTCAATCTCCGCGGCGCGCGGAGCGATTTCCTTGCCGGCGAAGCCGGCAACGGTTTCGCGCAGCAGGGCTATGGTCGCACCAAGACCGAAATTGAGCGACGGAACGTTCATGGACTCATGGGTTCTGTTGGCCGTGCGTAGCCGTCAAAGTACGCAATGAAGCGCAGAGACACAGAAAAATTGGAACCACAAAAGCAGCAGCGCGCCATTTTGAGATTAATGATAACCTTTACGTTAACGTCAGCATGATTTGCATCGTTGCATCGATCATCATCCCTTGGACCCAGGAGTTTGTCGGACTTGAGTCCGACAGGCTGCTAGCTCGGATTTCAGGTCACCGCCGGTTCCTTGCTGGAACCCTGGCTCTCAGCGAGCAGTTTGCGGCACTGGGTTTCAAAAAACGAGATCTCGTCCAGCATTATCTCGATGTCCTCGCGCTGCTGCACCAACAGCGTGCGGTGGCGTTCGAGTTTGGTCAGGAATTCCTGCAATTGTAGCTTTTCATCGCGCGCCAGATCGTAAAGATCGAACAGATCGCGGATCTCGGCCAGGCTGAAGCCGAGGCGCTTACCGCGCAGCGCCAGTTTCAGGCGCACGCGATCGCGGTTGCTGAACATCCGACTTGTGCCCTCGCGGCTCGGATTGAGCAGGCCCTTATCCTCGTAGTGCCGGATAGTGCGGGTGGTGATGCCAAATTCCTTGGCGAGGTCAGTGATTGTGTAGGTAGTCATCATTGTGCTATGCAATATAATCGTATAAGATCAAAAACTTTTGAGCGCAGCCTCACAGCCTTTACGTAAACGTAATGCTATCAGGTGCCAAAGTCAAGCCCTGCACAGCCAACGGGCTCGAATATCCGCTCGCCGATACGCCGGCACTGGGTGCGGTGCGCAAAGTGCCGCCGGGCGTTTACTGGCTGCGCATGCCGCTGCTGTTCGCGCTCGATCACCTTAACTGCCTGCAGAGCCGCGGACAACTCAGGCGCGAGGGCGGGCGCGACGGCATCTACCGGTTCGCGCGAGCGTGAGCGGCATCCGGGCGTCAAGGAGAATCGCAGTGGCCACACCCGAAACCAAACCCGCACCCGATGCGGCCGAACTCGCAAGGACCTACGCCGAGATCGCGCAACGCAGCAGTCAGCTCCTGAGCGACTTCATCGCGCGCCAGGGCGCGGCCGGCGCGCCGGCATTCGGCGACGAGCTCGGCATCGCCAAGGCGTTCTACGAGATGATGGGAAAGCTGCTCGCCGACCCGGCGAAATTCGCCGAGATGCAGTTCAAGCTGTGGCAGGATTACCTGTCGCTGTGGCAGCATCTGATGCTGCGTTTCCTCGGTCACGATGGCCAACCGGTGATCGAGCCGGTCAAGGGCGATCGCCGTTTCAAGCATGACGACTGGCGGCAGAACTTTCTGTACGACTATATCAAGCAGTCGTACCTGATCGCCGCCAAGCACTTGCACCAAACGGTAGTGAGCGTGCAGGGACTCGACGAGCAGACCGCCAAGAAAGTCGATTTCTACACGCGCCAGTACATCGATGCACTGTCCCCGAGCAACTTCCTGATGACCAATCCCGAAGTGCTGCGCGAAACCGTCGCTTCCGGCGGCCAGAACCTGGTGAAGGGTCTCAACAATCTGCTGGAAGACCTCGAGAGCGGTGACGGCAAGCAGCTCCGCGTCAAAATGATAGACCCTACGGCGTTCCAGGTTGGCGGCAATCTCGCGGTCACGCCGGGCAAGGTGGTGTATCAGAACGACCTGATGCAACTGATCCAATATGCACCGCTGACGAAAGAGGTATATAAGCGCCCGCTCTTGATACTGCCCCCTTGGATCAACAAGTTCTATGTCCTCGACATGCGCGAGAAAAACTCGTTCGTGCGCTGGGCGAACGCGCAGGGCCATACCGTATTCGTCGTGTCGTGGGTCAATCCCGACGCGAGTTTCGCGCAGAAAACGTTCGACGACTACCTGCTCCAAGGCCCGGTCGCCGCGCTCGATGCTATTGAACTTGCGGTCGGCGAGCGCGAAGTCGGCGCAATCGGTTTTTGCCTTGGCGGCACGCTGCTTGCCTCGGCGCTCGGATACATGGCTGCCACCAAGGACAACCGCATCAAGAGCGCGACCTTTTTCGGCAGCATGATCGATTTCGACGAAGCGGGCGAGCTCGAAGTGTTCGTCGACGAGCAGCAGGTCGCGAACCTCGAGAAGAAGATGCGCGAGCGCGGCTACCTGGAAGGCTCGGAAATGGCGACCACCTTCAACATGCTGCGCGCCAACGATCTGATCTGGTCGTTCGTCGTCAACAACTACCTGCTCGGTAAGGCCCCGTTCCCGTTCGACCTGCTGTACTGGAACTCGGACTCAACGCGCATGCCGGCGGCAATGCACAGTTTTTACTTGCGTAACATGTATCTCAACAACTTGCTGAGCAAACCCGGCGGCATTACGCTGAACGGGGTGGCGATCGATCTTTCAAGAGTGAAACTTCCCATTTATTTCGCGTCTACCATCGAAGACCACATCGCGCCGTGGAAGTCCACCTATGCCGGCGCGAAACTGTTCTCAGGCCCGGTGCGCTTCGTGCTCGGCGGCTCGGGACACATCGCCGGAATAATCAACCCGCCGGAAGCCAACAAGTATGGCTACTGGACCAATGACAAACTTGCAGCGACCCCGCAAGCATGGCTCGAAAGCGCGAATCAGCAACCGGGCTCGTGGTGGAGCGACTGGGCACGCTGGATCAAGCAACATGCCGGTGACAAAGTGCCCGCACGTGAACCCGGCACGGGCCAATTGAAAGCGCTTGAAGACGCACCGGGGTCGTACGTCAAAGTGAGAATCGACGCCAAGAAAGCGGTTGCTTGACGCGTGGCGAGCGCGGCGTCATCATCAATACCGCGTCGGTTGTAGCGTTCGAAGGTCAGATCGGTCAGGCCGCCTACAGCGCGTCGAAAGGCGGCATCGTCGCGATGGCGCTGCCGATCGCGCGAACTCGCGTGCTTCGGCATCCGCGTGATGAAAATTGCGCCGGGCCTCTTCGACACGCCGATGCTGCAGGGCCTGAGCGACGAAATCCGCGCCTCGCTCGGCGCGCAGGTGCCGTTTCCCTCGCGCTTGGGCCAGCCCGAGGAGTATGCACGGCTGGCGGCATTCATCATCGAGAACCCGATGCTGAATGCGGAAGTGATACGCCTCGACGGTGCCATCCAAATGACAGCCAAGTAGGTAAGCGGTAAGCGGTCAGGCCTCGCGGTTCACCGCTCACCGCTCACCGGACTTCTTGAACCGTAGCCAAGGTATTTCCTTTGCGCGTCCTTGGCGGTGAGGCTTTGAGTTTTAGCCCGGTTTTGGTGCGTCACAACATGCGCGGACGCCGTGGCCGCTGTGCGCCCGATGTTATAATTCGTCCCAAAATCCCGGCACCGAAAGTGTCGGTCGCAGGTTCGCCAAGTCCGACTTGAACGGGCGCCGCAAACCCCGCAAAGGTGATGCCATGGATATGAAGGACATCGTTTCTGACGCCGACCCGCAGGAAACCCAGGAGTGGCTCGAAGCGCTCGACAGCGTCCTCGAAAATGAAGGCGCCGAGCGCGCCCACTATCTGCTCGAGCAACTGGTGGAAAAAGCGCGCCGTCGCGGCGCCTATTTTCCGTTCTCGCTCAACACCGCATATTGCAACACCATCCCGCCCGCGCGGGAGGAGCGCTCGCCGGGCAACCACGAGCTCGAAAACCGCATCCGCGCCTACGTGCGATGGAACGCGCTTGCCATGGTGGTGCGCGCCAACAAGCACACCAACGTCGGCGGGCACATTGCGAGTTTTGCTTCCGCCGCCACGCTGTACGACGTCGGTTACAACCATTTCTGGCGCGCGGCAAGCGAAAACTTCGCCGGCGATCTGTTCTATACGCAGGGCCATTCCGCGCCCGGCATCTATGCCCGCGCTTTTCTGCTGGGAAGGCTTACCGAAGCACAGCTCGATAACTACCGGCAGGAGGTGGACGGCAAGGGTCTGTCGTCGTATCCGCATCCGTGGCTGATGCCCGCTTTCTGGCAGTTCCCGACGGTGTCGATGGGCTTGGGCCCGTTGATGGCGATCTACCAGGCGCGTTTCATGCGCTACTTGAAGGATCGCGGCATTGTCCAGCCGCAAGGGCGCAAAGTGTGGGCTTTCATGGGCGACGGTGAAGCTGACGAGCCCGAATCGCTGGGCGCCATTTCGCTAGCCGGACGCGAGCAACTCGATAACCTGATCTTTGTCGTCAACTGCAATCTGCAGCGGCTCGACGGGCCGGTGCGCGGCAACGGCAAGATCATCCAGGAACTCGAGGCCGTGTTCCGCGGCGCGGGCTGGAACGTGATCAAAGTGCTTTGGGGTTCGAACTGGGACCCGCTGCTCAAGGCCGACAAGACGGGGCTTCTCGTGA
>JACQOI010000078.1 GCA_016202615.1 Betaproteobacteria bacterium
CGATTGCCGAGTGGACAGTTCGGCGCGGAAGCCGCCGCTTTCATTGAACGCGGCGACAATCTTTTCCGGCGTTGTCGCGGTGGAATCGAAATCGACTTTAGCCTCGGCGCTGTCGAGGTTCACTGTGGCGGATTTAACGCCGGGGATCTTCGCCAGCCGGGCCTCGGCGGACCGCGCACAGCCGCCGCACGTCATCCCGCTGACCTTCAAGTCGCACTGCGTGAGCTGGAGCTTCGCCTCGCCGCCGGATTGCTTTTTCTCGGTCGCCATGCCGATCCCCGCCAGAAACAGCACGGCCAGAGTCGGAACAAATAGGTTTCTTTTCATCTGAATCCCTCCTACGGAATTTTAAGTGCTTCCGGACCTCACGCCGTGCAGCAGCCTCCGGTCGGCTGGACAGCAACGGCCGGACGCTTGCGGCTGAACTTTTCGAACGCCACCATCGCCTTGTGCGCCCACGCTTCCCCGACGCAGCCGCCCATGGCCATCGTGACGTTGAGGATTTCCATCGCTTCCTCGCGGCCGGCTCCCGCCTGCACCGCTTTCTCCGCATACATCTGGACGCACGGCTCGCACTTGACGCTTGCCGCAATCGCCAGAGCGACCAAGAGCTTGTGTTTGCCGGCGACTTCGCCGTCGGCATAGGCGACGTTCCGAACCTGCTGCAAAGCCGTGTGAATCTCCGGGCTTAACTCCTTAAGATCGACGGTAACGATTTCCATGTCCTTCCTCCTTACTCTCCTTTCGCAGCGGTGTCTGTAACCTTGAATCCAGCCTCGGCGACAACTTGAGCGAATTGTGAAGGTTCCACCGCATGTGGGTCATAGTCCAGAGTCGCTCGCTTGTCCTGGAAATTCACTTCGGCGCGGTGGACGCCAGGAATTTGCCGGAGGTTGTTCTGCAGCAGCCCCGCGCACGCCGGGCAATCCATGCCCTCGATGGTCAGCACCACGTGCTGCGTGGCGACCTGGGACACGTTGGCCGCCGGTTGCCCTGTCCCAGCGACCGCCCGCACCACCCAGCCGGAGTAGTAAGGGAAGGTCGCAAAGAGGGCCACGAAAACGGTGGCGAGCCACAGCACTCGCCGGTTCCACTTCCCGAACCCCGGGCGCGCGCAGACGCTCCCCGGCTCGCACGCTTCCTTGGGGGCCCGCCGGTAGCTCAGGTAGAAGCCCAGGGCAAGCAAACCAAAGGTGACAGCGAGGAGATAAGGCCTCCACTGTTCGAAGAACTGGGAAGCGGCAAAACCGGAGACTCCCGCGATCACGGCAACAATCGGCAAGATGCAACAAAGCGATGCGGTGACTGCGGCGAGCACCGCGCCACCCAGCGCCCAGACGGTTCGATCTTGCGTCACTTTCATTTCAAACCTACCTTTCCCATCTTCGATGTTTCAATTCGCGCCGCGGATTCGTCCGTCGGCCGACGGATTCACACTGCCCCGGGTTCCCGTCCTAGCCTAATCAGAACCGGGCAATCCTTCTCCGGCCCGGGATGCTGGCGCTTCAGTTGGCGCCGACATTGGGCCAGCCGGCGGCGTAATTCCTTTTCCAATCTCTCCAGTTCACGCCGCTTGGTCCGCGTGTTCTCAAGTTTCTCCTCGAGCAGCGATTGCACGTGCCCGCAGGCGTTTGTGCCGCGGTCTTTCAGCACCAGAAGCTCGCGAATCTCCTTGAGGGTGAAACCCAGTTCCTGAGCCTGCCGGATGAATTTCAGCTTCTCGACGTTTTCGGCCGAATAGACGCGATATCCGGATTCGGTCCGGGGCGACTCCGGCAACAGGCGCTCCGCTTCGTAGAAGCGGAGGGTGTGGATGCTCAGCCCCGTTTCCCGGGCCACTTCGCCGATGAAGAAACCGCCTCTGCCCATAAAGCCCTCACCCTCCACCATCAAGATAAACCCTAGAGTAAGCTCTAGAGTCAAGGGTTTTTTCGACCTTCTGCGGAACACAAGGGAGGCCCGTGACTTGCCCGGCCCGGTGGGGTACGTCGCCTTTGAGGCAGAAGACCCGAAGTGACGGTGACTACGTAGCCGGGCGAGAGTTTTTGCTGTAGGCGATTCAAGCAACCAGTCTGTGAACCCGAGGCAGGCCACGGAGAATTA
>JACQOI010000079.1 GCA_016202615.1 Betaproteobacteria bacterium
GCGCCGCTTGCCGAAACCATGCTGGCGGAACTGGCGTTGTCGGCGGCTGGATTAGCGCCGCGCGCGGGACCATTGACGATCGGACCGGTATTGACCGGGGATGCTCCGAGCCTGGTGCGGCGGGGCGACGATTGGGAAATATCAGGTACCCTTCATAGAATACCGTGGGCGCGGCATGCGAATGCGATGGTGGTGGTTGCGCAAACGGCAGGGCTATGGGCGACCGCGGTTGTGGATCGTTTCGTGATTGCGCTACGGGGATCGAATTATGCCAACGAGCCGAGGGATGACGTCCGTCTGGACGCGCTGCGCCTGCCGCAAGACGCTGTGGCCGTAGGGGGTGGAAACCTCACGGCGGAAATGGTGCTCTCGCTCGGCGCACTATTCCGTTCGGCGGCCATGGCTGGGGCGCTCACCCGGGTACTCGGTATGACCCTGACCTATGCCCAGGAGCGCGAGCAATTCGGACGGCCGATCGGCAGGTTCCAGTCGATACAGCATCAGATTGCGGTGCTTGCGTCGCAGGTGGCCGCTGCCAGCGCCGCAGCCGATACCGTTTTTGCGGCCGCAACGAGCGGGCCGGCAAGCTTCGAGATCGCCGCGGCCAAGGTGCGGATCGGCGAAGCCGCCGGCATCGCGGCGGGCATCGCGCATCAGGTGCATGCCGCGATGGGATTTACTCACGAACACGCCCTGCATCGCAGCACCAGGCGCTTATGGTCGTGGCGCGACGAATTCGGCTCGGAGGCGGAATGGGCGGCGTGGATCGGCCGTGTCGTTTCCCGCCTTGGCGCCAGGGGGCTATGGCCTTTTCTTACCTCCGCCCCCAAGGAAATCCCGGCGGTGACCGACGCATGATCAGGACTCGGGCTTGATGCCCGCTTCGCGGATGATTGCTCCCCAGCGTTTGTCCTCGTTTCTCAAGTAATTGCCGTATTCCTGCGGCGTAGAGCCCAATGACAAGGTCCCTTGGGCTTCAAACCGGCGTAGCAGATCCGGATTTTTCAGAGCTATTAGAATCTCCGCGTTCAGCTTATTGATGACGGCGGTTGGTGTCTTCGCCGGCACGAGCATGCCTTGCCAGGCAGTGGACTCGAACTTGGGCATGCCGGATTCACTGATGGTCGGGACGTCAGGCAGTGCCTTGCTGCGTTCGAGGCTGGTCACGGCGATGGCCCGCATCCGGTTGGCTTTCACAAAAGGGACGGCCGAGGCTATCGTTGCGAAATAGAACTGCGTACGACCGCCGAGCAGGTCGAAATACGCCGCCTGACTGCCGGTATTATAGGGAATATGTTCGGCGCTGAGCTTGTTCGCGTTCAGGAACAAAAGCGTTGTGAGGTGGCCGATGTTGCCGACGCCGACGGAGGCGTAATTGAGTTTTCCAGGATTGGCACGGACATAGGCGATAAATTCCTGCAAGTTCTTTGCCGGCACCGAAGGAATGACAACCAGTATTTGCGGCACTGTTGCGGTCAGCGCTACAGGCAAAAAATCCCTGAACAAGTCGTAGTTGAGCTTGGAGTGGCCGATGTGGCGATTGAAAATGATGCTGGAAGAATTCCAGAGCGCCGTATAGCCGTCAGCCGAGGACTTCGCGACCAGATCGGCCCCGACGTTGCTGTTCGCGCCCGGCCTGTTGTCGATTATGACCGGTTGCCCCATCTGCTCGTCGAGTTTCTGCGCGAGGACTCGCGAAGCCTGGTCGGTTGATCCTCCGGGCGCGAAAGGCACAACCAGCCTTACGGGTCGGTTGGGGTAGTCGGACTGCGCGTTGGCGATCATAGCGAACGCGATCCCGGTAATCAAAACCCACGTCTTTGCAATTTCCGCGAGGTACCTCATGTCAATTTCTCCTTCGAAAATAAACCAACCGCCGCGTGATCGGGCAACGTTTACCGACTTCCACCTTTGGCTGATCCGCCGGCTTGCTGCTTATTCGTGGGAGCCCGCCGGCTGCACATGGCAGGCCATGATTTGTTCTTTCGTATACCCCAGGATGCCGCCCAGTATCGCCTCCGCATCCTGATTGAAGTCCGCGACCCGCTCGCGCGCATGGGTAGTCGCTCCGGATATCTGAAAGCCCGCATTCGGCAAGCGATATTCGCCGCCGCCGTCTTTTACCGTGGCGATCGAGCCGCGCGCGGCCAGATGGGGATCGCGCATGGCCTCCTCGACGGTCCGGTATCGGGCGCACGGCACTCCCGCAGCCATAAGAATGGCTTCACATTCCGCGGCAGACCGCTCCCGGGTCCATTCTTCAATCAGGCTTAGCAGTTTAAACCAGTTCTGATTGCGTCCTTCGACAGAGTCGAAGCGCTTGTCATTAATCCATTCCGGGTGCCCGATCGCTTTGGCGACATCGCGGAAATTGCGTTCGGTGACCGGCGGCACCTGCATGTAACCGTCGGCGGTACGCAGCGGTACATGAGAGCGCCGAATGGAAGGGCCGAATTGCGCTTCATGGCATTCATAGATCAGTGCAAACAGCAGGCAGTCGTGCATGGCCAAATCCACCATCGCGCCGCGACCGGTGCGCTCGCGCTGGACAATGGCGGTCTGAATACCCGCGAAAGCCCATACTCCGGACAGGGAATCGCCCAAATAAATGCCGGAGGTCTGCGGTTTGTCCGCCTTGTCGAGCTTCATTTGCGCCAGGGAAAAGCCGCTCCGGGCTTCGGCAAGGGAAGCCAGACCGGGCAGCATCGCGTTGGGACCCGTCTGGCCGTAGCCCGATATGGCGCAATAGATGATATCGGGCTTCACTTTGGATAACGAGTTGTAGCCAAGGCCCAAGCGGGCGGCCACGCCGGGGCGCCAGTTTTCGACAACCACATCGGAGCGTTTGCACAGTTCGAAAGCCGCGGCGTGCCCGGCGGCGGATTTCAGGTCCAGTGCGAGACTTTTCTTGCCGCAGTTCAGATGGGCAAAGTGGGCGCTATAACCGTTGCGAATCGGGTGGCGGGTTCGGCTGTGATCGCCCTGGGGAGGTTCAATCTTGATGATCTCCGCGCCCATATCGGCGAGAAGGCGGGTACAGATCGGCCCCGCCATGACGTTGGTGAAGTCCGTTACGCGGATACCGTCAAGCGGACCGCCGCCGGGTGGGGTCTGACTCACTTTAGTTTTATCTCCTCAAAAAAAGTTTCAACATAAATATCATCCGCCTTGTTGTGCGGCAAGCTCTTTGATCTGCGGAGTCCACTTTAGAATCAAATCACCGATGAATTTCGTTGCTTTTTCCGGAGTAGAGCCGGCGAACAGTTCCATACCCAACCGGTCGAGGTCATTGATATACGCGTCCGATGCCATGATTTTTGCCATGGTCTGATTCAGGCGTTCCAACACCGGTTTGGGCGTGCCTGCCGGAACGCTTATCGCGTTGAACGTCAGAACGACGAGATCAGGCATTCCCTGTTCGATGGCGGTAGGGATCTCGGGGGCGGCCCGAAGACGGGTCTCTGCGCAGGCTGCTATTACACGCAATTTTCCGGCGCGATACAGAGGCAGTGCTCCCGTAGCCGTCAGGGCCGCGAGATGGATGTGCCCACCCAAAAGATCTCTTGCAACCTCATTCGTGCCATGGTAAGAGACCAGGGTGACATCCAGGTTGCCCGCCTGCTTCTTGAACATCTCCATCATGAGCTGGTTGACTGACAGGCTGCCGGATGTGCCATAGTTATACTTGCCGGGGTTGGCTTTCAGCAGGTCGATCAGCTCCCGCAGATTCTTGACCGGTAACCCGGGAGTGGCGACGATCATTACGGGTTGAACTCCGATTATGGCAATCGTGATCAAATCCTTCATCGCATTATAAGGCGGCTCTTTGACCGCCGCCGGGGCGATTATCAGGGTAGATGAGGTGCTCAGCAGCAACGTGTGGCCGTCCGGCTTCGCGCGCACGACTTCGGCTGTACCGATGATGCCGCTGGCGCCGGGCTTGGGTTCGACAATGATCTGCTGTCCCAGTATTGGGGACAGTCTTTGTGCAAGCAGGCGACCATGTAGATCGGTCGCGCCTCCGGCGGCAAACGGAATAATCAACCGGATCGGGCGCTCCGGATAAGCGCTCTGCGCCAGCGCAACCTTCCAGCTGCCCATCGCAAGCCCGGCGGCGCTCGTCAAACCCAAACCCAATACATCCCGTCTTTTCATGGGGCCTCCTGTTCCTTATTCAGTTCCAAATTCTATACCACCGGAGCGAATGCGTGGTGCGCCCTTTACAGGTTATTTCGAAGCGTATACTATGGATTTTGCCCACAAGTAAGCAATTCGGCCCCACCGTGAAGCTGACGGGCGGATCCGGATTCCCGTAAAACGCCGCAGTACGCTGCACGCGCGCCACGAGAAATGGTGTCACTTTCCGGTTCGAATACGAGGTCTTCCCCCAGGAGTTTGTCGGACTTGGGTCGGACAAACTCCTAATGCTAAGTCCGACAGGCTGCCAGGGAGTCTAATGGTGTTGTTTTCGCTCAATGACGATCATCGCCAGATTCAGGATCTGATACGCAGGGTTGCCCGGGAAAAGGTCGCGCCCCGGGCCAACGAGATAGATCGTAGCGGTGAATATCCCCAGGACATGTTCGACTTGCTGAAGGGCTTGGGGATATTTTCTCTGCCTTTTCCCAAAGAGTACGGCGGCACGGGCAGCATTTTGTCGGCTTGTGTCGCCGCCGAGGAACTCTCCCGAGTCTGCTACAACACCTGCTACGTCATGATCGCACAGTGGGGGCCGTTCGGCGCTATCCTTCACGGCGGCAACGAAGAACAGAAGAAAAAATATCTGATGGGCCTTTCAACCGGCGATCTGCGCGCCTCGATTTCAGTGACCGAACCGCAGAGCGGTTCGGATGTGGCCGGGATCAAATCCCGGGCCAAGAAGGCGCCGGGCGGCTTTCGGCTCAATGGATCGAAAATATGGTGCACCAACGCCCAGGTGGCGGACTTTTTCGTGGTCGCGGCCAAGCTGGGAGACGATGATACGCGCCGCGCCATCAACCTGTTCATCCTTGAGAAGGGCATGAAAGGTTTTACCGTGGGCAAGAAAGAGGACAAGCTGGGAGCGCGTGGGCTGCCTTCCTGTCCTTTGTATTTCGACGACGTGTTCGTCCCCGAGAGTAACCGGCTTGGAGAGGAAGGCCAGGGATTCAAGGCGGTAATGGAAGGTTTCAACGGCTTTCGCCCGGTTATAGGCGCTCGAGCGGTCGGTTTGGCGCAGGGCGCCATCGATCACGCGGTCGAATTCGTCAAGAACCGCTATACGTGGGGCACACGTGTCAGTGATTATCAGGGTATACGCTGGATGCTTGCCGATATGGCCATGCAAACCGAGGCTGCGCGCCTGATGGTTTATCGCGCGGCATCGATGGTCGACGCCGGCGTTACCGGGGAGGAACTGGCGGCGTTCGCGGGTATGGCCAAGGCTTATGCCACCGACGTCGCGATGAAGGTTACTACCGATGCCGTACAGCTCTTTGGCGCCACCGGTATCTCCAATGATGCTCCGATCAACCGTTACATGCGCGACGCAAAGGTCACTCAGATCATTGAAGGCACGAACCAGATTCAGCGCAACATCATCGGCAACTTCATGCTGGGCCGTCCGCAGAAGAAGACATAGCGTACGCAACGAGGCGAGTGACGGAAAGAGTGCGAGCTGTATCCAATTTGAGAATGAAGGTTTGTCGGCGCTAAGTCCGACAAACTCCTCGTAAATTGAGCAATGACTATGAATATAAAACGCGGCCTGGCCGATACCCCGGAAGGGCAACTTCACTACCGTGTCGCTGGAGACGGGCCGCCGCTCGTGCTGCTGCACATGACCAACCTGTCTTCCCGGGCCTACGTTGGGCTGATGTCGCTGTTGCCGGGTTTCCGCACCTACGCGGTGGATCTGCCTGGATTCGGTTATTCGGACCCGCTTGAAGGGAAGCCCGATATTCGGACGTTTGCGCTGTGCGTCGTGCACTTCATGGATACCCTGGGCATAAAGAGGGCCCACATATTCGGGCTGCATGCCGGCAACAAAATCGGGGCGACGCTGGCGGCCTATTGGCCCGAGCGGGTGGAGCGGTTCGTTCTTGCCGGCATGACCCACAGCCTGATCAGCGATCAGCCGAAGCGGCTTGCTTCAATACCGGATTACGCCCACAAACTGCATGAGACACGAAAGGCGACCAACCCCGGCCTGGACCTCAAGGACTGGGCAATGCTGTTCAGCAACGCGGCGAAGATCTGGTGGCGGCCCAGTGTTGTCGGCAAGGACGCAGTTACAGACGGAGAACTCCGGCAGCTTGAAGACGAGGTGCTCGATCTGCTCCACGGCAGGCAGGGCTATGGGGCATTCTATCTTGCCAGCTGGGCGTTCGACATCGGTGAGACTTTGGCGAAAGTGGCGGCGCCGACATTGGTGATTGAACTCGCGACGCCGCGCGAAGCGCATCTGGGTCGCCAGGCGCCGGTGCTGGAAAAGTTGATGCCGAATTGCCGATCGGTCACAGTCGAGATGAATGACGGCGATCTGCTTTACCGTCATCCCGAGGTCCTCGCTCGTTGCATCATCGAGTTTTTGTCCGGTTGATCGGGGAGGCTCCCTGCACCGGGACACAAGTGTATTGACACCCGAAAACGTGTATGTCAGCATGATCGGATCATTAGGATTGACAGTGTCAGGCGTGCATCCGCTCCAACCTCGCCTGGATGTCGCATGATGTTCGATAAAGAGGGTGTGTCATGGGATCCCTTGTCCGGAATCTGGCAGTTGCCGCCGTACTCTCGATGGCGGCGGCATCCACTATCGCTCAGAGGTGGCCGGCTCGGCCAATCCGCTGGATCGTCCCTTACCCGCCCGGCGGGGCCACCGAAATTCACGCGCGCCTGATTGCGGACCCGTTGTCGAAGGCCCTGGGCCAGCCGGTGGTAATTGATATACGGCCCGGCGCAAGCGGGTTGGTGGGGTCGGGAATAGGCGCCAAGTCTGCTCCTGATGGCTATACCTTGGTGGCGGGCACCTCCGCCAGCCATGCCATCAACATTGCCATGTTGAAGGTGAGGCCATACGATCCGGTGACGGATTTCAAGGCCATCATCGTGGTCTCAACCCATCCCAACGCGGTGGCCGTTCATCCTTCTCTAAATGTAAAAAATTTCAAGGAATTGCTCGATTACTTCAAGGCTAACCCTGGTGCGCCTTACGCTTCGGCGGGACCTTCGTCTTCCGGGCATTTAACCGGGGAATTGCTAAAGCTTATTGCAAAGGTTGATATCACTCACGTTCCTTACAAGGGCGGCGGTCAGGCGACAATCGACCTGATTGCCGGCTTTGTAAAAGTGGGCTTTATCGACAGCAGTGCCGCGCTCCCTTTTCAAAAGTCCGGACAAATCAGAGTTATCGCCTACTCCGGGTTGAGTCGCTCTGCGGCGCAGCCGGACATGCCGACGATTTCGGAGACACTGCCCGGCTTTGATGTGTCGCCATGGCAAGTGTTGTTTGCGCCTGCTGGAACGCCCGACGCCATTGTGCGGCGCCTGAACAGTGAGGTCGCGAAAATTCTCCGCCTGCCCCAAGTCAAGCCGCGTCTTGAGGAAATGCTCTCCGACCAGCCCGAGAAGAACTCACCCGAGGATGCCGCTGCGTTCGTCCGAAGAGAATTAATCAAGTGGCAGGAGGTCGTCGCCAAGGCGAAGATCGAGGTGCGGTAAATGCGGTAAATGGGCTCTCGTTCGTTCCATTTTGACACAATTAAATATTGATTGGAATGAAGCTATGTATGGATGGAAAGGCAGAATCGGTTTACTGATACCTCATCGCAATACGACGACGGAACCGGAGCTCTACAGGATGTGTCCCGAAGGGGTATCGATCCACACCGCCCGCATGGTTCTCAAAGAGATTACTCCTGACGCACTCGTGGAGATGGAAGATGAAATATACAAGGCGGCATCGGTGATTGAGGTGGTCAATCCGGATGTGATCGTTGTGTGCTGTACTTCGGGAAGCTTCGTCAAGGGTTTCGGTTACGATAAGACCATCATGGAAAAAATTACTTCCATCACAAAACTTCCCGCCATCACAACTTCTACTGCCGTTATAGACGCATTGAGATGCTTGAAAATCACCAAAGTTGCGATCGCAACGCCGTTCACCGATGAGATCAACAAGAAAGAAAGCGACTTTATCGAGGCGCACGGGATTCATGTCACCAGGATCAAAGGCCTGGGATATTCCAAACCAGTGACGGACTATCCCCTGGCTTCCAAACCCGTCTCCGGTATCGGCCTGCTTCATCCAGCAGTCGCTTATCGGTTGGCATTGGACGTCAACACTCCAGATGCTGACGGCATTTTTATCAGCTGCGCAAATTTCCGGACGATAGAAATTATTGAAGCACTCGAGGAAAACACCGGGAAACCGGTGATCACGAGCAATCAGGCCACCATGGCTATGGCCATGAAAGCGATGGGTTTAAAGGAGAGAATAAAAGGATTCGGCTCTCTTCTGGCGGACGTAGTGTCCAAGAACCCGGCCGATAACGGTTACGCCGCTTCCCGGTGAATCGGAGGTGTTTTGGATTCCGTGTAAACGGCTTCGGCTTGCCTTGCGTCATTCCCTATCGCGTGCGCGAGAACGATTTCCCATCTTCGTAGGGTGACGCCGACATGCGCAAATACCTGCACATCAATCTCCGGGATCGCTCGGTCGAGACGGAGGAATTGCACGGCGAGGCGATCGTCCGCGCCGGCCGGCACTACATTGCCAAAACCCTGCTCAAGCTTGGGGCGGCGGCAGTCGACCCGCTGTCCCCGGAAAATCCGCTGATCTTCTCCGCCGGGCCGTTCGCGGGCACGAACTTCTCCAACGCCAACCGCATCAGCGTCGGTTGCAAGAGTCCGCTGACGGGCGGCATCAAGGAAGCCAATTCGGGCGGCACCTTCGGCTTTGCGCTCGGCCAGCTCGAGACCGCCGGGCTCACCCTTTACGGCGCCGCGGCCGACTGGGTCGTCATCCGCATCACCAGGGAAGGCGGCATCACCTTCGAGAGCGCCGCTCCCTACCTGGGCAAGGGCAACTTTGATGCCGCGGCGCTCCTGTTCGAGAGATACGGCAAGAAGATCAGTTTCGCCTTGTGCGGCCCGGTCGGCGAATATCTCGGCCTGGTGGCGGGCATCGCCTTCGCCGACACCGACGGGCGGCCGTCCCGCCTCGCGGCGCGCGGCGGGGTGGGCGCCGTCATGGGCAGCAAGAAGGTCAAGGCCATCGTCGTCGACATGCACAAGATGCCGACCTTCCATGACCGCAAGAAGCTGATGGGCGCGATCCGCGAATACGGCGCGAGGCTGAACAAGGAACCGGCGATCGATACCTTCAAGCGCGTCGGCACCGCGATGATGGCCGATATCATGAACCGGATCGGCGGGCTGCCGGTGCGCAACTTCAGCGCCGGCCGGCTGGTGGAAGCGTCGCAGGGCCCCCTCAAGCTGGGCGGTGACCATATCCGCGAGCGAAACGTGAGCCGCGGCGGAAATCCTTCGCACGCCTGCATGCCCGGCTGCATGATCGAATGCAGCAACGTCTACGTGGATGAGAAGGGCAAAGAGATCGTGTCGCCGCTGGAATACGAGACCCTCGGCCTGGTGGGCAGCAATTGCGGCCTGGATGACCCGGACGACGTGGCTCGCCTGAACGCCGTTGCCAACGATCTCGGCGTGGATACCATCGAGATCGGCGCTACGCTGGGCGTCCTGATGGAAGCCGGACAAGGCGCGTTCGGCGATGTCGGGTTCATGATGCGGGCCCTCGAGGACATGCGCCGGGGCAGCGAGCGCGGCCGCCTCCTGGCCCAGGGGACTGCCCGCGTCGGCGCGCATTACAAGGTCGCCCGGGTTCCCGTCATCAAGAAACAGGGCATCAGCGCCTACGACCCCCGCGTCATCGAGGTGACCGGCATTTCCATGATGGTCACGGCGCAAGGCGCCGATCACACCACGGGCAACCTGCCGGCCTTCGACTGCAAGGGAAAGACGACCGGGGAGCTGGTGGCGGCGAGCCTGGAGATTCAAACGGCGTGCGCCGCGGTGGATTCCCTGGGGCTGTGCATTTTCGGACGTTCCGTGACGAACGTCAGCGCCGATCTCATCGTCGCGGCGCTCAATGACGCGCATGGGACCGCCCTCGATCCGTCCTTCCTTCAGACGCTGGGGCGCGAGGTGCTGCGCATGGAGCGGGAGTTCAACCGGGCGGCGGGTTTTACCGAGGCCGACGACGAGCTTCCGGAATTCTTCTACACGGAGGCCCTCGCGCCGAGCGGCAAGACCGCGCGCCATCACAGCGCCGAGGTCAATCGGCGCCTGCGCGAGCTGCTCGGCTGACCGCGTGGATGAAAACAGCCCGCTGCTTTCGAGCGGCAGTCATGATCGGATAGTCATTTGCCGGCAGGCGAATGCTCGGTCCTGATGCCCCAATCGCGAAGCACTTCATCCAGATCCGCACCGACCGCACCGATCGCCCGGCGCACCACGACCGGCGAAGGAAACAGTCTTATGGGGCTTGCCAGCAACGGCCACGTTTTCCCGTTCATGGACCGGCCGCGTACTATCAGTTCTCGCGCGACTGTTTGCGGATGAGACGCAACCTCGGATACGGTCTGAACGGGGACGCAGCGCACACCTTGAGAAGTCAGCTCATCCAACACATCGACTTTGCGGCTGCCCGCATAAGGATTGCCGGGTGAGTCCATCGGCGACCGAGGACATTGCGCGACTATCCGCCGGATCTCGCTTCCCGTCGCGTAAACGTACCCGTCAACGCATTTGGTCACGCCGCCGCCCGCTGTCCCGCTACCGTCCCCGTTCCAGAAAAACTGGGTCAGCCATGCAGATACTTCCTGCATCGACAGCTCGATATACTGCCCCTTGCCCGTACGTTCCCGGTATTCAAGGCCCGCCAGGATCGCAACGAGCGCGAACTGGCCTCCCACGATATCCGCGATGGAAATGCCCATTTTATGAGGCACGCCTCCCTGCCGGGTTAAATCCATGATGCCCGCCATGCCCTGTATCGTCGTATCCATGGCAGGACGGTCGGCAAGCGGCGATCCGGCGCCGAAACCGGAAACGGAGCAATAAACAAGTTTGGGATTGATCCTTTCGATCTCGTCAGGACCGAACCCGTGCCGGCTCAAAACTCCGGGTTTCATGTTTTCGACAAATACGTCGGATTTAGCCAGCAACTCCCGAAACAATGCATTGCCGCGATCGGTTCGCAGATCAATAACGACGCTGCGCTTATCGCTGTTGCTCAGAGTGCAGAAATAGCTTTGCCCTTCAGCATGCGGGGGAGAAGCGCGCGAGAGTTCGCCTTGTTGCGGCTCCGCTTTCACGACATAAGCGCCCAAGGCCCCAAGATTACGGGCGGCAAGAGGGGACGTTGTGTAGCTTCCCATCTCCAAAACGCGCATATCCGACAAAACCCCATGGACCGTGCCGCCTTCAGTCGCGGCTGGTCCTGGTCTCTGGCGGGTGGGCCGCCCCGTGGATTTTTGGCTATGTTGATTTTTCGATGGAATCGACTGCGGACTCCGTCCGCCGGCACAAGATCCCCGAATGATCGCCGCAGGCACGAGAAACTCCGCGCCTGACGCCGGATCTTTCACTTGAGAGAATGCTTTCCGGAATACCAGATTCGGATCCGAAAACAGTTTTTTGACCTCATAGACCGGGCCGCACGCAACGCCTGCCGCGCTGAACCGCCGCACGCACTCGCCGACGGTACGGGCGTTGATCCAGGGAAGGATTGCGGCATCGACTTCGGCCGCGTGCATTACCCGGCCGCTCATGGCCGCGAAGCGTGGATCGGATTTAATGTCCCGACGATTTATGACGCCGCACACACGGCCCCACATATCGTTTGAGGCCGCGCACAGAAGCACCCAGCCATCTATTGCCCGATAAGCATTCCATGGCGACATCGATGCATGGCGATTGCCGATGCGCGTCGGGCGTTCGCCCGTGAAGTAATTGGGCAGGAATGTGCTCAGCATGCTCACTGCCGTATCAAACAACGAAATCTCCACTTTCTGAACGGCCAGGCGCTTTCTGCTTCTTAATGCGGACAAAATGCCCGCGGCGGCGAAAACGGCCGCACAGCACTCGGTGACGGGCACTTTTGTCGGCGTTGGAGGATCCTCGATCGAACCCGTGATGTCCATCAACCCGGTAAATGCCTGCAGCATGGAATCGGTGTAACGCTGCCCCGCCATCGGCCCGCTGCTTCCGAACGCCGTAAGATCGCAGAGGATCGGCATCTTATCAAGCACGGCATCGAGCTTTTCCGGAAAATTCACGGCCCAGTCGGAGGAAATCAATGCCACATCCGATTGCTCCAAAACATTCACCAGACGATCAATGTCTTTTTCGCAATTGGAATCGATAGCCATGCTCTGCTTGCCTGCCGCAAGAATCTCCCGATAATGCCATTTCGATTCCTGAGACAGATCGAGCGGGTCGGGCTCGATTACCACGACATCGGCACCAAGCCGCTGCAATAGTGCGCCGCATAAACCGGTGGATAATCGATCGCCGAATTCGACAACCGATAGATCCTTGATAAAGGTGTCCGTCACGCGGAATTCAGGCATTGCGTTCTATGCCTTCGAGACCGCGCCTGCCACACGACCTGTTCGCATGGTGTTTTGTTCCGGCGTCAGTAGAAAATCCATATGGTTACGGAGCAGTTTATAAGAAAAAAGGCGCTTCGCGTACTTCGGTGGGTAAATTTGAACATTTTAGAAAGCCGGCGGCATGCAAGTCGGTATTTTTGGCCGCGGATACCGCCTGGCGAAATCCTGCTGGAGGACTTCATGAAGCCGCTCGGCATCAGCATCAATGGGCACCCTCCACCGCTCACTGCTTACCGCTTACCGCTCACCGCTCACCGCTTACCGCTCACCGCTCACCGCTCACCGCTTACCGCTCACCGCTCACCGCTCACCGCTTACCGCTTACCGC
>JACQOI010000071.1 GCA_016202615.1 Betaproteobacteria bacterium
GGGCCGCGCGCAGTTGTTGTACATCGGTGGTGCGAGCAACGACTTGCCGTGCTTTCGCCACCAGCGCTTTGTCGATTCGTCGTGGTCTGGCCATCCGACAATTGTGCCATAATTAATCTCATCTTGAAAGCACGGTGGAATTAGACTGCGATAACATCAGTGGGGGCCGGTCAATGATTGGTGTGGACGTCGGGGGCACTTTTACGGATGTGGTGGTGCTTAACCCCACGACAGGCGAGATCACGGCCGTTAAGGTTCCATCGACTTCAGGCAACCACGCCGAGGGGTTTACCCAAGGGTTAAACAAACTCGACGTGAAGTTGGATACGGTCAGCCGAGTATTGCACGGTACGACCGTCGCCACGAACGCCGCCATTGAGCGAAAGGGGTCGCGCACGGCCGGCGTCTTTACCAAGGGATTTCGCGACGTGCTTGCCATTGGAACCGGCCAACGGTTCACCGGCGGGCTGTTCAACCCAATGTTTCGTCAGGCGAAACCTCTTATTCCTCGATCCCTATCATTCGAAGTACGGGAGCGCACCGACCATAAAGGCCGAGAGATCTCCCCCTTGAATAAGCAGGATCTTGCGCATGTCGCGACGCAACTTCAAGACGCGGCCGTAGAGGCAATCACCATATGCTTCCTCCATTCCTACGCCAACGAGGGCCATGAGCTGGCGGCCGAGAGCTACTTCCGCGACAGGTTGCCAAATATATTCGTATGCCGCTCGGCGGACGTTCTTCCCCAAATCCGGGAATACGAGCGCTTCACCACAACCGCCTTCAATGCCTATCTGGGCCCAGTCATGGAGAAGTATCTTTCCTCCCTTCAGGACAAGCTTCGACAGAACGGTTATCGGCGCGACCTGCTCCTCATGACGAGCAACGGAGGCGTCATCTCCGCTAAACATGCTTCCCGGTATCCCGTTTACACAGTCCTTTCGGGGCCCGCGGGCGGGGTCAGCGCAGGCATCTATCTCGGCAGGTCGCTCGGTATTCCCGATCTCATCACCTACGATATGGGCGGCACCAGCACCGATGTCTGCCTGATCAAGAACCTCCGCCCGGCTGTCGCGACGCAGCGCATCGTGGGTGGACTTCCTTTGCGCGTGCCGCAGATGGATATCAATACCGTCGGCGCGGGGGGGAGGAAGCATCGTTCGAATCGAAAACGATGGCACTTTCCAAGTAGGACCCGAGAGCGCCGGTGCCGCTCCCGGGCCGGCATGCTACGGCTGGGGCGGGCGGGATGCGACCGTTACCGACGCCAATGTTGTCTTGGGCCGGCTTAGCTCTGGCACCCTGTTAGGGGGCTCACTGAGACTGCGGCCGGAATTGGCGCAAAATGCGGTGAAGACAATTGCCGTTGAGCTGGGGGTCTCGGATGTTTATGTGGCCGCCGAAGGGATTATCCGTCTCGCTGTCTCCAATATGGCGAGCGCCATTCGAGAGATTTCCATCGAACGCGGAGAGGACCCAAGGCGCTTCGTGCTCGTGGCGTTCGGCGGCGCTGGACCGATGCATGGTTGCGAAGTGGCCCAACACCGGGGCTTGTCGCGGGTCATTGTCCCCCTCCATCCCGGGAACTTCTCGGCCCTTGGCCTGCTGGCTTCCGATCTCCGGCATGAGTTCCTGCGCAGCTACCTAGCCCCGATGGATGAGGCCGACTTGGATTTCGTCGGCAGGACGCTCGGCCAGATGGGAGACGAGGGGCGACACCTTCTGACCGCCGAAGGGGCGTTGCGCTCCGACATGGAGATCCACACCGCCCTAGAACTCCGTTACCAAAGCCAAGCCCACCAACTCGGTGTGGAGGTGGACCCCCGGCGGCTGACGCGAGACGCGCTGGTCGCCAAGTTCCAACAGCTTTATTACGAGACATGGTCCTACCGACCGGATACCACTGCCGTGCAAATCGTGAACCTTCGCGTTACGGCGATTGGTAAGGCACCCCAACTGAAACTCGTGACTCCCAATCCGACGGGGGGCCAAAGCGGCGTCGCCGATGCGCTCAAGGAAATCCGGGCGGTCCATTTCGACGACTGTTTCCACGACACGCCGGTGTACGAACGACTAAAGCTGCCACTGCAGGCCCGACTTCCGGGCCCGGCAATCATCGATGACGAGGGGGCAACCACAGTCGTACCCCCGGCGTGGGAAGCGGAGGTTCACACCACCGGACATCTGTTCCTTCAGCAAAAATAGCGCAACGATCTTCGGAAAAACGAACCAAGTCAAGGGGAGACACGGCATTGGAGACCGACCTTCAGAAAAGTGAACCGACGACGCTCCTCGATCCCATCAAGGTCGAGGTCATTCACAATGCCCTGATGAGCTTCATCAAGGAGATGCGTCATACCATCATCCGCACCTCGTTCGGACCCAACCTCCGGGAAAGGGGCGATTTCTCCTGTGCACTGCAGGCCCCCGATGGAGAGTTGGTGGCGATTTACCAGGACAATCCGCCCCACATCGTCCCAACGGTCTATGCCGTTCGCAGTGTGCGGGACCGTTTCGGCGACGATATCCAACCGGGAGATATCATTCTCATCAACGATCCCTATATTCTTGGCGGTCACATGAATGACGTAACCCACCTCTATCCCATATTCGCCGGCGGGAGCCTGATCCTGTGGATCGTCATCCGGTTCCACTACACCGATATCGGCGGCATGGCACCTGGTAGCATTAGCCCGGATGCCATTGACGTATTTCAGGAAGGATTCCGCATCCCTCCCGTGAAGGCTTACCTGGGCGGCAAGTCGAACCACGCGTTCCTTGACACCCTCTTCGCCAACGTCCGTGGGTCTGAGGAACGCAAGGCGGACTTCATGGCCTTGGTCGCCTCGTTCTGGACCGGCGATAGGCGCCTTCAAGAAATCCTCGACACCCATGGTACAGAATCGGTTATTCGTTGCAGCGAGGTCGTTCGCGACCGGGCCGAGCGTCGCATGCGGGCCGCCATTACCAAGCTAGCCGATGGCGATTACGCCTACGAGGTGAACCTGGATTCCGATGGCATCGAGAGCCGATGGATTCCCATCCGAGTGAAGGCGCGGATCGAGGGGGATTCGATGACGGTCGATTTCAGTGACAGCGCGCCTTCGGTGGCGGGCCCCTTGAACGGCAGCGAGGCTTCGGCGGCCTGCGCCGCGTTCGTGGCAGTCAAGGCACTTCTCGATCCCATTTCCGCCATAAACGGCGGTTCCTTTCGCCCGATTCGTGTGGTGACACGCCCTGGGACGATCTTTCAGGCCCTGCCCCCGGCGCCCACCTGCTGCTCCCAGGACCTGATGTTCCGGGGGACCAGCGCCGTTATCGGAGCCTTGGCCCCAGCCATTCCCTCCCCCGCCGTCGCGGATCACTGCTGCACGGCCCATCACTACATGTCGGGTCGGGATCCAGAAACTGGCAAGCCGTTCATCATGTATGACGCGCCGATCGGAGGGACCGGGGCGGTACAGGGGCACGACGGCAACGATGTTCTCGCCGGCTTTGAGCGCGGCGACCACAGCCGCATCATGCCGATGGAAGTCCACGAAACGGAGTTCCCGTTCCTCGCTGAATTCAGCGAGTTGCGCGTTGACAGTGGTGGAGCGGGGAAGCACAGGGGCGGCCTTCTTGGTATCAGGCGTGGTTGGCGAATGGTTCGCGGTTCGGCTACGGTGACCGACCTAGCCGAACCGAGCTTCACGCCTACCCACGGTCTCCTTGGAGCCCATGGAGGCGCCCCAAATACAACCCTGGTCAAACGTGGCGATTTCCTCATGGTGCCGGCACTCGCGACCGGAAAGGTTGTGCGCTTTCCGATTCGAGAGGGCGACCTTGTTCAGATCCTGAAGTGGGGTGGCGGGGGGTACGGTGACCCCCTGGAACGCGACCCGCAAGCAGTGCTGGAAGATGTCGAACAAGGGTTTGTCTCACGGCAATCCGCAGCCGAGCTTTACGGAGTCGTTGTATCCGGTGGCGAGGTTGACGAGCGGGCAACCCGGCAATTGCGAGAGCAACTCCATGCCCAGCGGGTCTACCTGACGGTGGTTGCCGTGAATGAGGACACACTGCGCGACCACGCGCGTTTATGGCATCTCGCGCCTGAAGCGGCACGGCAACTTGAGGTCGGCGACGGCGACGTAATCGAATGTATAACGCCCAACACCGGCCCACTGCGTGGCCGGGTGCGGATCCGCCCCGAGCAGCCGGCGGAACAACTCCCGACCGGGCCCTTTGCCCTCCAGGTCTTCCGGGTTTGTGCCGGAGATCGGGTCTGGGTGCGCAAGATGTTCAATCCCATGCAAACGGAGTTGGGAAGCGCTTGGACCCCTTCCGGCTCGACTTAGGTGTTATAGTCCCATGGCCCGATGATATTTAATGGTCATCAAATGAACAAGGATGCTTTATGGGACAAGTTCTTCACGACGGCGCCACGTTCACGCACACGATCTGAGCAACGATACAGCAATCGGAAGCTTCGATCGCGGAGCTAATGCCCATCATTTCGGCGCCGCTCGTATGCGCGCTGCCGTATATTTACTATCCGGTGCAGACGAGCTGCAATTCTTCGCCGATCGCGCCGTTCAGCACGGCGTCGGCAATGTCGTCAAACTGCGTGGGCTCGGCATTCATGATCACCACGCGCGCACGGAAAACAACCCGGAGATTCCGGCATGGTACTCGGACTCGCCGAGCACCCCCCTTGGCTATGAGCGTCGCGGCAATCAAAGTGCCGATGCGCTTTGCCAGCCGGTTTGCGACCTCGTCCCGCCGCAACGTCGTGCATTGCTCTGCCGCACTAATGGGCTAATCGCCGTTTTTGAGATTATACTGAAACAACGAGTAGTCGAGCGGCTGCACGCCGAGACTGGAGGAACAACGCATGACAAGCGCCGTCCTTTCCTCGTATCAAATCGACATCGAAGATGTCGAATACCAGCGCCACGCAGACAAGCCGCTGCTCGCCCGCCTGTTCAAGCCGCGCGGCGCAGGACC
>JACQOI010000070.1 GCA_016202615.1 Betaproteobacteria bacterium
CTTGCCACATGCAGCGGCTGCGCGACAATCCGCAATGCGCGCAGCAGGAATACGATCGCATACTCGATGCGGGCGATCCCGGCATCGTGCCGCAGCTGGCGTTCGATCTTGCCGACGATGTGGCGGCGCCGTTCGTCCATTCCGCGCGGCCGCGCATCGCGATCCTGCGCGAACAGGGTGTCAACGGCCAGGTCGAGATGGCGGCGGCGTTCGACCGCGCCGGTTTCCAGGCGGTTGACGTGCACATGAGCGACATCATCGCCGGGCGCGCGAGTCTGAACGATTTCAAGGGTTTTGCCGCATGCGGCGGTTTTTCCTACGGTGACGTGCTCGGCGCAGGCGAGGGTTGGGCCAAGTCGATCCTGTTCAACGCGCGTGCGCGCGGCGAGTTCGAAGCGTTTTTCCGGCGCACCGATAGTTTCGCGCTCGGCGTGTGCAACGGCTGCCAGATGATGGGCAATCTGCACGAAATCATCCCCGGCGCCGCGGCGTGGCCGCATTTCGTGCGCAACAAGTCGGAGCAATTCGAGGCGCGCTTCGCGATGGTCGAGGTGATGGAGTCGCCGTCGCTGTTTTTTGACGGAATGGCCGGCAGCCGGCTGCCGATAGCGGTTGCCCATGGCGAGGGTTACGCCGAGTTCGCAAGCGCGGAGCAGCGCGACCGGGTGCTGGTCGCGTTGCGTTTTGTCGATAACCGCGGCGCCGCGACCGAGATCTATCCTTGCAACCCGAACGGATCACCCGGTGGCATCACCGGACTGACCACGCCGGACGGCCGCTTCACGGTGCTCATGCCGCATCCCGAGCGGGTGTTCCGCAGCGTGCAGAATTCGTGGCATCCGGCAGGCTGGGGCGAGGATGGACCGTGGCTCAGGATGTTCCGCAATGCGCGAAAATGGTGCGGGTAAACGGTAAAACGGTAAGCGGAAAGCGGTAAGCGGTAAGCGGAAGCCGGTCTTGACCGCTCACGGCCTCTATTCGATCTTGGCTTTCGCGCGCAGGTCGCCGATCAGCTTGTCGAGCGTCTGCCGCTGCAGGTTCTGCTGTATTTGCGGCTTGACTTCCTCGAAGCCCGGCGCCTTGTACGCGCGCTCGTCGTCGAGGCGTATGACGTGCCAGCCGAACTGGGTCTGCACCGGGGGATCCGTGAGCTGGCCTTTCTTGAGTTTTTTCAGCGCTTCGCCGAATGGCGGCACATAACGGCCGGGCGCGCTCCAGTCGAGGTCGCCGCCGCGCCCTTTCGAGCCCTGGTCTTCCGATTTTTCCGCCGCGATCTTCTCGAAGCTCACGCCTTTCTTCAGCTGCGCGATAATCTGCTTCGCGTCATTTTCCTGTTTTACCAGGATGTGGCGAGCTTTGTACTCCTTGTCGCCGAGCAGCGATTTTTGCCGCTCATATTCTTTCTTGAGCGTGTCCTCGCTGACCGGGTGGGTCTTGAAGTAGTCCTGCAGATAAGCATTGACGAGGAAAATCTGCTTTTGGATCTCGAGCTGCGTGGTGACCTCGGGGCTCTTGTCGAGGCCTTTTTTCAGGGCCTCCTGGGAAATGACTTCCCGCGTGATGAGCTCCTCGCGGATGCGATTGCGAAGCTCGGGCGTGTCGGGCTGTCCCTGTGCGGCGTTGTTCTTGAGCAGCAGATCGACCCGGCTCTGCGGGATCGTCACGCCGTTCACTTTGGCGACCGCGTCAGCGGATTGCGCGTTAAAGGTCGCGGCCGCAAACGATGCGGCGAGCGCGAGCATCAGTATTGGGGAGGTTTTCATGGATCTCATCATGATTTCCTTGTTGGGGAATTAAACTTCATCGGGAGTATATGCCTTGATGGTCAGGGCATGGATTTCGCGTTCCAGCATGTCGCCAACGGCGGCGTGGATCATGCGATGGCGCTCCTGGGTCGATTTGCCGTTGAATAACGGCGAGACGATAATCAATTGAAAATGCCCGCCGCCTTTTGCGCCGGCATGTCCGGCATGTTGCTCGCTGTCGTCGATCAGCTCGACGCTGTCGGGCGTCAGCACGGCCAGCTTTTGTTCGATGCGCTCGAGTGTGCTCACGGCGGCGGCACTTTCCTGAAAGGTTTCACTTGGTTTCCCTGCTGTCGATGTGTTTGGCGAGTATCAGCGCCTGCAGTACGACGAACGCCAGCATCAATCCCATGCCGCCGAACAATTTGAAATTGACCCAGGTGTCGGTCGAAAAATTGAAGGCGACGTAGAGATTGAGCACGCCCATGAGGACAAAAAATCCGACCCAGCTCAGCAGCAGCTTGCGCCAGACAAGATCAGGCAGCACCATCTGCTTTTCCATCATGGCCCTGATCAGGTTCTTGCGAAATCCAGCATCGGCAATGAGCAGGGCGGCGCCGAACAGCCAGTAGAGCACGGTCGGCTTCCATTTGATGAAGGTTTCGTCGTGCAGCAGCAGGGTCGCGCCGCCGAACACCACGATCACGCCGAGGCTCACCCACAGCATGTTGTCCACCTTGCGGTGGCGATACCAGACCCAGCCGATCTGGACGAAAGTCGCGGCAATGGCGACCGCGGTTGCGGTGTAGATGCCGAAGAGCTTGAAGGCAACGAAGAACAGGATAACCGGAAACAGGTCGAATAAAAACTTCATAACATGACAATTATCAGGCAATAAAGCGGTAAAGTCCATTCTTCCACGATGGCTCACTTCTTATCGAACTTGAGCGATGCGGAGTTGATGCAATAGCGCAGCCCGGTCGGAGCGGGACCGTCGTCGAACACGTGGCCGAGATGCGCATCGCAGCGGCCGCACAACACCTCGGTGCGGCGCATGAACAGGCTGGTATCGTCCTCGACCTTGACGTTGTCGGTGACGGCCGGCTGCCAGAAGCTCGGCCAGCCGGTGCCGGAATCGAACTTGTGCTCCGAACGGAACAGCTCGGCGCCGCAGCACACGCAGTGGTATACGCCTTTATCGTGACAGTCCCAATAAGCGCCGGTAAATGCGCGCTCGGTGCCTTTTTCGCGCGTAACCTCGAACTGCTCGGGTGTCAGCACCTGTTTCCATTCCTGTTCTTTTTTCACGATTTTTTCACTCATGATGGACTCCGCAAATCGGGGGTCGGGTGGATGCCGGGACCGGTGCCGCAGCGCCGGCTCAGGCGCTGCGATTCCCGTATCCGTAGGGTGCGCTTGCGCACCATCCGGTCGTTGGATTGGTGCGCAAGCGCACCCTACCTGGCTTCAAGCCGAAAATCGCCTTTTTCGACGTAAATCCGGCCCATGCGCGGCCGTTGCGCGAGTTCCTTGAGCAACCGCACGACAGGTTTGTCGTAACTGAACGCGGTTTTCATCGGGCCGGCAGCCAGCATGTCGTCGACCTGCGATCCTGCATACAAGTGACGCAGCAACCGCTCCTCGTCGCTGCTGTTCGGATACTTCCGCCGCAGTCCCGGTACCGCCGGCGCCAGCGGTTGCGGTTCGAGAGCTATCCGCGCGGAGCCGTTGGCCACGATACGATCGAGCACTTCAGGCTCGATCGGCGCCAGCGGTTTGCCATAGTAGCCGAGCGCGTATTTCTTCACTTCGTCGGGAACCGTTTTATAGCGTTCACTCTGCACGACGTTGAGCACCGCCTGGGTGCCGACCAGTTGCGAGAACGGTGTGACCATCGCCGGCCAGCCGAGTTCCTTGAACACGCGCGCGGTTTCCGCGAGCACGGCGTGGAATTTGTGCAGCAACCCGGCCTGTTCGAGCTGAAAGCGCATGTTGGTGAGCATGCCGCCGGGGATCTGGTGCTCATAATGGAACTGGTCGTATTCCATCGGCACGCCCAGCGGCAGATTTTCCTGTTGCGCGACCTGTCTGAAATGCTCGCCGACCTCGTTGACCAGGTCATCGTCGATATTGATTTCATAGCCCATGCTGCGCAGATTACGCACCACCGTTTGCGTGGCCGGCTGCGCCGGACCGTTGGCGAGCGGGGCGATCGAGGTCTGGATCTGCGTGACGCCGAGCGCGACGCCCTCGAGGTAAACCAGCGGCGCGAGGCCCGTCATGCAATGGCTGTGCAGCTCGAGCGGCACTTTGCCGGTGACTTGCAGCAGCGCCGGCACCAGCGTGCGGATGCGGTCGGGCGTCAGCAGTCCGCCGGAGTCCTTGATCATCATCACGTCGATGCCGGCGCGCTCGATCAGTTCCCGGGTTTTCTGCGCGTAGAACGCATCGGTGTGCACCGGGCTTTGGCAGAACACCACGGAGCCGACGGATTCCATGCCGAGCTCCTTCGCCCGGCGCAGGAGGCCGACGATGTTGTCGAGGTCGCACAGCGCATCGATCGCACGCACGCGGCGGATGCCGTTCCTGGCAAGGCATTCGAGCCACAGGAAATTGACGTCGTCGGGCTGCACGTCGAAGCTGAGCAGGCTCTTGCTGCGCATCGCCGACTGCATCCTGGTTCGGGTCACCTTCTGCCGCATCAGCCGCAGCCGCTGCCAGGGATCTTCCCTGAGGTAGCGCACGCAGACGTCGAACTGGATCGCGCTCATCAGGTCGATGGCCTCGAAGCCTATGCGATCCATTTTCTCCGCGACCGGCAGCATCATCGCGGTGGTCATGCGCGTCGCCCACAGGCATTGGTGGGCGTCGCGCAGCGTGGTGTCGATGACCTTGGTTTCGGGCATGGCGGCGTTGCGCTCAGTCCGGATGGACATCGCGGTCGCCCATCTCGTCGATGATCTTGAGTATTTTGCGGACGTCGTCCTGGGCCAGTTCCGGCACTGTCATTTTCCCGGCGGGCGGGGCGCGATCAAAGCACCTTGCCCGGGTTCATCAAATTGTGCGGGTCGAGCGTTTTCTTCAGCGCGCGCATCAGGTCCAGCTCGACCTCGCTCTTGTAGCGCTTCAGCTCGCCGCGTTTCGCCTGGCCGATGCCATGTTCGGCGCTGATGCTGCCGCCGAATTGCTGCACGATATCGTGCACAATGCGGTTGACATCGGTGGCGGCGCGCGCCTGCGCATCGGCGCGCTCGCGCCCCGGCACGAATGCGTTGAAATGCAGGTTGCCGTCGCCAAGATGGCCGAAGCAGATGATGCGCACGGCGGGAAAACGCGCTTCCAGCGCGCAGCTGGCGGTGGCGATGAATTCCGGAATCCGGCTGACCGCGACGGCAATATCGTGGCGGTAGACCAGCCCTTCGACGCGGGCTGCTTCGGGGATCGATTCGCGCAGCTGCCACAGCGTTTGCGCCTGGCTCTGGCTCCCAGCGACCACGGCGTTGCTCACGAGGCCGTGCGCGATGCCTTCCTCGATCGCCCGTTCGAATTCTTCGCGGATCGCGCTGCCTTCGCGCGTGTCGCTGAGATCGGCAAGGATGTACCACGGCTGGACTTCAGGCAGGGGATCACGCGTGTCGGGGATGTGCCGGAACACCATGTCAAGACAATTGCGCGACATGATCTCGAACGCGCTGATGCGGTCTCCGCAATGATTGCGCAACAGCGCGAGCAACTCGACCGCGGCTTCCGCGCTATGCATTGCGGCGAGCGCGGTGACACTGCTGCGCGGACGCGGGAACAGCTTGAGCACCGCTTTGGTGATGATGCCGAGCGTGCCCTCGGCGCCGATAAACAAGTGCTTGAGGTCATAGCCGGTATTGTCCTTGCGCAGGCCGCGCAGTCCGCTCCAGATACTTCCATCGGCAACCACCACTTCGAGTCCCAGCACGAGATCGCGCGTGTTGCCGTAACGCAGAACATTGATGCCGCCGGCGTTGGTGGCTAGATTGCCGCCGATCTGGCAGCTGCCTTCGGCGCCGAGGCTTAACGGGAAAAAGCGGTCGGCTGTCAGTGCCGCCTGCTGGATGTTGGCGAGTATGCAGCCGGCTTCGACCGTCATGGTGTTGTTGAGCGGGTCGAGCTCGATGATTTTGTTCATGCGCGCCAGACTCAGCACGATCGCGTTGCCGCTGGTATCGGGGGTAGCGGCGCCGCACATGCCGGTGTTGCCGCCCTGTGGCACGATGGGCGTGCGCGTTTCGGCGCACAGACGGACGATGGCCGCGACTTCCCCGGTGCTCGCGGGGCGCACTATCGCGGCGGCGCGGCCTTGATACAGTCCGCGCCAATCCGTGAGGTAGGGCGCCATCGCGCCGGGATCGGTGACGAGGCCGCGCGCACCTGCAATGGCGGCGAGCCGCGTCAGCAGATCGGCGGAAATCTCGGGCTGCGCGCTCATCGCAGCAGGTGGGGCATCTGCATCAATCGCCTTGCACGCCATGGATTCCGGGGAAAATGCAGCCCGTGCTGAACTGCTGCGCGAACCGCGCTTTCGACACCTCGGCGCGTACGTGCTGCAGCGGCGCCAGCGCAAGCACCGGCGATGCCGGCAGATGTGAAACTGCAATGCGAATCTTCATTGGATCCTCCTGTGCTGCGGTTTTCCGGGTTTGCTCGTCGAGGGCGCCCAGCAGCGAAGTATAGCAACGGCGTTTTCGGCACTGCAACAAAACGACACGCATGGGCGGTCGGGGTTGCGCGTAGCTGGCGAAGCGTGACGATGAGCGGCATTATACGGGCGGGTACTCGCTCTTGTGTGGCTGGCGCGTAGCCGGTAAAGTGGCCGCATGGATTACCGGTCGAAGTTACGCTTGTTCGGTTTGCCTCTGGTGACGGTGCGCATCGGGCCGCAACCGGATGGCGCGTTGCGCGGCATTGCGCGCGGCTGGATCGCGCTCGGGGATGTCGCGATCGGCGTGCTGTTTAGGGCGGGTGGCGCCGCGGTTGGCGCTATCGCGATCGGCGGCGTCTCGCTCGGACTGCTGTCGGTGGGTGGGCTCGCGATCGGGCTACTCGCCTTTGGCGGCGGGGCGCTTGGCGTATGGGCAGCCGGCGGAGCGGCGGCGGCGGCGCAGGCGGCGCTCGGCGGACTCGCAGTCGCCATGGATTATGCGCTCGGCGGCGTGGCGATTGCGGCACACGCCAACGATACGGCGGCGCGTGCTTTCTTCGACGGAAATGTTTTCTTCCAGGCGGCCCACATGCTGGCGCAGGACGCGCAATGGCTGCTCGTGCTCCTGATCGTACCGGTGCTGTTCCAGTTGTACAAGCGCCGCCGCTAGCAGCCTGTCGGACTTGTCGCTATGTGCGCTTTGCGATACGGTGGCACTAGTTCTTCAACCTTCCTCCTCGGGAGCATGCGATGACCGATGAAGAGAAACGGGCTGCACTCTCGGCGAAGATAGCCGCCCGAATTCAAGAAGATGAAAAATGGGGCAGGCTCGACTTCATGTGGGCTCAGGTATTCACATGGCTCGCTATCCTCGCGAGTTTCTTTTCCGCAATCTTGGCTGCGGCCGAAGCGATGCCGAAACTTGCGCTCGCGTTTCTCGCGGCAGTTCCTGGTACCGTGATCGTCATCGAAAAGAGCTTCTCGTTTGCTCGAAGAGCTCGCTGGCACTGGGAAATGATGGCTGGCCTTGACCAACTTCTCAACGCGCTCTCGTACGAGGGCGCAACTATTCAAGAGATTTCAAAGAAGCTCGGAGAATTCAGAAGGGATATGGAGACCCGATTTCCAGGCTTTTCTGTTGAAGGCGTCTCAGACGATCCCGCGAAGCCCAAGTGACGGCTAACCCGCTGAAGACGGACCCTTCGCAAGCGGCCTTCGTCCGCTTGCTTCGGGCCGCTTAGCGCGATCGTTAGCGCGCGACCGAGTCAGAACCGCCAGGGTCTTTCGAGGAATCGCATTTCATGCGAAAGTAGCTTTCGACGGTTGTATCGCTTCCTTCGCCACGCGGCAGCCGTCGCACTTAATGGAGGATCTATCGATGAACACTGAATTGCCAGTTGATCCAGTTGCCCTCCGAGAGGAGGTCAAGCGCAAGTATCGGGACGTGGCCCGCAATCCCAACGGAGAACATCACTTCCACACGGGCAGGCCGCTCGCCCGACGCCTCGGCTATGACTCATCGCTGGTCGACTCGATGCCGGATGCGGCCGTCGAGTCGTTCGCCGGGGTGGCGAACCCGTTTTCGCTCCGGGTCCTCGACCCCGGGGAAAAGATTGTCGACGCTGGATCAGGTGGGGGCTTTGACTGCTTCGTCGCTGCCCACCAAGTGGGCCCACGGGGCAAAGTCGTCGGCATTGATATGCTCCCGGAAATGCTGGAAAAGTCCCGCGCGACGGCCGGCCTTATGGGGCTCAAGCAGGTTGAGTTTCGCGAGGGACTTCTGGAACAGATTCCGGTTCAGGACGGCTGGGCCGATGTCGTTATCAGCAACGGAGTCATCAATCTCTGCGCTGACAAGAGGCAAGCTTTCTCTGAGCTGTGGCGGGTCTTGCGTCCCGGTGGAAGGTTGCAGTTCGCCGACATCGCCAATGGGAAGCCGGTGCCGGCGGACGCGCTACGCGATATCGACCTGTGGACCGGATGAATTGCCGGTGGCCTTCCGTGCGAAGGCTGGCGAGCAATGCTGGCGGAAATCGGATTTATCGATATCCAGATCGGTCAGCCGTATGACACCTTTGGGGAAGCCAGAGGTGAAAAAAAGGCGAGGCTCTTCGCGGTGTACGGATTTACGTTCCTGGCACGCAAACCGGGAAGTCCCTAGCCCTGCTCCAAACGTGCGCTAACACTCCGCTAGAGCGCGACCAAGAAAATGCTGGCACATATTCTCGGCGCCTCAGCGGCAACGTTCGGCAAAGATAAGGAGTGTCAAGATGGGGTATGCACTGTTTGTGAACATTATGTTTTGTAAATCTGATAATCAACACAGATGGCGAGGAACAAATGAAAGTCGCGTATATTTTCTCAACCCAAGGGCATACGGTTTCCTACAAACTTGGAAAAATGATTCTCCCTCAGCTGGAAGAAGACGCTCACGGCGTTGAAGTGGTGGGAATGTTCTTTTTCGAGGACAACAACTATGTTCTGGTAAAAGGCGACCCCATTGGTGAGCGCCTGGCGAAGGTGGCGCAAGAGAAGAATATCCTTCTCATGGGGTGCGACCAGTGTTGCTACGAGCGCAATATTGATGGAAAGCTTGTGGAGGGGGCCACGATTGGTTGCTTCCCAAATTTATATTCGGCCTTGTCAGGGAATCCGCCGGATCAGGTAATTACACTTTGAGCAAACATGGTATGCATTTTAATGGCACCGGGGCATACGGCAGTCGCGAGCGCGCGAGATCGGAAGAGGTCCGCGCGCGTGCACGCGCTGCCCGACCTCAGGGAACGCTACGCGAACCTCGGCATCGAGGCGACGAGCAGCACGGCCGCGGAATTCGCCGCCTACATCAAAGCGGATGCGGCCGGCTTTGCGAAGGTGTTGAAGGAAACCGGCGTGAAGCTCGACTGAGCAGCCGCCGGCGCTGCGGCCGGCGCTACTGCCGGTTGTCGATATAGCCGCCGATAGCGGCGCCGATCATGGCAGCCATACCGATATTCGCCATCGGCGCGGGCTCGCTGTAGTACACCGGCCGCTCGACGATATAGGCCCGCTCCACCACATAGGGTCGCCGTACCACAACGACGCGATGGCGGTCATAGTCACGGTACCCGTGGCGGTCATGGCCGCGATAGCTGTGGCGAACGCGCTCATAGCCGCGGTCGTGCCACGAGTCGGCAAAGACGGGCGCCGCCGCGCCGAGCGTCACGCCGGCGGTCAGGATGCAGATCAGTTTCTTCGTGATGTTCATGGTTTTCTCCTGTTGACCAGTTGTCTGGATAAACTTCCGCACGCAGGCCATTGTCGAACTTGGCGAGGTTACAGTGTGAAAGCAATTGTGACGAAGTGTGTCCGGGATGCGGAAAAATGCGGAAACGATAATCAGTCTAACTTTACCGCGGCGCGCTTCGGAAATCTGACACTATTCATTCTTTGCATGGGGGTGATGTGATGCGAATGCTTGCACTGCTTGTTCTGGCCGCGCTGGCCGTGACCGCGCCGTTTTCGGTGGCGGCGCAAGACGACCCGATCGGCATCGTGATCATGCACGGCAAGGGCGGATCGCCAACCCGGCTGGTTGCCGATCTTGCCCGGACGCTGGAGGGCAAAGGTTATCTCGTCGCCAGCCTTGAAATGCCCTGGTCCGGGGGCCGCAATTACGATGTGAACGTCAGCCGCGGCGAGGAAGAAGTCGAGACTGCGCTGGCGGGACTGCGCGGCAAGGGCGCGAAGAAGGTGTTCGTCGCGGGGCACAGCCAGGGCGGAGCGTTCGCGCTTCATCTTGCGGGCAAGCTTGCCGTAGACGGCGTTATCGCCATCGCTCCGGGCGGCAACGTCGCGAGCCGCGTCTTTCGGGAAAAGCTAGGCGACTCGCTGGCGCGCGCGCGGCAACTCGTCGCCGCGGGCAAGGGCAGCGAACCGGCAAGGCTGGAAGATTACGAGGGCTCCAAGGGAACGTATCCGGTCGTCGCCGTCCCCGCTGCTTACGTCACCTGGTTCGATACGGATGGCGCCATGAACATGGACCGCGCAGCGCAAGCCGCCAAGGTGCCGATACTGTGGCTCGTCGCGCAGCGCGACTATCCAGGCCTGCGCGCCACGAACATCCCCCTGTTTCGCAGGCTGCCGGCCAACCCCCTCACCCGGCTCCACGAGCCCGATGCCGACCACCGCGGCGCCCCTGCAGCTTCGGCGGAGGAGATCATGCGCTGGATCCGGGAAGTGGCGGGCGCCCCGAAAAAATAAAAAATCGGAGCTGGAGTTGGGCTCGGCTATTCGCTGCGCAGCGCCTCGAGCGGATCCAGGCGCGCCGCGCGCCGCGCCGGCAGCACGCCCGCCGCCAGTCCCACCGCCACCGCCACAAGTTCCGCGAGCGCCGCATAACTCCAGGGCGTGTGCACGGGCAGCGCCGGCAGCGCGAGCTGCAACAACAATGCGATCGCCCAGCCGAGCAGCAGCCCGGCCGCCCCGCCGATCGCCGCCAGCAGCGCCGCCTCGCCCAGAAACAGCAGCAGAATGCGCCGTTGCGTGGCGCCCACCGCGCGCAGCAGGCCGATCTCGGAGGTGCGCTCGGCCACCGCGATGGTGAGTATGGTGAGTATGCCGACACCGCCTACCACCAGCGAGATGCCGCCGATCGCCGCCACCGCGAAGGTGATCGCATCGAGCACGGTGCCGAACACTTCGAGTATCTTCTGCTGCGGCGTGACGGTGAAGTCCTCGGCGCCGTGGCGGGCGATCAGAATGTTTTTGATGCCTTGCTCGACCTCGGCGAGCGGCGCAGTGGGCTCGTAGATGACGTCGATTTCCATCAGGCTCTCGCGATTGAACATCTCGAGCGCCCGCGCGACGGGGATGAACACGGTATCGTCCAGATCGAAGCCCAGGACCTGACCCTTGGATTGCATCACCCCGACCACGCGGTAGCGCTCGCCGCCGACGCGGACGCGGCTGCCGAGCGGGTTATCCGCGCCGAAGAGTTCCCGCGC
>JACQOI010000084.1 GCA_016202615.1 Betaproteobacteria bacterium
CCCATGTCCTTCAACTTTCTGATGAAGTTGAGGGTGACGTCGATTTCCGACATGGCCGCGGTTTCCGTGATCTCGAACACGAGCTGGCCGGGATCGGCCTTGCTGATCGACAGCATGTTGATGAAGCGCTTGATCCAGTTCTGATCGGAAATGCTGACGCGCGACAGGTTGACGAAATAGCGCAGTTTCTTGCCCATCAGGTTGTTCTGATGCATGTGCAGCAGCAGCTTCTCGACCACGCGCATGTCGAGTTCCCGGATCAGTCCCAGCGATTCCGCGATCTCGATGAAGTTGCCGGGCATGATGATCTTGCCGTCGTCATCGCGGATGCGCAGCAGGATCTCGTGATGCATCGTTTTTTGGTCGGCAAGGCGCACTACCGGCTGGCAGTACAGCACCAGACGGTCGTCGTCGATTGCGTCACGCAGTTTCTTCGCCCAGTGCACGCGCTTGTGGGTGCTGCGCATGTTGTCCGAGCCCTGGTCGAACAGTACGTAGCGGTTGCGGCCATGATCTTTCGCCTGGTACATCGCAATGTCGACGTTCGACAGCAACCCCGTGATGTCGGAGCCGTGGAACGGATAGAGCGCGATGCCGATCGAGGTGGACAGGTTCGAGATGCCTTTGTTGCCGTTGGGTTGGAAACGGTAATGCTGCACCGTTTCGAGCGCGCGCTCGGCAACCTGGACCGCATCCTGCCGCAGCGAGCCGGGAAGATGGATCGCGAACTCGTCGCCGCCGAGGCGGAACAGCTCACCGCTGAAATCACGCATCATGCCGCGCAGCGCGCTGCCGACGCCCTTGATCATCTGGTCGCCGGTGGGGTGGCCGAAGTTGTCGTTCACGTACTTGAAGTGGTCGATGTCCAGGAAAAGCTCCGCGCCGGGCGTGCCTGATTCGATTCCTTCCACGATAGTCTTCTGCAGCGCGATGCGATTGGGCAGGTCGGTCAGCGTGTCGTGCATGGCCAGGTGCTCGATGCGCCGGGTCGCGAGGTGCTGCTCGGTGATGTCGCGCGCGGTGCCGCGGATGCCCATCATTTCACGGTTGTCATCGAGCAGGATACGGGCGTTGATTCCGATCCAGCGGTCTTCGCCGCGCGCAGTGACGACGTGGGTCAGGAAATTCTTGACTTCGCCGCCGCGCTTCAGCAGCGCCAGGAACCTGCGGTTCGAAATATGCGCGTTGCCGGCCTCGAAGTCGAAAAAGCAGCGCCCGCTCAGATCGCGCGGCGGCAGGCCGAAGATGTCGCGCGCCGCGTTGTTGAGGTAAGTGAAACGGCCCTGCGAGTCGGTGGTCCAGACCAGGTCGTGCGAGGTTTCGACCAGGTCGCGGTAGCGGTGCTCGCTCTCGAGCAGCAGCTGGATGATGCGCTGCTTCGCGGCGAGCGACTTCTTGATCGTCGCCAGTTCCTTGGAGGTCTTGTCCGGGCTGATCGACTGCGCGGCGAGCCGATCGATTAATTCCTTCGCATAACGGCGGTGTCCGCCGAGCGAGCGCTGCGCCTTGAGCACGCCTTCCTGGTCCCAGCGCCGCAGCTTCTGGATTGGAATGGCGAGCTTTTCGGAAACTTCCTGAATTGAGTAATACAGGCTCGCGTCGGACACGCCAGCCCTCCCTGATTGCTCGGTTATGACATCATTCTTGTTGTTCATGTTAATACCTTTCCGGTGGCGCTGCCAGTGAGAAACAAGCGCCGACCGACGGCTTTGGAAGGGGAAACCGCTGCCGCCAGCCGACGCTATCCCGAATGCACCTCATCAGTGCACCTGCTGGGATTCTCCGAGCCCGTTCTGCCGCGATACCAGGCGCTGCATCAATTTCAGGTCGCGCAGACTGAGCCTGAGCGCGCTGTCGACCCAGATTTCGACGATGTCGAGTAGTTCGGGATACTGGATCTTGTGCACGCGGCGGCGCGCCTGCGCGAGCGCGGCAAACGCGTTTTGGCTGCGCTTGCGGCGGTCGATCAACGCCGCGACCTCGGCTTCGCCCTGGCCGTCTTCGACCACCAGGTCGACTACCCCTTTTTCCAGCATCTGCTGCGCGCTGTAGATCTGGCCGCTCGTGATCAAATCTTCGGCGCCGCGCTGGCCGATGCGGCGATCGAGGAACGAGTAGGCGCCCATGCCCGGGAACAAGTTGAAAAGGATTTCCGGAAAGCCGAAGCGCGCGCTTTTCTCCGCCACTATCATGTCGCCCGACAATGCCGCTTCAAAGCCGCCGCCGAGCGCGTCGCCCTGCACCAGCGAAATCGTCGTCACTGGCAGGTCGAACGCGGTGTAGTTCGAATACAGCACCTCGATACAGGCGCGGCCGTAGCGCAGCAGCTCGGCGCGGTCGTGCTCGCCGATCAGCTTCTTGAACAAATCGAGGTCGCCGCCGAGGTTGAACACCCCCGGCTTGTCCGAGGCCAGCACCACGTATTCGATCGGATACTGCTTGCCCATGCATTCGATCTGCGCCTCGCTGCGCGCGAGGAAGTCGTGATAGGCGCGGATGTCGCCGAGCAGCTTGGCATTGAAGCAGGGCCGCGGCCACGGATTCCAGCGCGACCACATCGCGCGCTGATCGTGCTGATAGTAGGCGCGCAGCTGTTCGGAAAACACGATCTGAATGCCCGAGGTCGTCGGTTCGCCGGACGGCAGTTCGGGGGCGCGCAGCATATCCAGGTCGGGGGTGCGCAGGACTTCTTGCGGGATGTCGAATACGTTCATTTGGTTCTCCTCAGTGTGCGTGTGAAAAAAATGTGGCCGAACATGGCCGCGCCATCATTAAAAGAAAGTTTTTTCTAGAAAGCAAATCTAACATTTTGATAGATTTGACTTTTTTCCCTTTAGAAACAGAGCGGAACTGCGGCCGCCGATTGCTGCTGTCACAAAAATATTTTTTTGACCCTGACGCGAAAGCGATGCGTCCCCCGGTCGCCAATGACAGCGTCAGCGGGGCAACCAACGGCGAGTATGACTATTTTTTGTTCAGCGGAAATGTAAGTATTACATTAAAATCCTTGCGATGCGAGCCGTTCTTAAATTAGTTATCAGGATCTTGCTCGGGGTGAGGGTGGTCGGCGACCTGTCGTCCATCGCGGCCGGCAGGGCGCTGGTCGTCGCCAATCACGACTCGCTGCTCGATGCCGCGCTGCTTGGATTGTTCCTGCCGCGTCGCGCCTGGGTGGTGCTGTCGCGCGAAGACATGGCGTTTGCGCCCACCCGCTTCCTGGCCCGGTATTTCCGCCATCGCGTGCTCGATCTGTCGGAGCCGGCGACGGTGAAACGCATGGTGCGCCTGCTCAGTGCTGGCGAGCTGCTGGTGATATTCCCGCAGGGCCGGGTGACGACCACGGCGGCGGCCATGAAACTCTATCACTCGGTGGCCACGATCGCGGTGCGCTCGGGCGCAGCCATCGTGCCTGTCTGCATCGACGGCCTGCTCTACTCGCGGTTCAGTCGCACCCCCGGTGCTTTCCCGCGTCGGTATCTGCCGCAGGTCACGATCCGGATTCTGGCCGCAACCCGGTTGCCCGAATTCGCGGGAACGGTGACGCGCATCAAGCGCCGCAAAGCCGCCGACGCGCTCGCTGCAATCATGCAGCGCGCAGCGGTGGATACGCGCGCACGGCAAACGCTGTTTGAGGCGTTCTTGGCGGCGGTCAAGGTGTTCGGGCGCAGCCACCGCATCGTCGAAGACGTGCGCGGCAAGCATGAAACGTATGGCGACCTCTTGAAAGCGACGCTGGTGCTCGCGCGCATCGGTCCGCGCGTGGCCGCCGAGCGCGAAATCGTCGGCGTGATGATGCCGAACCTGAGCACCACCGCGTGCCTGCTGCTGGGCCTGAGCGCCGCCGGCCGGGTGCCGGCGCTGCTCAATTACACTGCGGGTGCGGAGGCGCTGCGCAGCGCCTGCGTCGCCGCCGGCATCCGGACCGTGATTACTTCACGCCAGTTCATCGAGAGGGCGCGCCTGTATCCGGCGCTCGACGCGCTGTGCAACCAACGCATCCTGTTCGTCGAGGACCTGCGCCAGCGGTTCGGTGCGCTCGACAAATTGTGGCTGGTTGCGTGGGCGCTGTGGCGGCCGCGCACGGTGTCGCGCGCGTCTGACTCCTCTGCCACGGCGGTGGTGCTGTTCACCTCCGGCTCCGAGGCGCGGCCGAAAGGCGTCGCGTTGAGCCACGACGCACTGCTCGCCAACATCGCGCAGATGCGCGCCGTGATCGATTTCTCGCCGGCCGACCGCTTCCTCAACGCGCTGCCGATGTTCCATTCCTACGGCCTCACCGCTTGCACGCTGATGCCGCTGTTTTGCGGCGTCGGACTTTATTTGTACACCACGCCGTTGCGCTACCGCGTGATTCCCGAGATCGCCTACCAGCGCGACTGCACGTTCCTGTTCGGCACCAGCACATTCCTCTCGCGCTACGGGCGCGAAGCACACCCATACGACTTTTATCGCGTGCGCTGCGTGATCTCCGGCGCGGAAAAACTCAATCCCGAGGTCGCCGAACTGTGGCTCGAGAAGTTCGGTTTGCGCATTCTCGAAGGCTACGGCACGTCCGAATGCGCGCCGGTGCTCGCGCTCAACACGCCGCTGGCTTATAAAACGCAAGCGGTCGGCCGGTTCCTGCCCGCAGTGGAGTATCAGTTGGTTCCGGTCGAGGGCATCGCGCGCGGCGGCAGGCTGCACGTGCGCGGACCCAACCTGATGCTCGGCTACTACCTTTATGATCAACCGGGTGTGCTGCAGCCGCCGCAATCGGAGGCCGGCGCCGGCTGGTACGACACCGGCGACGTGGTCGACATCGACGCGGACGGATACGTGACCGTGCTCGGCCGCGTCAAGCGCTTTGCCAAGATCGCGGGCGAGATGGTCGCGCTCGAGATGGTCGAGCGCGTCGCGCTTCACGCCTCGCCGCAGCATCAGCATGCGGCGACGGTCGAAGTGGTCGCCGGCAGCGGCGAGGGCACGGTGCTGTTTACCACCGATCGCAATTTGTCGCGCGGCACGCTGCAGCGCTCGGCGAAACTGCTCGGCAGCCAGGAGCTCGCGGTCGCGCGCCGTATCGTGCACGTCGCCGAGCTGCCGATGCTGGGCAGCGGCAAGGCCGATTACGTCACGTTGAAAACCCTGGTCGAAAAGTCACGGCCGAAGCTCGTAGAGATCAACAACGACCTGGCCTAGCCGAAGTGCATGTCCTTGCGCGGCGCATGGTTCAGCTCGCAGTCGGGCTGGCGAGATCCGCCTCGATGTTGTCGAAGCGCAGGATGCGCGATACGTCGGACACATAAAGCGCCCCGCCGCGGAACGCGACCCCTACCGGCAGGTTGAACCCGGCGGCGATGGTCAGCGTCTCGACCGCCTTGTTGTCGCGGATGCGAAACGAGAGGATGCCCGGTCGTGTCGGACGTGTCGTTGTAGCGCAGGCGCCTCGCCTGCAAGAGAGACGCAGCGGACGGGGTCGTCCGCGCTATCCTCATTTTGAAACGGGCTCTCGGTCATCGGGGTTACCACGCGCCGGATGGGCAGGAGGATTGAATTATAATCGCGACCTGGCTGCCGTTCACTTATTGATCGCATAGCGATGGCACTGTTCAACCTGATTACCTGGAATATCCAGTGGGGACGCGGCTGCGATGGCGTTGTTAATCTGCGCCGCATCGTCGATACTGCGCGCGGATTCGCCGATTTCGATGTGCTGTGCATGCAGGAAGTGGCGCGCAATTTTCCGGGTATTCCGGGAGCGGGCGGCGAGGACCAGTTCCGGCGGCTGGCGGAATTGCTGCCGGGCTACGCGGCGGTCGAGGGCGTCGGCACCGATGTGCGCGCAGCGAATGGCGCGCCTGCGAGCAGGGAGCAGGGTTCCCGCTTGCGGGATGCGACCGGCCGCGAGTCTGGCGCGGCGCCGTCGAGCGCAGGCGTGGCATCCGTCTCCGGGGTCACATCCCCTAAAGGGGCGCGTCGTAGGGCGGAAGAGGGGCCCCTTTGGGGATCTGACCCCGCAGACGCGCACAGGGCCGGCAGCGACGCGCCAATGGCCGGCTCCACGGTCGCATCCCCACAAGTGGGACCCCTGCTCCGCGTTACACCGGCCCCTGTTCCGCCCTCCGACGGCGCGCGCAGCCAGTTCGGCAATATGATCCTGACGCGTCTGCCGGTGCTGCAGGCGTTCCGGCACCTGCTGCCGTGGCCGGCAGAACCTGAAGTGCCGTCGATGCAGCGCGTCGCGGTCGAGACGGTGTTGCAGGCGCCGTGGGGCCTCGTGCGGGTGACCACGACGCATCTCGAATACTATTCTGCGAAGCAGCGTGCGGCGCAGGTCGAGCGGTTGCGCGAATTGCAGGCCGAGGCCGCGGCGCATGCGCAGGACCTCGACCACTCGCGCAAGGAAGGCGGACCGTTTCAATACGCGCCACGGCCGGGTTCCGCAATCCTGACCGCTGACTTCAATTTCCGGCCCGACGATCCGCTCCACGCGCGGCTGCAGGCGCCGCTTGGCGATGGCGCGCCGCGCTACGTGGACGCGTGGCAGATCGGGCATCCGGGCGAGCCGCACGCCCCGACCAACGGCGTGTTCGACCGCGAGCAATGGCCTGAGCCGTACGCGTGCGATTTCATTTTCGTGACGGAGGATCTGGCGGGCCGGGTGCGTGAGGTGCGCGTCATCAGTGATACCGACGCGTCCGATCACCAGCCGTTGCTGCTGTCGCTAGACGGCAATTAACCGCCGATAAACCCCGAAAAAAGTCGCCCATTGAAAGGCCGGTGTCAAGAGGGCGAACGTATCCCGGCGCGGTAATGCGCGTCCCTCGATAATTTGCTCCATCTCTGCTAAACCGCTTTTACTTAACGACGCGCCGAATTCTCAATGCTTTGGTTGCGCAGCC
>JACQOI010000075.1 GCA_016202615.1 Betaproteobacteria bacterium
CAATGCCAATTGTCGTAATCTTCATTTCGGACGCTCCTTTCCTTTTCCGTGGATTGAACCCATTTCCACTCTGGCACATTGATGCCGTCGCGGGAAGGGGGCGTCCATCCCATTAGCTTTATTCCCTTTGGCGCGCCAAAAAAATGCCGACGTGCGCCGGCATTTCTTATCCGGGACAACTACAATGCGCCTATCCGCGTAGCAACGTTCCTGGTTCGCGGCGTTGTGGTGCGATGAGATCGAAGCGCCAGGTGCGGATCAGGGCGCGGTAAGTCACGCGGATCGCGCCGTGGCACGCAAAGACTCGTAGAATATATCGATAGATCCTCGTGTTACTCAAACGAGCCATTTATCCCGTTTCCCGCAACGCTGTTAATGATCGATTTTAAACTACAAAGGTATGCTCTTTTCGCGCTCTTTGCTGCGGCGTTGTTTGGTGCAAGCACGCCATTGGCCAAGTTACTGCTCGATAGCGTGTCACCAACGACTTTGGCCGGGTTGCTGTATCTGGGCAGCGGTATCGGCTTATTGGCGATTCGGATAGGGAAGGCATGGTTCACGGGTGAAACGAGCAACGAAGCGCAGTTAAAACGCTCGGACTACCCTTGGCTTGTGGGCGCAGTCCTCACTGGCGGTGTCGTAGCGCCGGTAATGCTGATGTGGGGATTGAGCGGAATCACAGCATCCGCGGCTTCTTTGCTTCTGAACTTCGAAAGTGTAATCACGACCCTGGTCGCGGCACTCGTATTTCACGAGGCCGTCGGCCGTCGAATCTGGGTTGCATCGATTGTCATGCTCTGTGGCGGTCTTTTGCTTTCATACGATCCTAGAGCCTATTTCAGTCTTTCCGTCAACTCGATCGCGGTAACCGGCGCTTGCTTGATGTGGGCAATCGACAACAACCTGACTCGGAAGATTTCGGCGACCGATCCGACAACGATAGCCATGATTAAGGGATTGGTTGCGGGCACGGTGACTGTTTCGTTGGGCCGGCTTTCTGGTGATATTGTGCCGGCGACTTCAAACGTAGCGGGTGCGATGATTTTGGGATTGTTCAGTTATGGAATCAGTTTAGTGCTTTTCATCTATGCCTTGCGGCATCTCGGCAGTGCCCGCACGGGTGCGCATTTCAGCACCGCACCGTTCATTGGCGCCGGTGTGGCGATCCTGGTTTTGGGCGAACCGTTAACCATGAGTTTTGCAATTGCTTTGATACTGATGGCGCTGGCGACGTGGCTGGCGCTGACCGAGCAGCATGGGCACGAACATACGCACGAATACATGGTGCACACCCATCGGCACTATCACGACGAACACCACAGGCACGAACACGACGGGACGGAGGATCCCGAGCCTCACGCTCACGCCCATGTGCATCTGCCGATGACACACAGACACCCGCATCTACCAGATATCCATCACCGCCACGAGCACTGAAAATCTGACACGGCGCTAGTCTTCAAGGACTTCGCCGACCAGTTCGTTTATCTTTTCCCTGGCCTCGGCCAACATGCGGCGTCCCCTGGCCGTCGCCCGGTAGTACTTGCGCACTTTTCCATTGACGACTTTTCCTTCAGAGCTGAGGAACCCGGCTTTCTCCAGGCCGTGAAAAATGGGGTACAGCGTTCCCGGACTCAGCGTGTACCCGTGACGGCGTAATTCCTCAATCATTTCAAGCCCAAATATCGGCTCCTTGGCCGCGTGGTGCAGGATGTGCACGCGCACGAATGCCAGAAAAACGTCCCTGACTATTGTATTGTCCATCGTTATCGGTATACGATATCGGAAAATGTTAATCGAAGCAACCTTGGCTATGGCTGAGCCGTCATTCCACCCGGTGCCCCCCGCCACGTTCACCGCCCCTTTTCGAGAGTTGGTTGCGACCGTGTGCTGGCCGGTCGGGGAGACAGTCGAGATCGATAAGCGTCTATTGTAAAGAGTTACTTTTGGTCCAAACAGAGGGAAGCAAAGATGCAGAATTCTGAAGTACTGCCGCCGTCCGGCGACCTTAAGAAGCGGGAGTCCGTTTTTTCCGTCTTCATGGCCTTTCTCAAGCTCGGCTTGACCTCATTCGGAGGCCCCATCGCGCATTTGGGGTACTTCCGCGAGGAGTTTGTCGTGCGCAGGAAATGGATGGACGACCGCGTCTATGCCGACTTGGTGGCACTGTGTCAGTTCACCCCAGGTCCGGCGAGCAGCAAAGTCGGTATCGGCATTGGCCTTGCCAAAGCCGGGCTCCCCGGCGCTTTCGCAGCCTGGCTTGCGTTCACCGCACCTTCGGCCATCGCGCTGTTGCTGTTCGCGTACGGCATCGATGCCTTCGCGGACAATCTTGACGCCGGCTGGCTGCATGGCCTCAAAGTCGTGGCAGTCGCCGTCGTCGCTCAAGCCGTGTGGGGCATGGCGAAGAACCTGTGCCCGGACGCGCAGCGCTTTTCGCTGGCGGTTCTCGCGGCAGTCATCGCGATGATCTGGCCCACGTCACTTGGGCAGGTGGGAGCGATCGGCGTCGGCGCCGTAGTCGGTTGTGCTTTCCTCGGCGCCAAGCGGGATGACACCCACGCCGATATGAGAATCTCTCTCGGCAAGACCGCCGGGGCCCTGAGCCTCATTCTGTTCTTTGCGCTTCTGCTCGGTCTGCCGGCGGCAAGCGCGATCTACCAGAGTCACTCCCTTTCTCTCTTCGACAGCTTCTATCGCTCCGGTTCTCTCGTGTTCGGCGGGGGGCACGTTGTGCTGCCGCTGCTCCAATCCGAGGTCGTGCCGCCCGGCTGGGTAACGAACGATGCCTTCCTGGCCGGCTATGGCGCCGCGCAAGCCGTTCCTGGGCCGCTCTTCACGTTCGCCGCCTATCTGGGCGCCATCATGGGGCCTGAGCCCAACGGGTGGCAGGGCGCGCTGCTTGGTATCGCGGCAATTTTCTTGCCGGCTTTTCTGCTTACCATTGGCGTGCTGCCATTCTGGGACGACTTGCGAAAATTCAAGGCGGTGCGTTCAGCGCTTGTCGGCGTAAACGCCGCGGTTGTGGGCCTGCTGCTTGCCGCGCTATATCACCCAGTATGGACCAGTGCGATCAAGGCACCAGCGGACTTTGGCCTTGGACTGGCTGCCTTTGCACTGCTGGTGTTCTGGAAGACCCCGCCATGGCTGGTTGTGATCCTCAGCGCCCTTGGTGGTTGGGGGCTTGAAAAGATATTGCAGTGAAAGGGACGGAATCATGGACATGAGCTATGTGATCATTTGCTCAGTGGCATTGGTTGCATCCGGGCTAACTTTCTTTTCCGGCTTTGGCCTTGGAACAGTGTTACTGCCTGCGTTTGCCTTGTTCTTCGCGGTGGAGAAGGCCATCGCACTCACGGCCGTCGTTCATTTCCTGAACGGGCTATTCAAGCTGTCCCTGGTGTGGCGTCACATCGACCGTGCCATCGTGATCCGTTTCGGCGGGCTGGCGATCCTGGGCGCGCTCGCAGGTGCATGGAGCCTGCTTTGGCTGTCGGAAGCGCAACCCCTGTTGACGTATTCGCTGTTCGGGCGAAACGTGGAGATTGCGCCCGTCAAGTTGGTTGTGGGAGTCCTGTTGCTGCTCTTTGCCTGTGCGGAAATGTTGCCATCGTTCCGCGCCATCTCTTTTGCGCCAAGATGGCTGACTTTGGGTGGAGTGCTGAGCGGTTTCTTCGGAGGATTGTCGGGAATGCAGGGCGCGCTGAGATCGGCCTTCCTGGTCAAGCTAGGGCTGACGAAGGAAGCGTATGTGGCGACCGGGGCCGCTATCGCTTTCCTGATCGACGTATCCCGGCTCGGCATTTATTCCCGTCAGATCGTGGAGCACCGCGCAGACTTGAACTATGGGTTGCTTGGCGCCGCCGTTATTGCCGCCTTTGCGGGCGCAATTCTGGGTAATCGGTACCTTCCCAAAGTCAAGATGAGCGGAATTCAGGGTATCGTGGCCACATTACTATTCATCGTGGCATTGGGGCTAATTACGGGATTTCTATAAGCTTGGAACTTCGGCGGTCCGGGAGTGGAACGCCGTCATGCTTGTCAGCGGGTGGAGGAGGCTGCTTCAGTGCCCGGATTTGACCCGGCGTAGAAAGCCGATCTAGGAGTTTGTCGGACTTGGCCGCGACACACTCCTGATGCAAAACCGGGGCCGGTAGAATTGCAGAAGAGGATACGGCTCGTCCGGCGTCGGCGGCTTCGGTCACATCTCGGGCGCGCTGTTCAGCCTGATGACCAAAACCGAAATGGTGGAAACCGGCAGTTCTGTTCCAGGGTTTATCCACTGATGACGCGCTTGTTCGGCGTCTTCCTGGTTTTGGGCAGCATGAGTTGCGCGGCCATGAGCTCGGACGCCAGAGAAAGAGCACCCCGGCCCCTCTTCACTGTCGGCTGTCAAATCCTCGACCTCAAATACCGAAGGGATGGGGACGAGCAAGCGCTTACCGTAGCTGTTTGGTACCCGACCGCAGAGCAGCCGAAGTCGCACAACTACGGGGAACCGACAAGCGGCAATGTTGCCGTCGGCGCGGCGCCCAGTGTCGCGGGCGGCCCCTATCCTCTCCTGGTGTTTTCGCACGGGTAGCCGTTCTCGAGTTTCGCGTCGTCGGCGAAGCCGGCGAAGATGCCAAACACGCCGGGGTAGGCCCGCAACCGCTGACGTCAAAGCGCCAACACGAGCTTGAGTCCAGCGTCCAGTGCTCGCGATTGCGATGGATTCAGCCGCCCAACCCGTTCCGTAAGGAATGTCTTGTCGACAGTGATCAATTGCGAAACATTGATTACGGAATCTTTTCGGAGCCCGGTTCTGGAAGCCGTGATGAGAACATTTCCGGGGGCTTCCACCAGGCGCAGGTTTGAAGTGATAACCGCAACAATAGCTGTTTGAATGCGGCTCTCGTTGAAGCTGTTTGCCTGAACGATGACAACCGGCCGGCGATAACCTGGCCCTGAGCCCGCGGGCTCAGGTAACGAAGCCCACCAAATCTCGCCACGGCGCATTTACCACCGCTCGCGCGGCAACGAGCGGGACTGAATTGCCGCAATCGCCTTGTCGAGCGCTGAGTCGCTATCGCCGTAGACTGCATTCAGCTTGTCGGTAACGTCAGCAGCGCGATGGCGCTTTACATATTCGGCCACGGCAGCCGCATACAATCGGCTGCGGCTGACTTTCAGATGCTTGGCTAGTTGCTCCGCATTGCGGAATACCGGATCGGGAATGGAAATCGCTGTTTTCATACTAAAAGTATGACATATATTATACCGGCTCGCAAGCGCCACCCGCAATTCCGACTACTGCGCTGCTCTTTCGGGTCGGACCTCGCTAAGTCTCACACGATACGACATGATCGCGACAATGTTGCGAGCTTGCCTTGACGCAGGGGGGTAGAGTATCGTATCGCCCGGTTGGTGGCATCATGGTGATAGCCACGTGAGTAGTTACGTTTCGCTCAATTGACCAATAATCCCGCTCACGACCCGCTGGCCCGAAGCGAACCTATGGGAGGTAGTGCGTATGAAGCTCGTGAGCTACGAAGTGCAGACCCGGCTTGGCCGATTCGAGCGCATCGGGGCGCTGGCCCACGGCGCCATCGTGGATTTGACCTCTGCCGCCGGCGCCTTCCTCGCGGAATCGCAAGACGCGAACGGCGCCCGAAAGCATGCCGAGGCGCTCGTGCCGCCCGACATGATCGGGTTTCTTGAGGGCGGCTCGTCCGCCCGGAAGCTCGCCGATCAGTCCGTGGCCTACGTCGGCGCGCGTCTCGGCTCGGAGCCGCGGCCGGTCGGACCCCAGGGCGAGCGGCTCACGTTCGCGGAGTCCGAGATCCGCTGGCTCGCGCCGGTCCCAAGACCGCCGATGGTCCGCGACGGGATCCTGATCCTTGAGCACTTCCGGCTCGGCATGGGGCAGCTGCTCAAATCCGAAGGGGGGGCCTACCTGCCCGAGGCGGCCAAGACTACTCCGATCTACTGGAAGCCGAGCCGGGCGGCGGTGGGGGGCCACAAAGCGCCGATCCAATGGCCGAAGTACAGCAAGCAGCTGGACTACGAGTTCGAGATCGGCATGTACATCGGCAAGCGCGGCAAGAACATCCCGGTCGAGCGGGCCTGGGACCATATTGCCGGCTACACGATCTTCCAGGACATGTGCGCGCGCGACATCCAGCCGGCCGAGCTCACCTTCCGCGTGGGGACCGGGAAGGCGAAAGACTTCGAGAACTCGAAGGTGATGGGCCCCTGCCTGGTCACCGCGGACGAGCTGCCCAACCCCGAGGGCCTGCGGCTCGTGACGCGGGTCAACGGCGAGGTCTGGTTCGACGGCACGTTCAGCGGCTGGGCCTTCACCTATGCCCAGCTCATCGCCCACGTCTCGCAGGAGGAGACGCTCGCGGTGGGGGACTTCTTCGGCTCCGGTCCGCCGGCGCACAGCTGCGGGTTCGAGATCGGCCGCTGGATCAAGCCCGGGGACGTCGTCGAGGCCGAGGTCGAGGGCATCGGCGTGCTGAGCAACCAGATCGTCCGGGCGTAAGCTTTCTTCGGTTCCCGCAGCGTACCCGCGACGCAATCTCCTCGGCCGTGTAATTCCATTTCGCAATCAAAAATGAAATATCGTAGGGTGCGCCGTGCGCACCGGCAGTCATGGTGCGTGGAACGCACCCTACGAAATTATTGTTGTTTTAAACGCGAATTGGAATAACTCCC
>JACQOI010000072.1 GCA_016202615.1 Betaproteobacteria bacterium
CTTTTTGTTCAGGGCGGTTTTGCCTTAGGAGTTTGTCGGAGCCAAGTCCGACAAACTCCTGGTGAGTTTGTTATGAATGGTCAGCCGGTTTTGCTTTTAGCAGCCTGTGCGGACTCTTAAGTCCGACAGGCTGCTAGCAGTTTGCGTTGCCGGCCTCAAGCAAACTAGCCATCAGGCCCGTAAAGCAGATATGCTTATCCCGGCATGTCAATCGAATCGGCAAGAAAATGGGACCTTGCCAGGCTGGAGCTTTTTGCCGCGGTCGCGGACCTCGGCAGCCTGACCAGGGTCGCGGCCGCGCGCGGCTCCACGCAGCCGGTTATCAGCCGCCAGATCGCCGCATTGGAGCGGGAGTGCGGCGGGCGCCTGTTTGCCCGCACGGGGCGGGGCATGGCGTTGACCGAACTGGGTCAGCGGTTGCTGCCGCGAATCAAATCCATGCTTGCCGAGGCCAAGCAACTTTCCGAGGAAGTGGGAGCCGCCAGCGGCGTCGCCGCAGGGGAGGTTCGCATCGGGGCGCTGCCGTCGTTGTACAAGCTGCTGATCTGTCCGCTTTTTCGCGTCACCCAGGAACGGTTTCCGAAGGTGCGGCTGCACGTATTCGAGGGCTCCGGCGGACAGATCGACGAATGGATCGCGAACGGATATATCGACATTGGCCTGCCTTACCGCTACGGCAAGCGTCTGCCTGGCGATGCGCAACGACTGATCGACGCCGATTCGTACCTCATCGGCCCTGCCGGGGATCGGCTGACGGGATCTCCCACGGTGGAATTCGTAAAGCTTGCGCGCAAGCCACTCGTGCTGCCGGGAGCACCCAGCGTCGTGCGGGTGATGCTTGACCAACTGGCCAAGCGCAAGCACATTACCCTCGACATCGTACTGGCAGCCGATTCCTTGCAGATCCAGAAGGAAATCGTCCTCAATGGCTACGGCTATACCATACTGCCGCGCCATGCGGTCCTTACGGAAATTGATCTCGGCACTTTGCAGGCTGCGCGCATCGTCAATCCGGGAATCAAGCGCACGGTCGTGCTCGTTACAACCTCTTCCCGGCCATTGTCTCTGGCGTGCCGGGAGGTGGCGAAGCTGATCCGTCAACTTGCTCAAGTCACACGGTAACTTGCCACCGGTTGTGCTTAGGGAAGGGGGTGGCTTTGCCGGTGAGGAGTGAGGCGTTAGACGTGAGGCGAAGAATCCAACAACCGGGAGGGCGGGAGATCAGGAGAGGGACGGCAAGATACCCGCACGTCTCGGCGTGAGTTAACTACGCTGCGGCGGTGTGCTCGCGGACGTGCGGAATATCGCGATTGCGGGCCGCGCGAATCTGCTTAGCGGTCAGCGTTTCGACCGTCAGCGTATTACCATCGAGGGTCATGAATTCGACTTCAAAAGCCCCCCCGTTGCGGTGCACATGAACAACGACGCCCACATCACCGGCTTCGAGGCCTGCCGCCGGTAATGGTTCGGTCAATACTACGGACGAATGTTCTTCGATCATGTTCGCTCCTACACGGGGTGCGCGGTAATCAAACGTGGCACTTCAGTCCCGGTTTCCAGAATCCAGACCGTCCTCACTTTGGGACGGGGCTGCCGGTTGTCCGGGGTTCCGATGGCGCCATCCACACTGTAACGCTTGCCGTAGGGAGAATCAACCGTCAATGCCACTGGGTTGTCACGCGCCTGGGCCTTGAGCGCTGCGGCGAGCGTTTCCCAGTCTTCAGCGTGAAAACCGAGGCGCAAAAAGAACGTTGCTTTGCCGCGTCCAGTCCTCTCATTAAGCAGATAACCGGTAATTTTCGACTGGTCGACCCGTAATGAGGCGATAAAAGGCAGTTCCATTTATGACTACGTTACAACAATCAGGATATTCTGCCAATTCCACATTCTATCCGCGGACCTGGATAAGGGAAACCACGGGATCAGGCTTGGCTAGGATAAAACAGGAATCATCGCCCCCATCCTATTGCCCACTCGCTGCTAAAGGCCGGCTCTCCCCCGCAACATGGGGGAATCCGCCCAAGAAGCTGTCTCGACTCGATATTGCATGCGGAGCATAGCTGGTTTGCTAACATAAAGGCTGTTGCACCTGCGGGGACAACCCTAGACTTACACACGCTTGAAGTAGAACCGAAATCCATAGGCCAGCGCGGTGACTGATCCGCAGTGCCATCATATATTGATCTGCCCATCCTTTTAGGAGCACTATTGGCCGGACCGCTTTCACATATCAAGGTTCTCGACTTGAGCCGGGTCCTGGCCGGGCCGTGGGCGAGCCAGATTCTTGCCGACTTGGGCGCTGACGTCATCAAGGTCGAGCGCCCCGGCGTCGGTGACGATGCGCGGGCTTGGGGACCGCCGTTCCTCAAGGACGGAAACGGGGCCTACACCAAGGAATCCGGGTACTATCTGGCCGCCAACCGCGGCAAGCGCTCGATTACGCTGAGCCTGGATCAGGCCGAAGGGCAGGACATCGTCCGACGGCTCGCGGCGCGATCCGATATCGTGCTCGAGAACTTCAAAGTCGGTACGATCGAGCGATTCGGTCTCGGGTATGAGGCCCTGAGTGCCATCAATCCGCGACTGATCTACTGCTCGATCACCGGGTTCGGCCAGACCGGCCCCAGGAAGTCGCACCCCGCTTACGACTTTCTGATCCAGGCCATGGGCGGCCTGATGAGCATAACCGGGGAAAGCGATGACCGCCCCGGCGGGGGGCCGCAAAAAGTGGGCATTCCGATCATCGATCTCATCACGGGGATTTATGCCTCCGTAGCGGTGCTGGCGGCGCTCGCCGGGCGCGAGGTTTCGGGAAAAGGCGATTACATCGACATCGGCATGCTGGACGTGGAGGTCGGCTTGCTGTCCAACCAGGCCATGAACTACCTGGTGGCGGGCCGCACCCCCGAGCGCACCGGAAATGCGCATCCCAATATCCAGCCGCAGCAGGTCTTCGCCTGCAAGGACGGCGAGATCGTGCTGGTGGTCGGCAACGACAGCCAATTTCAGAAGCTTTGCGCGGTGCTCGGC
>JACQOI010000080.1 GCA_016202615.1 Betaproteobacteria bacterium
GAGCAGTAGGCATGCTCACGCGACAGGATGCCGGATCGTCGGCTGACATGGGCCTGGTTCATGATCTGGTGATGAATCACACCAAGATCAATCGCACGGTCACCAATCTGCCAAACGGCATTAAGACGGTTACGGAGTCGGACGACCCGCAAGTGGCGCAAACGATCAAAGCCCACGTTGCCAGCATGTCGGAACGACTGAAAGACGGTCGAGAATTCAATATCTTCAGCACAACCTTGCCCGTTTTGTTCGAGAATCGGGACAAGATCAAGTCCGAGGTCACGGTAACCGAAAAAGGCTCGGTCGTGACGCGCACATCCACCGACGCCAAGGTCGTCGCGGCGCTTCAAGGTCACGCAGCGGAAGTGACCGAACTTGCGCAGGAAGGCCCGGTGGCGATGCGGCGCGGCATGATGACGCGCATGGCGATGGGATCGCGCGGCCCGCGTGCCGGATTCGGCCCGAATGCCACCCCGGCAGCACCGCGAGCACCGGCCACAACCGAGCACGCGCACTAACCGCTAACGGGGGCGCGGATACTTGTCGTATCCGCCCGTTTACTCGACACCGCCAAATAACAGGAGATAGAGAGATGATTCGAACTTCATCGGCCCCGCTTTTCCTTATTGCACTGAGTTGCGCCGTGTTGCTGGCAGGACCTTCAGCCGCCCAATCCCCCCAAACTCATCAGCACAGCTTCGGCGGCGCGGAGAATTGGGCGCAGGTGTTCGACGATCCGAAGCGCGACGCGTGGCAAAAGCCCCACGAAGTGATCCAGGCGCTGGCGCTCAAACCCGATGCGGTCATAGCGGATATCGGTTCCGGCACCGGATACTTTTCGGCGCGCTTCGCGAACATGGTGCCGAAGGGCCGGGTTTACGGTGTGGACACCGAGCCTGACATGGTGAAGTACCTCGCCGAGCGCGCGAAACGCGAAAAACTGGGCAACGTAACCGCAATCGCGGCCGCCCCTGACGATCCGCGCCTTCCGGAAAAAGTGGACCTGATTATCATGGTGGACGTCTTCCACCATATCGCCGATCGCGCGCGTTATTTGAAGAAGCTGCAGGGCTCGCTCAAGCCCGGTGGGCGCATTGCGATCATCGACTTTCGCGTGGACTCGCCGGACGGCCCGCCCAAGAGCGCGCGGATCGCGCCGAACCAGGTGAAAGCCGAACTCAAGCGCGCCGGCTACGCGCTGGCCCGGGAGCACGCATTCCTGCCGAACCAGTATTTCCTGATTTTTCAGCCGGCGAAGTTGTGATTCCCGGCGCGTTCGCCGAGGGCGCGTGCGATCCCGTAGAGGCCAGCCAGAACCTCGATCAGTCCCGCTTCGCTTGCGACTCCGCGACGATGGCGCGGGTGCCACCGGGGCACATGAACTTGGCGAGGGCAAATCAGCGCGCCAGTAAAAACCGCGGTGTGATGATGGCAGAAGGCGCGCGGGCGCCGCGGCGGGCGCCGCGCGGCGGATGGTATAATTCGCATCTCTCGAAAGGGCTCTTTCATGCGCACGCTGATCTGCGGCTCGATCGCTTTCGACAACATCATGGTGTTCAACGGGTACTTCAAGGATCACATCCTGCCCGAGCAGCTGCACATTCTCAACGTCGCGTTTCTGGTGCCCGATCTGCGCCGCGAGTTCGGCGGCTGCGGCGGCAACATCGCGTATAACTTGCAGCTGCTGGGCGGCCGCCCGCTGATCATGGCGACCGTCGGCGACGATCATCAGCCTTACGCCTACCGCCTCGACCGGCTGGGCCTGGCCCAGCACTACGTGCGGCACGTGCCGGAAACTTTCACCGCGCAGGCGTTCATCACCACCGATCTCGACGACAACCAGATCACCGCGTTTCATCCCGGCGCGATGAACCATTCGCATCTGAATCACGTCCATGACGCCAGCGATGTCAGGCTCGGCATCGTGGCGCCGGACGGCCGCGAGGGTATGCTGCAGCATGCGCGCGAATTTCACGCGGCCGGCATCCCGTTCCTGTTCGATCCCGGCCAGGGGCTGCCGATGTTCGATGGCGCCGAGCTGCTCGAGTTGGTGCATCTTGCGGATTTCGTCGCGGTCAACGATTACGAAGGCCGGATGCTGCAGGAAAAAACGCAGCTGCGGCTCGACCAGATCGCGCGGCAGGTCAAGGCGCTGGTGGTGACGCTCGGAGCGAAGGGGTCTTTGATCTTCACCGGCGGCGAGCAGATCGAGATCCCGTGCGTCAAGGCGGACAGCGTCGTCGATCCGACCGGTTGCGGCGATGCCTACCGCGCGGGGCTGCTGTACGGGATCGCCAACGGCATGGACTGGCAGCTCACCGGCCGGCTCGCGTCACTGCTCGGCGCGTTGAAGATCGAGCACCGCGGCGGGCAGAACCACCATTTCACGCGCGACGAGATCGCGACCCGCTTCAAGCAGAATTTCGGCACGACCGTGTGGTAGCCGGGCGTGCCCGCACCGCGCACGCGCGTTGGTACAGCTGCCGGTCAGAGAGCCTGAGCGCGCTCAATTCGCCGCCCCACACGCAGGCGGTATCGAGCGCAATCACATTCGATTCGGTATACAGGCCTAACGCCGCCCAGTGGCCGAAGATCACCGGCGTGCCGCGGCTGCGGCGGCGCGGCACGCTGAACCACGGCAGATAACCCCGCGGCAGGTTGACCGGCTTGCCCTTGTGCGCGAATTCTATTTTCCCGTCGACGGTGCAGATGCGCATGCGGGTCATCACATTGGCGATTATGCGCAGCCGCTCGACGCCGCGCAGGCCGTCGCGCCAGCGATCGGGCTGGTTGCCGTACATGTGGCGCAGAAAATCGTCGTAAGCGTCGCCTCGCAACGCGGCTTCGACTTCACGCGCGAGCTTGAGCGCTTTCGCGATCGACCACTGTGGCAGCAGCCCCGCGTGCACCATGGCGTAGCCGGCGCCGGCGTGCATCATTTTGCGGCGGCGCAGCCAGTCGAGCAGCTCGTCGCGGTCGGGCGCGCGCAATATCGCGGCCAGCGTGTCCCCGCGATGCGGCTTGACATGGCCGGCGGCGACCACCAGCAGGTGCAGATCGTGATTGCCGAGTATGGTGATGGCGCGTGCACCGAGGCTTTTCACGAAACGCAGCACCGCGAGCGACTGCGGACCGCGGTTGACGAGGTCGCCGACCAGCCACAGGCGGTCGCGCGCCGGATCGAACCGGCACTGGTCGAGCAGCCCGCGCAGGGCTGAATAGCAGCCCTGGATGTCGCCTACCGCATAAGTGGCCATGAAAGGCGGTGATGAATGATGATCTTAAGTGTTGGGTATAATGCGCACCCGTGACCGGGGCTGCGTATGCGCCGTTAAGGCGCTGCGCATCGGCATCTCGGTTATAATGCAGCAGCCTGATTTAATAAAGGGTTTCGATTACAACTTGAAACAAGGTCTGGGTAATATGCGTAACCTGCTGCTGATATTGATGGCAGCGAGCGTGCTGCTGGCCGGGGTGGCGCACGCCCAATTGCGCACGCTGCCCGCCAATGCCAAGCGCGCGACCGTCGGCCAGCCGCAGCAGCTGCCGTACGTGGAACTCGGCGGCAAGGTGGTCAGGCTCGCCCCGGGCGGCGTGATCTACGACCAGCATAACCGCAGCATCGTGCACGGCGCGCTGCCGCCGGGGGTCGACGTCGCGTTCACCATCGACATGCACGGCGACATCGCGCGCATTTATATCCTCACGCCGCATGAACAGACGCGATTCGACCAGAAGAAGTAGTCGCGCGTGGCGCACAAACTCTACATCAAGACCTTCGGCTGCCAGATGAACGAGTATGACTCGGACAAGATGGCCGACACGCTCAATGCCGCGCACGGCATGGTCGCAACGGACGACCCGCAGGACGCCGACGTGATTCTGTTCAATACCTGTTCGGTGCGCGAGAAAGCGCAGGAAAAGGTATTCCACGACCTCGGCCGCGTCAAGCATCTGAAGCGGGCCAATCCGGATTTGCTGATCGGCGTCGGCGGCTGTGTCGCCAGCCAGGAGGGTGCGGCGATAGTCGCGCGCGCCCCGTATGTGGACCTGGTCTTCGGCCCGCAGACGCTGCACCGCCTGCCGCAGATGATAGCCGCGCGCCGCGCCAGCGGCGCGCCGCAAGTCGATATTTCGTTTCCCGAAATCGAAAAGTTCGACCGCCTGCCGCCGGCGCGCGTCGAGGGCGTAACGGCATTCGTGTCTATCATGGAAGGCTGCAGCAAATACTGCAGCTTTTGCGTCGTGCCCTATACCCGCGGCGAAGAAGTATCGCGGCCGCTCGATGACGTGCTGACCGAAGTCGCCGAGCTGGCCGAGCAAGGCGCGAGGGAAGTCACGCTGCTGGGACAGAACGTCAACGCCTGGCGCGGCCTGCTCGAAGACGGCGGACCGGCCGATTTTGCGCTGCTGCTCGAATACGCGGCCGAAATTCCCGGCATCGAACGCATCCGCTACACCACCTCGCACCCGAAGGAATTCACCCAGCGCCTGATCAACGTTTACGCGCGGCTGCCGCAGCTGGTGGGCCACGTGCACCTGCCGGTGCAGTCGGGCTCCGACCGCGTGCTCGCCGCGATGAAACGCGGTTACAGTGCGCTCGAATACAAATCGGTCGTGCGCCGGCTGCGCAAGGTCCGCCCCGGCATCTCGATCTCGTCCGACTTCATCGTCGGCTTCCCGGGCGAAACCGACGCCGATTTCGCGGCGACCCTGAAGCTCGTCGAGGACATCGGCTTCGATGCGAGCTTCAGCTTCCTCTACAGCCCGCGCCCCGGCACGCCGGCGGCCGAGTTCCCCGATACGACGCCGCACGAACAGAAACTCGCGCGGCTGCGGCGCCTGCAGGCGCTGATCGAAGGCCAGGCACAGGCGATCAGCCGGACCATGGTCGGCACCACGCAGCGCGTTCTGGTCGAAGGCGCCTCGAGAAGGAATGCGCGCGAACTCGCCGGCCGCACCGGCAACAACCGCGTCGTCAATTTCGCGGGCGGCCCGCGCCTGACCGGCCAATTCGTTGAAGTCACCATCACCGCGGCGCTGGCGCACTCGCTGCGCGGCGAGATCGCGCTGGTTCACGCTTGAAACCGGTCGAAGTTTCCCTCAAGCCGGTCGACAACCAGCGGCTTGCCAACCTGTGCGGCGTGCTCGACGAGAACCTGCGCCAGATCGAGACCGCGCTCGACGTCGTGATCGCGCGCCGCGGCGAGCGTTTTGCGCTGACCGGCAGGCCCGATCACGCGCGGCTCGCCGCCCAGGCACTCAAGAAATTTTACGCCAAGGCCAGGCACAATCTGTCGGTCGAGGACGTCCAGCTCGGACTGATCGAAGTAACGCGCACCGAACCGGCCACCCTCAAGGATGCGCCGCAGCTCAAGACCAGGCGTTCCGACCTGCACGGCCGCACGCCGCGCCAAGTGCTGTACCTGAAGCAGATCCAGCGCTACGACATCACCTTCTCGATCGGCCCCGCCGGCACCGGCAAGACCTACCTCGCCGTCGCGTGCGCGGTCGATGCGCTCGAACGCGACAACGTGAAGCGCATCGTGCTGGTGCGGCCCGCGGTCGAGGCCGGCGAGCGGCTCGGTTTCCTGCCCGGCGACATGGCGCAGAAGGTCGATCCTTACCTGCGCCCGCTCTACGACGCGCTCTACGACCTGATGTGCTTCGACACGGTGGCGAAGCTGTTCGAGCGCAGCGCGATCGAGGTCGCGCCGCTCGCGTTCATGCGCGGCCGCACTCTGAACCACGCGTTCGTGATCCTCGACGAGGCGCAGAACACGACGCCCGAGCAGATGAAAATGTTCCTCACCCGCATCGGCTTCGGCAGCAAGGCGGTAATCACCGGCGACGTCACGCAGACCGACCTGCCGCGCGGTCACAAAAGCGGGCTGATCGAGGCGCGTGCGGTGCTAAAGCGCGTGCGCGGCATCGCCTTCACCCATTTCAATTCAAACGACGTGGTGCGCCATCCGCTGGTGCAGCGTATCGTCAATGCCTACGAGCGGCATACCAAAACGCAAACCGAGCCGGCCGCCTGAGCTCGCGCTGACGGTCCAGTATGGCGCCCGCTTTGCTCGGTTGCCGTCACGCGCCAGGTTCGGGAAATGGGCGCGCGCGGCGCTCGGGAAAAGCGCCCGCATCACGCTGCGCATCGTCGGCGCGCGCGAGGCGCGTGCGCTCAATCGTCGTTACCACGGGCGCGACTACGCGACCAACGTGCTGACTTTCGCCTATTCGGAGCGGCGCCCGCTCGAGGGCGACATCGCAATCTGCGCACCGGTGGTGGCGCGCGAAGCGCGCGCACGCGGCGTGAGCCGCGACGCGCACTACGCCCACCTCACGGTGCATAGCGTGCTGCACCTGCAGGGTCATGATCACGAACGCGCGAGCGACGCCGGGCGCATGGAACGGCTCGAAGCGCGCATACTGGCGCGGCTCGGCTACGCCGATCCCTACGGGGGAGAGGAGAGAGGAGAGAGGCGAGAGGCGAAGAGGTTTCACCCCTCACCCCTTACCCCTCACACCTCACGCAAACATGGACGATAGTCACCCCAAACCCACCTGGCTCGAGCGGCTCGGCGCGCTTTTGATGCGCGAGCCGGAAGACCGCGAGCAACTGATCGAGCTGTTGCGCTCGTCCTACGAGCGCAACCTGCTCGACAGCGATGCGCTGTCGATGATCGAAGGCGTGCTGCAGGTGTCTGAAATGCAGGCGCGCGACATTATGATTCCGCGCGCGCAGATGGATGTCATCGACATAGCCGAGTCACCCGACAAATTCATCCCGCTCGTGATCCAGACCAACCACTCGCGCTTTCCGGTGATCGAGGACAACAAGGACGACGTGATCGGCATCCTGCTCGCCAAGGACCTGCTGCGCTATTACGCCGGCGAGGAGGAATTCAACGTTCGCGACATGCTGCGCCCGGCGGTGTTCATCCCCGAATCGAAGCGGCTCAACGTGCTGCTCAAGGACTTCCGCGCCAACCGCAATCACATGGCGATCGTCGTCGACGAGTACGGCGGCGTCGCCGGGCTGGTGACGATCGAGGACGTGCTCGAACAGATCGTCGGCGACATCGAGGACGAATACGATTTCGACGAAACCGAAGATGACATCATCGCCGACAAGGGCGGCGCCTGGCGCGTCAAGGCGGTGACCGAGCTCGCCAAATTCAACGAGATGTTCGCTACCGGTTTCAGCGACGAGGACCACGACACCATCGGCGGCCTGGTGTTGAGCCGTTTCGGCCGCATGCCCAAGCGCGGCGAACAGTTGAGCTTCGACAACCTGAACTTCAAAGTGCTGCGCGCCGACAGCCGCCGGCTGCATCTGCTGCTGGTGGAAAAGAAGGCTGGTGCGAAATGAGGTTCATCGGACTTTCGCAGGGTGACGTGTGTCGGAAGATGCCGAGAGCGCATCCGAGAAGGTCCCCTCTCCCATC
>JACQOI010000082.1 GCA_016202615.1 Betaproteobacteria bacterium
GCGCAGGGCGCACCCTACAAGTCGGAATAGGCTTAAGGTAGTGACATTGCACTCAGCCACGGAGGTCACAGAGTAAATCATTGGGTTTTGAGCGGACGCGATGTCCGGTTACGAGCGTTAAACAATGGCGGCGCCTCATCCGGAATGCAACGCGGGAACAGGGACGGGTTACAATTCACGTATGGCGCGACACAATTCGAAAAACAATCGCTGCGATGTGGCAATGCTGATCGACGAGGAAAACGGCGAGCGTAACAAGTCCGGACGCTTCGTGCTCGACCGCGGCAGCATGGAAGAACACGTTTTTAACTCCCTGCGCGCGCGCTACTCACGGGTTGCGGTGGTGCCGTTCGGCCCCGATATCGTCGCGACGCTGACCGAATTGCGTAAGCTCAAGCCGCGGATCGTTTTCAATCTCACCGAGTGGGTCGCGAGCGACCGCAAACTTGACCACGCGATCGCCGGGTTGCTCGAGATGATGAAGTTCCGTTACACCGGCAGCGGGCCGGTCGGAATGCAATTGTGCCGCGACAAGGCGCTGTCGAAACATGTCGTCGCGACAGCCGGCGTCGATGTGCCGCGCTGCTTCACGCTCGAGCGTGGCGACCGTATCGAGAACCCGGGGCTGCCGTTCCCACTGCTCGTCAAGCCGCAGTTCGGCGACGGGTCGGACGAGATCGGCAAGGCTTCGCTGGTCAGGACGCTACGCGAGTTGCGCAGGCAGGTGGGGGCGATGCGTTCACGGCTCGACGAGCCCGTGGTGTGCGAGGAATTCATTCCGGGCCGCGACATTTACGTCGGAATCATAGGCAACGAGCCGCGGGTGCTCGCGCCGACCGAAATGGTGATCGGGAGCCGGAAGGCGTCGGCGCCGAAATTCGCGACCTACCGCCTCAAGAACGACGGCAAATACCGCACTAAATGGCGTGTGCGTTATCGGCTGGCAATGCTGCCGCTGCGGCTCATGCGCAAGATCACGGAGTTCAGCAAAAAAGCTTTTCGCGCGTTGAAGCTGCGTGACTATGCGCGCCTCGATTACCGGCTCACCGGCGACGGCCGGCTGGTGTTCATCGAGGCCAATCCGAATCCCGACCTCACGCCGCACACGCTCGGCCGCAACCTCTGCTTCGTCGGCATCGAGTACCGCCACCTGATCCCGCGCATCGTCGAGACCGCGCGCAAGCGCTACCGCAAGCGGTAACATACGTCCAATGTAACTCTCTGAATTTTAAGGCCGAAGGTAACCTGCGCCAGTGCGGGTGTCAAGGTTGATGGACAGTGCAGGGTGAAACGCGCAAACTGATTTTGCGTTTTTGCCAACCGACTGTACTGGCTCGATACTTTCCTGTGACTATGGTTCGCTTGCTGCACGGCATGGTAATCGGGGCAGCGCTCGGCGCGTTTGTCACTGCGACTGCCGCCGACCGTTCCGAATTCACCAACCTCGCCAAGTCGCGCTACGTGCACTGCGCGTTCTACACGAGCTACGAAACCGATCCCGCGACCGGCGGCCCGATCTTGGTCGAGGGCAAGGCCGATGCGCTGATGCTTTTCCATGGCATCGACGCCAGGCGCGCCAGCGCGCGCGCCATCTATACCCGCATGGCCGGATCGCGCAACGTGACCGTGGTGCAGACCGGCAAGGCCATCCACTTTATCGACAACGTCGCCGGCATGTACGTGATGACGACCGTGGATTCATGCCTCGATTTCGACGCGAAACGCGGCATCTGCGTTACTTACGGCGCGGTCAACTCGCGGCATTTCGACGCCTCGGTGCTTTACGACCCGGACAAGGTGTATGAAAAAATCAAGAACGATGCCGATCCGGGGTTCTGCGATCATAGCTTCATCGGCATCCAGGAAGCATCACACGATGCGCGTTAGCCGCTTGGTGCGGGCGGTTCTACTGCCCGCTGAGCGTGTGCTGTGTTGCCGAGGCGCTGAAGCCCCCGTTCCTTATCGAGTAGCAAGTTTCCGGTGCGGGCTCGAAATTGCCGACCCGCGGTCAAGGCCGGACGATGGACGGTCGCCGCAGCGGGCCTGATTGTTCTAGAATCCCGGTCTGCAAACCCGACAATGGAGCTGCAATTTTGCGAAAACTACTGCTGTCTTTTTTGGTGCTGATATGGACGGCCGCGTTCGCCGACGAGGCGAGCGTGAAGAAGCTCATGGAAAGCAAATTCACCGGGGCGAGAATACAGACCGTGACGAAAACCGGTTACGGCGGGCTGTATGAGGTTTATGTCGACGGCCAGATCGGCTACACCGATGAGCAAGTGAGCTTTTTTATCGTCGGCAATCTGATCGACACCAAGACCAACAAGAACGTCACGCAGCAGCGGTTGCGCAAGCTCACTGCGATCAACATCAAGGACATTCCCCTCGAGCTCGGAATCCGCAAGGTCAGGGGCAACGGCAAGCGCCAGCTGATCGTGTTCTCGGATCCGATGTGCCCGCATTGCCAGCAGCTGGAGCCGGAGCTCGCGAAAATCGACAATGTCACGATTTATATCATGCTCTATCCGGTCGAGCTCAAGTTCAAGGGCACGACCGAGCTCGCGAAGCAGATCTGGTGTTCATCCGACCGCGGCAAGGCATGGGACGACTGGATGTTGCGGAAGGTCAAACCGACCATCAAGCCGACCTGCAAGGACCCGATTGCACGCCTCGACCAGATCGGCAACAAGCTCAACATCAATGCCACGCCCACGCTGATTTTCGCCGACGGCGGCATCGTTCCCGGTGCGCTCAAGGCGGCTTATCTCGAAAAACTCCTGAACGACACGCCGGCGAAGTAGGCGCGCACCGCGCGGGTCTCAGTGTTTTGGCATCAGCGCGGACAGTACGCGCTGCCGCTTTTCTTCGACGTCTTTCGCAAAGCCTGGGTGTGACTGCTCGACAAAGGTCGTCGCCAGTCCGAGCTTGAGCAGCGCCACCGCAAACGTTGCGCCGAGATCGTCGAGATCGGGGCTGACCTTCGCCAATTGCAGCGCTTCGATCGTCTCGTCCATCAGCTGCTGCAGCGCCGAGTGCATCTCTTCATCGAACAGTTTTTGCATGGCCTTTAATCCGTTGGCGTGAAGCATCGATTCTATCCTCTCCGGCGCGGTCTGGAAATCCGATGCGACAGCCGGCTGGCCGTTCAGCGGTATTACACTTCGGGGTTGAGGTCCTCTGCGGCCTTTGCGGCGAGAGATCTAGCTGCGAAAAAACGGGGCACGCCGGTGGAGGAGAGGGCCAACCGGGAGTACCGGTTGTCGAGGAGTGGCGTGCCCCGCCAGTGTTCTGCCGCCAATGCGGCAGAACGCCGGTCGTGTGCCGCCTCAGCGGCAATTCGGATTCGGTGTTGCGCGGAGGTTGCCGCCTACCAAGGCTCCGGTAGTCGCACCCAAAGCAGTGGCGGCAACGTTGCCGCGGCCGCGGCCGAATTGCGAGCCGAGCAATCCGCCGGCAAGCGCACCAAGCGCGTGGCCGAGATTGAGGTCGGGCTGGCACGGATCGGCGAACTTGCCGACGCCGTATGCGCCGGCGGTCGCGCCGAGCGCAGCCGCGGCGAGCCTACCGTTGCCTGAGCCGAACTGCGCGCCCAGCAGCCCGCCTGCCAGCGCGCCCGCGGCCTGCGCCGGCAGCACGTTGCCTTGCAGCGTGGAGCCGTATTGCGGCTGGCCGGAAGCGTAGTGGTAACCGTAATTCTGATACGGCGCGGACTGGTAGTAGCCGCCACCGCCGGTGCTGGCGCAACCCGCCGCCAGCACGGCGAGCAGGGCGCCTGTAATCATCGTCAGCCTGTTCATCTTTGCCTCCATGGTTGCGGTAACCCGGCGCTCGCAAGATGCGACCGCCCATAGACCGGATAACGATGGCCCTGTCCGGCAGTTGACTGTGGCGGTGGCGGATTTGTGTAAGCAAATGTTTCGCGCGGCGCGCAATGTGTCAAAATCACGGTTCGAAAACTGAGGAGCGAAAAATGAATGCTCATTTGAGATGGTTTGGCTTTATCGTATTGAGCGCTGCCGGCGTACTTTCGTCGGCGGATGCCGCTCAGACGTATCCGACGCGCCCGATACGCATCCTCGTCGGTTTCCAGGCGGGCGGAGGGGTGGATATTTCGGCGCGCGCCGTCGGAAAACAATTGACCGAAGCGCTGGGCCAATCCGTGGTGGTCGATAACAGGCCCGGGGCGTCGGGCAATATCGCCGCGGACATCGTGGCAAAGGCGCAACCGGATGGCTACACGCTGCTCATGGCCAACCTTACCATCTCGATGCCAAGTCTGTTTGCGAAGTTGCCGTTTGATATAAACAAAGACCTCGTTCCGGTCAGTCTGATCGCGCTTGGGCCGTCCGTGCTGGTGGTGCACCCGTCGCTTCCGGTGAACAGCGTAAAAGAGCTGATCGCAGCCGCCAAAGCAAAGCCGAAGCAACTGATCTACGGTTCGGGCGGCACCGGCAACATAACCCATCTGGAAATGGTGCTGTTCACGAACCTGGCTGGAATCGACATGATTCATGTCCCGTACAAGGGCGGCGCGCCTTCCGTGATCGGGCTGCTGAGCGGCGAAGTGCAGATGCTTTTTACGTCGATCCCCTCCGTGCTGCCGCAAATCACCGCTCGCAAGCTCAAGCCGCTGGCCGTATCGACGGCCAAACGCAGCAGCGCGCTGCCCGAGATTCCGACGATTCATGAGGCCGGACTCAGCGGCTACGACGCCGCGTCATGGTACGGACTTTTCGCTCCGGCCGGTGTTTCGAAAATTGCGCTCGGAGTATTGAGCAAGGAAATCGTCAAGATCATGCGCATTCGGGAAGTGAGGGACAAATTTGCCGGCGACGGCTTCGATCCGGTCGGCAACAGCCCTGAAGAATTCGCCAGGTTTGTCCGCGAAGAGATACCCAAATGGGCGAAGATCGTCAAGACGGCGGGTATCAAGGGCGAATGAGAACGCCGAATGCTCTGATGATGGCCGGAATCGCGGACACGAAGATGGAACAAGATAAATACGATGTGATTGTGGTCGGCGGCGGGAATGCCGCCCTTTGCGCGGCCCTTTCCGCCCACGAGCAGAGCGTGCAAGTGCTGGTGCTCGAGCGGGCGCCGGAGTCCGAACGCGGCGGCAACAGTTCGTACACTGACGGGAAAATGCGCTTCGCGTATAACGGCGCCGAGGACATCATTGCGTTATCGCCCGATCTGACTCCTGATGAAATCGCTTCCAGCGATTTTGGCGTGTACACCGAAAACGAATTTTTCGACGACATGGCGCGCATCACCCAGCATCGCACCAACCCGGATCTGTGCGAGATTCTGATCAGGAACAGCAATGCGACCGTGCGCTGGATGAAAGATAACGGCGTCAGATTCATGCCCAATTTCGGCCGGCAGGCTTATCGGGTCAATGGCAGATTCAAGTTCTGGGGCGGCGCGCCGATCGTGATCTGGGGCGGCGGGGTCGGACTGATTGAGGCGTTATACAAGTCGGCGGGAAAGAAGGGGATCGAGATCGTCTATAATGCCTGGGTGCAGGATCTTATTCACGCCGATGGCGGTGTTTCCGGCGTCGTTGTGAAAGTGAACGGGGCTACCCAACGAATCGCCGCGGGCGCCGTGATCCTCGCCTGCGGCGGATTCGAAGCCAATACCGAGTGGCGCACGCGCTATCTGGGCAGCGGCTGGGATTTGGCGAAAGTACGCGGCACCAAGTACAACACGGGCGACGGGCTTGCCATGGCGCTGCGCATCGGGGCTCAGCCGTATGGTCACTGGTCGGGCTGTCATGCGGTTGGCTGGGAACGCCATGCGACGGACTTCGGCGATCTGAATGTCACGCCGAACTTCCAGCGCCACAGTTACACGTTCGGCATCATGGTGAACGCGGACGGCCGCCGCTTCCTGGACGAAGGCGCTGATCTGCGCAGCTTCACTTACGCCAAGTATGGCCACATCATCCTCGATCAGCCGGGCCAGTTTGCGTGGCAGATTTACGACTCCAAAGTCACGCACCTGCTGCTCGACGAATACCGCACGAAGCAGGTAACCAAGGTCAAGGCCAGCACGCTCGAGGAACTGGTGCAGAAGCTGGATGACGTCGATCCGGCGCAGTGCCTGAAAACGATCCGGGAGTTCAACCAGGCGGTGAAAAGCGATGTGCCGTTCGATCCCAACATCAAGGACGGCAGGGGCACAGTCGGCCTGCCGATTCCGAAGTCGAACTGGGCGCAGACCATCGATAAACCGCCGTTTGAGGCTTACGCGATTACGTGCGGCGTCACGTTCACGTTTGGCGGACTCAAGATCACGAACGAGGGCCAGGTGGTCAATACCAATCACGAGCCTATCCCCGGGCTGTTTGCGGCGGGCGAGATGGTGGGCGGCATTTTCTATTTCAACTATCCCGGCGCGAGCGGGCTGACGAGCGGCGCCGTATTCGGACGTCTCGCCGGCCGCAGTGCCGGGCGCTTTGCCAGGCTCCAGGGGGCGGCGTAAGCCGCCGGGCATTGCCGCTCGGCGCATCGATGTGCCTGGCCGTGACCGCAAGAATTGTTTGTGAGTTTCGATATGGACCTAAGCACGACCAAGTGCGACGTAATCGTAGTGGGAGGAGGAAACGCGGCGCTCTGCTCGGCGCTTGCGGCGCGCGAGGAAGGCGCGAACGTGTTGTTGCTCGAACGGGCACCCGAAGCCGAACGCGGCGGCAACAGCACCTTCACCGAAGGCTTGATGCGTTTCGTGTACAACGGCGCCGATGACATATGCGCCCTTTCTCCAGACCTTACCGAGAAGGAGGTCGCGGCAAGCGACTTCGGCAGCTATACCGAAGAGCAATTTTTCGACGACATGGCGCGCATCACCCAGAACCGGACCGACCCGGATCTGTGCGAGCTTCTGGTCAGGAACAGCAACGCCGCTTTGCATTGGCTGCGCAAGCAGGGCATCAAGTTCGAGCCCCAGTTCGGGCGTCAGGCGTTCAACATAGACGGCAAGTTCAAGTTCTGGGGCGGGGCAACGCTCGCGTCGTGGGGGGGCGGGCCGGGCCTCGTCGATGGGCTCTACAAAGCTGCCGCCAAGGCAGGCGTTCATGTTCTCTACGATGCGTGGGTACAGGATCTGGTGCACTCGGATGCCGGGGTGTCGGGTGTCGTCGTGAGGCTGAAAGGAGCGACGCAAACCGTCCGCGCAGGAGCAGTGGTGCTTGCGTGCGGGGGCTTCGAGGCCAACACCGAATGGCGCAGCCGCTATCTCGGCAAAGGCTGGGATCTCGCGAAGGTACGCGGCACCAAATACAACACCGGCGACGGGCTCGCCATGGCGCTGCGTATCGGCGCGCAGCCTCACGGTCATTGGTCGGGCTGCCACGCCGTCGGCTGGGAGCGCTACGCGGCGGATTTCGGTGACTATGCGTTGACCAACGATTACGAGCGCGACAGCTATCCGTTCTCGATCATCGTGAATGCCGACGGAAAACGGTTTCTCGACGAGGGCGCGGATTTCAGGAACTACACGTATGCGAAGTACGGCCGCATCATCCTCGACCAGCCCGGACAGTTTGCCTGGCAGATCTACGATTCCAAGGTCGTGCATCTGCTGCGCCCTGAATATCGAACCAGGCACGTGACCAAAGTGACCGCGAATACGATCGAAGAACTTGCCGACAAGCTGGACGACGTCAACCGGGAGCAGTTGCTGAAGACCGTCAAGGAATACAATGCGGCGGTGAAGACCGACGCTCCGTTCAATCCCAATATCAAGGACGGGCGTTGTGCCGCCGGATTGGAAGTGCCCAGGTCGAACTGGGCGAACCGCCTCGACACGCCGCCGTTCGAAGCATATGCGATCACGTGCGGCGTCACGTTCACCTTCGGCGGCGTCAAGATCACCGCCGATGGGCAGGTCGTGAATACGAATCACGAACCTATCCCGGGGCTGTTTGCGGCGGGCGAGATGGTGGGCGGGCTATTCTACTTCAACTATCCCGGCGCAAGCGGGCTGACGAGCGGCACGGTGTTCGGGCGCATCGCCGGCGGCAGCGCCGGGCGTTGCGGGAAGGAAAAGCGGGCCGCATAGTCGGAAGCGTGCGGCATGTCAGGTTAAGAGGGAGATTACAGTGACCCAGGCAGAAAAGAAGGCAGTTGCACTCTCGCCGGCGACGGCCAAGGTGGGGTTTGTCGGCATCGGCAATATGGGGGAGCCGATGGCTTCCCATCTGATCAAGGCCGGCTGGATCGTGCAGGTGTACGATTCGGATACCGGCAAGACCCGGAAGTTCGTCGCTACCCATGGCGGCGGCGGCGCCGCCAGCCTGGCAGAACTGGGGCGGCACTCGAACGTGATCATCACGATGCTGCCTGACGGACACGTGGTGCGCCAGGTCGTATTGGGCGGCACGGGCGGCGCCGGGGACTGCCTGGCGAAAAGCATGGCGCAGGGCACGGTAATCATCGACATGAGTTCTTCGTCACCCGTCGGCACCCGGGCTCTCGGCAAGGAACTCGTGGCGCCTGGAATATCTCTGTTGGACGCCCCGGTTTCAGGAGGGGTTAAAGGCGCAGTCGCGGGCTCGCTCGCGATCATGATTGGAGGCGACGAGGAACTCGCAAAGCGCTTCGATCCGCTGCTGGCGCCGATGGGGCGCAGATTCTACGTCGGGTCCCTGGGTTCCGGACACGCGGCGAAAGTCCTGAATAACTACGTTTCCGCGGCCGGCCTCGCCGCGGCAGGGGAGGCGGTGATTATCGCGCGGCGATTCGGAATCGACGCGCAAACGCTCATCAACGTGATCAATGCTTCAACCGGCCGCAACAACAGCACCGAAAACAAGTTTGCCCAGTTCATACTGAACAAGAAGTTCAACTCGGGCTTTGCGCTGGGTCTGATGGCGAAAGATCTCGTGCTCGCGATGGAGGTCGCTGAAGCGTGCGCTGTACCGGCGGAGCTGGGGCATGCAACCCTTCGGCTCTGGAAGGCGGCCGAAGCCGAGGTCGGCGGAAAAGCGGATCACACCGAGATAGTGAAGCATCTCGGCGATCTTTAGACGGGCAGGGACGTGTCGGGCAATAACTCTATAAAGGAACGAACGATGGACAAGAAACTGATGGAAGGCGGTATCGCGGCACGCCGCGCGGTGCTGGGTGACGAGTACGTCGATCGCGCAATGAAAAACGCCGATGATTTCAACCAGCCTTTTCAGGAAATCGTGAGCGAGTATTGCTGGGGCTTGTGCTGGACGGATGAAACGCTGAGCCGTCGCGAGCGCAGCATCCTCAATCTCGGCATGATCGCGGCCCTGGGCAAAAAGGAGGAATTCGAGCTTCATTTCCGCGGCGCGCTGCGCAACGGGCTCACTGAAAAGGAGCTCAGATCGGTGCTGATCCAGATCGCGGTCTATTGCGGCATCCCGGTCGGCGTCGATTGCTTTCGCACCGCCAAACAGGTGTTGGCCGACACTCGACAAAAGTCCTGATGTTTATCAGGGAGCGCTCGCGGTGATGCTCTTGCGTGAAGCGCTGAAGTAAATGAAAAATGACTCCGGCCCTGACGACTCCATTATGCAAGCCAGGCCTGAGCCCATGCTCCAATGCAACGACGCGCTGCGTCCGCTCGGCGCGGCGCCACTGACCGAAATGCCGTTCACGCCCGGGCGGGTCTTGGATGCGCTCGGGCGTGTTTGACGATCAAAACTTGATCATGTCGGTCTTCGTCAGCGTCACCTTGGCGCCGAAAGTGGGTCCATTGGCCAATTGCCAGACGCTGAATTGCTCGGAATAGACATCGACGGACGAAATGCCGTCCACCGGAACAATGACATTCAAGCCCCTGAGCGCGGCACCGCTGCCGACATAAAGCACGGCGCCGTTGGCGGCAGTGCCTGCCACGATGACGGTTTGAATACCCTTGTCCTTGAGTTTCTTGTCGAGATCGGTATTCAGAAACTTATCGGCGAAGGACGTCACCGATTGCTCATTTGCGGCCGGAGCGACATCCTTGAGGACGTCGGCCGCTGTGGTCTTGCCGAAGAACGTGTAGATGACGGTCGCTCCCTTTGCGCGCGCCTGCTCCAAAAGTTTCTTCATCGCCGGGATTGTAGCCAGGCAGCGCGGACGCTGGCCGCAATTCTGGTTCATGAAATCGAGCATCAGCAGCGCGGTGGTTTTTGGATCGACGGTCACCGGCTTGAGCTGCGGCGCAGGCGGCGCCTTCACGTTTGCCCATTCGTCGATGATCGTCTGTGCGGCCGCTGTCGAGGGCACAAACCCAACGCCCGCCGCAGCGGCGAACGCCAACACCGGTACCAGAGCTCTTTTCATTTTGTCGTCTCCTGATTGTTAGCTCCACGCAGCGGCGATGACAGCATCGCCACTTTGCCTGACCCCTTCACGGCCATATAGTTCCCGGCATGGACGAAATGGCGCAGCCGGGTCAATATCGCATGAAGGCCGAGCACGACCAGTTCCGCACGGCGCTATCCGATCCTGGAATGGCCAAATAATACCGCTGTTTAGAGAGACGAAAAACCTGAAGAGCCATCCAGCGGATGACAACGGACGCCATTCGGAATAGGTGTAAAATAGCCAGACTAGCCAGATCAGGAGGTTTTCATGTCCAGAGCCAGATGGCAGCTCCAGGAAGCCAAGAACCGTCTTTCCGAGGTAGTGCGCAAGGCGCGCAGCGAGGGGCCGCAGATCATCACCCTGCACGGCGCGGCAGCGGCAGTGGTCGTCTCAGCGCAGGACTACGGCAGGATGTCGCGGCCCAAGGGCAAGCTCGTGGATTTCTTCCGCAGCTCGCCGCTGGTTGGCGTCAAACTGACCCTCACGCGCAGCAAGGACACCGGCAGAGTGATTGATCTGTGAGTTTCCTGCTCGATACCAGCGTCATTTCCGAGCTGGTCAGGAAAAGCCCCCACCTCCCGGTATTGGAGTGGATCGGCGCGCAGGACGAAATATCGCTCTACCTCAGCGTCGTAACCATCGGCGAGCTCGAGAAGGGGATTGCCCGGCTGCCTGCTTCGGCACGCAAAAGCAAGCTTCAGTCGTGGGTGCGACGCGATCTGGCCGAGCGGTTCGGCGAGCGGCTGCTCCCGGTCGACATCCGGGCGGCCACGCGTTGGGGTGCGCTCACGGGCGAGTCCGAAAAACGCGGACATCCGCTGCCGGTGATCGACAGCCTGATAGCGGCCACGGCGCTGGTGCATGGTTTTGCCGTGGTCACCCGTAATGTCGAAGACTTCAAGCGCTGCGGCGTGGCCTGCGTGAATCCCTGGGATCAGTGAGGGATTCGCCCTTCGCCCCTCACCGTTCACCGTTTCCCGTCCACCGCTTACCGTTCTCACGTTCTCCCGCCCTCCCGGCTTTTAATAGAAACAGGGCTCCGTCCCAAAGGTTTGCCGCTTCGCGCGCGTTACCTTCAATTGCGTCCCATACACTTTCAAAACGCCGCTTTTTCATCGGTATCTCCACATAAGTTGCTTATAACGGTTACGGTTTGCCCTGTCGCCGGGCCGTCGTTCACGCCGATGTTATCCTCGATGCCGTGGCGCAATGTATTTGCCCCCCACCTCAATCCTCCTCCACGAGGGGGGAGGAAGTTTGCGCGCGCTGGCCTTGGCGATGCCTGCTCCGCCCCCCGTAAGAAACGCGATCTTTCCTTCCATTCTACCCATGTTTCCCTCCGTCAATGGCGTGGTAGTTTGACATACAAGGGAGGGCCGCGTAGCTTATGCAAGCAGTACCGCCACCCCTCGCTCCCAACACCTCTCCCGCGGACGCGGGCGAAGGGAGCGTCGTGTCGGAAATGGCTGTCAGCCATTTCCGAAATCCTCGATAGTGGAGAGCCGATGGGTCATCTTACGCTCGGATATCTGACGCTCAATGCCCCGCCGGCGGATACGGTCAGTGCGGCCGCCGCTGCCGGATTCAAGTCCGTCGGCATTCGCATCACCGGCCGACGCCTGTCCGATCCTTATACACATGTGATCGGAAACCGGGCGATGATCAACGAAATCAAGCAACGCGTCGCCGACGCAGGGATCAGGTTGGCCCATATCTCGGCCTACCAAGTCTTTCCGGATGTGCAGTGGTCACATCTGCAGTCAATCATCGAAACGACGGCCGAGCTCGGGTCGAAGGCAATCGTAGTCAACTGCTACCACCCGGACGAGGCGAGGTTCGTCGATTTTCTTGCGCGCTATTGCGAGGCGGCGGGGGAGCACGGCATCGGAATTGCACTCGAGTTCATGCTCTTTAGCGAAGTCAAGACGATGGAGCAGGCCGAGCGCATCGTGAAAGCGTGCGGCCAGCCGAATGCCTGCCTCGTCGTCGATGCCGTGCATCTCGACCGCTCCGGCGGAACTGTCGCGGCCGTTGCCAAAGTTGATCCCAAGTACATCGGTCTTGTCCAGCTGTGCGATGCAATGAAGCGAAAGACAAAGCCGTCGATGGAGGACCTGATTATCGAGTCGCGGACAGAACGCCTTGCTCCCGGCGACGGCGAATTGCCGCTCTTCGACTTGCTCGATGCTTTGCCCAACGACGTCGAGATCGAGTACGAGGTGCCCCGGCCGGAGCAGGTGCGTCTGCCGCTCGAAGAACGCGCAAGAATCGCGGCCGACAGGTTGCGGAGGTATATGGGCGACTATGCGCGGACACGCCGGCCGAGCGCAAAGTGGGACTGACGCATCGAATTTGAGCGCGGCACGTCGTCAGGCGCGCGATCTCTCCGGCACGGCGGCGTCAGTGAAAATCAGGCAGAGGAGGCAGCATGGACCCGGTGCGTGATGGATGGCTGCGGGTGACGACAGAGGCTCCAATCAAAGCTTGCATCCTCGTGATGATGTGCCGGTTCGCCGCAGGCGATTAAGTGATATGGTCGCCGCAATACTGACGGTATGGACGGATGTTCCGGCGGACATCGAGGCCGACTTCAACGATTGGTATAACCGCGAGCATTTGCCCGATCGCGTCTATCGGATGCCCGGTTTCGTGCGGGGACGGCGCTACGCCGCGATTGCGGGCGCGCCGAAATTCCTGACGCTATACGACCTGGAAAGCAGCGCGGTGATGTTGTCCGAGGCGCACGTGGCATTGCGCAGGCAACGCACCGCGCGCGATCTCCTGTTCGTGCCCCGCTTTCAGAACACCATCAAGGGAATTTGCGACGTTGCTTGCCGCGTCGGGGATGGTGAAGGGGGATTTCTGGTGGTGATGCCGGTGATCGCGCAGCCCGACCGCGGGGCGGAGTTCAGCCATTGGGTCTGTCATGAACTTCTGCCGGAACTTGCCCGCTCGCGCGGCGTAGCGTCTGCTGCCTACGCCATCCGCAACGCCGAGGTGACGCAGGCATCTTCAGCCAAAGACGACCGTGCGGGCGACCGCTATCTGGAAAACTTCCTCGTGATCGAAGCAGCGAGCGAGCAGGGCGTGGGCACGGCCATGCGTTGTCTCGATGCGGCTAACCTCGCGTCAGCGGGGGGCGCTCCGCACCTGCTGGCAGCGCCCTGTGCATTGCGCATTCTGTACACGTTGCATGCTCCGGCGCGCGCCGACGCACTGCCGTGAATTCACCCCAGCCGGATCAAGACGGCGCGCGCATCGACAAGTGGCTGCGAGATTGAGTTCGGATTGCGACGGGGGTTTTATTGAATCGACGCCTTGGGCGCCACCGACACGCCGCGTATGCCGTTCTTCTCGATGACGCGGGCGACCAGCCCTGTGGCTTTTACGTCCTCGACGAATTCGCGCAGGTACTTGGCGCCGGCATCGCGGCCCTTGGGAGTGCCGACCGCCTGCTGCACCACGGAAAATCTGCCTTCAAGCAGGCGCGATCCGGGAAGCTTTTCGTTGTCTTTCACGAGTATCGGCTTGAGTCCCGCCAACGCGTCCAGCATGTCCGAGACGAAAAGTTTGAATGCCGCAGGGCCGCCATGCGCGCGCACCAGAGTGGCGTCCTTCAAGGTGCGGCTCAAGTGCAAGTCGTATGCGCTCTTGGCTGACACCGCGATTCGTATTCCTTCGCGGTCCACGTCGGCGATGGTGCGCAGCGGCGAGCCGGCCGGCACCAGATAGGTTGAGTCAATTTCCAGATAGGGCGCGGTGAAGCTGATCTCGTTGGCGCGCTGCGGCTCCGCGCCGAGAAACCCGACCTCCCAAGCGCCCGTGCTGGCTGATTCGGCCAGCGACCCGGCGGATTCATGGGTAATGATCTCCAGGGGCACACCCAGCCGCTGTGCCAGTTCCCGCGCCAAATCCACCGCGATGCCGCCGGGTGCCGGGTCTCTCTTAGTGAGCAACGCATTTCCAAAATTGATGCCGACGCGCAACTTGCCGCCCGGGATGAGATCCGAACGTACCGCAGAAGAAATTTCAGCCATGATTTATTAGGTGCCCTTGAGTGATTTGCATGCAAGTGGCATTACCCTTCACTCAAGTCAATCCATCTTCGCGCTGGATGATTTGATGACGGTTGCCCACTTGGCGAGATCCGTTTTGATGGTCGCTGCGAATCCCTGAGGGGAACTTGCGACGAGCGCGGTACCGGTCGGCTCGAAGCGGTTGCGGAATTCGGGGCTTGTGAGCATGCGCCTGGTTTCCTGGTAAATCTTGTCCACGACCCCGGGAGCGGTCTTTGCCGGCGCCAGCATGCCGTACCAAAGATCGGACTCAAAACCCGCCAATCCTGGGGTTTCCGCGACCGCGGGCACATCGGGCAAGGCAGGCGAGCGCTTGGGACCGGTTACGGCCAATGCGCGCACTTTCTTCGATTGAATCAGGGGCGTCGACGTCAGTATGCTCAGGAACAGTAAATCGACCTGCGCTCCGGCAAGCGCCAGCAGAGCGGGGCTGCCGCCTTTGTACGGCACATGGGTCATGTCGATTTTAGCCATCGTCTTGAGCATTTCCCCGGCGAGGTGAGCGCCGCCGCCGGCGCCGGAGGACGCATAATTCAGCTGGCCCGGTTTCGCTTTCGCCAGCGCGATCAGCTCGGCGGTCGTTTTTGCCGGTGATGACGGATGCACGGAGAGAACGAATGGCAGCGCCGCCAACTGGCTGATGGGCGCGAAATCCTTGACCGGATCGTAAGGCAGCTTGGCCAGGTTGGGATTGATGACGATGGTGGCGTTGGTCGTCAGCAGCAGGGTGTAGCCATCGCCGGGCGCCTTCGCGACCATGTCGGTGCCGATGTTTCCATTACCACCGGCGCGGTTGTCAACGATGACCGGCTCGCCCCAGGCCTCGGTATACTTCAGGCCCATGGCGCGGGCAAAAATATCGGTTCCGCCACCGGGAGCGAAAGACACCACAAGTCTGATCGGCTTCGTCGGGTAGTTGAGCGGGGTTGCTGCAGGAACCAGGCCGGGCAGCGTCAGCAGCAGCGCGCCCAGCATGGGTCGCAAGGGCGGACGTATCAGCTTGAGCATGATCTTCCTCCTGTTGTAGTATTCCAAAACAACATTCCGGGGATGGTATTCCCGCCCGTGATACTGGAATGCACAAATACTATTTAACGTAACGCTCCGCCGCTTGTATTATATACATCCACTGCTGTCCAAGATAGGTCGCTGGCCGGTGAAGTTTCTCCATGAGATAAAGGCTGTTTTGGACGAATTCCAGGAGGTTGCTCCCCGGCTGCGGTCCCAAACAGCAGCATCACGATAATGGATAATTGATGATCGATCGAATCGAAGTATTTGTAACCGAGCTTCCGGTGCGGCTGAAGCGCATATTTTCGAGCGGCAGCTATGATACGGGCCCGCCGAAGCAGCTGCTCGGCAAACCCGTACTGGTCAAGATTCATGCCGACGGTGTCGTAGGATGTGCGCAGATTCGCCCCATCAGTCCGGGGCACTTTGTGGCCGACACGACGCATAGTGTGGTGGCCGCGATTGTCGAGATCTACGGCCCGGGCATGCTCGGGAAGCAGTTGTTCGATATCGAATCGATAAACGAGGCATTCGATGCGCGACTGGCGGGCAATCCGGCGGCGCGGGCGGTGCTCGATATCGCGCTCTACGAAGCGATGGGCAAGGCGCTCAACGTGCCGGTGCACAACCTGCTCGGCGGGTGTTGTCAGCCGCGTATACCGCTCGAGTGGTCGGTGAGTCTGGCGGACGATATCTCGACCATGATCGCCGAGGCATCGCGTGCCGTAAACGAATTCGGCATCAAGGTTTTGTGCATCAAGGCCGCCGACCGCCGCGGCTGGCGCCAAGACGTAAGGAACTTCGAGGCGATCAGGCGGGCGGTTGGCGACGAGGTGGTAATCGGGGTTGATCCCAATACCGGTTGGACGGTCTCCGATGCGATCAGTGCCGTGCGCGCGC
>JACQOI010000087.1 GCA_016202615.1 Betaproteobacteria bacterium
CGTCGACGAGTGCGGACCAGAGGACCTCGTCACCCCGCTCACCCAAAAGGCCGCGTGCCCATACAAGTCCCGAGGGGTCGACGGGCCGCTCGAGCATCATCCACAGCGCCTGCCCTAGGCGCCGCAACTTGTCGACATCTGGGAGCCGTGCCTTGAGCTCGGTGAGACTTGCGCTCATTCCTCCGGCGCCGCCTTCCACGCTTGCGCCCAGTAGCCCTGATTCACGGTCATCCCGGCAAGCTCGCTGCTTTGCGGCATGGGCCCGCCGTAGAGCGTCGCGCGCGAAAGCTCCCGGTTGAACACCGGGCAGTTGTGCTCGCGATGGGTACAGCCGGCGCAGCTGCCGCCTTCGTCCCCGCAGAGCGGGTCATAGATGCACTCTTGCCCCGCTTGTACGGCATCCCATAACCACGTGCTGAGGCGCTGCTCAAACAGCGTGGTGAGCCCACCAATCTTGGTATCCGCATATCTATTGGCGTAGAGAATGAACGACAGCGTTCCCGGAATCAGATATTCACCCACACTCGATGGAGCAAAGCCACTCCACTCGATACGACGCAGGAACACGTGGCTCATGGTGTGCAGGAGCGTACGCACCGCTGCGGACGCCGGCTGGTTGTAACCGGGTTCGTAGACGGAATGCCTCAGCCCGGACAACTGCCTATATAGGTACGCCCACGCTTCGGGTGCGGCCGTTGGCATCGTTCCCGTGGCCAAGCTGTTGTCCCGCAGCCACCTCACCACGTGTACCGGGTCGAGCTGGAACCACAGCGCTTCGGTTTCGGAGGCTAATGCAAATATCGGCATCTTTCCGCTTTCGTCGGCCGGGAACGGATTGATAATGGTCCGACTCGGGTCACGCGCCGTCCGGGTGTATCCGAATGCGCACAGGGCCAGCGGAAAGTCGTTAACCACGCGAATGGCGTCAATGCCCAGAAGCGACTTGGCGCGGCTTTGCGCGTCCTCAATGTCGTCGGCACTTTCATTGTCGTTGCGCCGCCGAAGCATGGCTGCAACGCTTTTGGCATCACTCAAGTCGGTCGCGTCGAGCAGGGTTGTGTGCTCGACCAACCACCGCCGGGGCGCTGCGGACAGCAGCGTGGTGTCGTGGTTGAGCAGGGCGGACACTTGGTCGATAGCCTGTTGACCCGGCGGCATTGCGCTTTCTTCGTCATGTTTCTTCACGAGCTCATTGTTCGGGTCCACCTTGCGTAGCGCTTCGACCAATTCGTTGATTTCCGTCGACGTTTCGGCCTTCTCCCGCTGCTTGACGATTTTTGCCACCGGATCGCCGAGCAGTCCCCATGTCCGCGCCAACATGAGCGTGAGGCCGCCCTTGGCGTTTTTTATCTGACCTTCCTTGTCTTCCGGGAAGTTCACAAACGCCAGCGTATGCGCGATGTACAGGGAAGGGTCTCCCGTCGGAACTACCTTCAGCCACTTTTCGTACGTCGGCGAGGTCGCCGGTAGCGAATCGTTATACGCGCACTTGCAGGGAGTCATGCGCAACCCCTGTATGTCGCTGTTGCATACTTTGCAGTACCAGCGGGCCGAACGGACCCGGCCGGGGTCGTAAAACGCAATGTCTAGTGGGCCATGTCCTTTCGGGCAGCGCTTGAACGGGAACTGGAGTTCCTCCAGGCGCCCACAGTTGTGGGCTTGCACATATGACATTCTGACCAACGACCCGCCACACTGGCACTTGCCGAGGGCAGCGCCGTGCTTGGCCAAGTCGGCGTAACGGAACACACGGTCGCAGGTGCGGCAGCGAAACAACAGCGGATAGGGCGCAAAGTGAACTTCGCGCGGTTCACCGACGGCATAACGTGAACGCTTAGTGGTGTCGCGCGGGTCCGGGAACTTGTCGCGAAAGCGTGGGGTCGTCCAGCGTGATAGCGCATCAGTCAGGGCATCAAACAGTGCGTCGCGATTGACATCTACGTCGAACAACGTGACGGACTCCACCTTGCACAGGCCATAGTCGTCGTGGGTGAATATAGCTTGGGGCAGGTGCCGATAGAGCACCTGGGTCTGGCCACGGGTGAATGCTTTTTGTTGCGCCATGGCTCAATCCTTCACTTTCTTGACGACCTGCAGCACCGTGTAATCCACATCGGGCCAGAACGGCACTCCGACTTCCACGTCACGCAAGCTGCGCATGGGCGTCGGCCTAATCGCGTCGCGCAGGTTCTTCTCTTGGCTGGTGCGAATCGAGCCCTCGACGATGGCGAGTTGTTCGGCAAGCGTTTGGTCCAAGCCGAGCTCCAGGTTCTTGTCATAGACCCCTTGCCCCAAGGAATACGCGCCGCGCAATTCGTCCAGAACGGCAGGCCCCATGGTCTGGAGCATGGCGTCCGCAGTGTGCCGCTCCTTAAGTTTTTGGTTGCCCGTTTCAGCGGCATGACGCCCGTAAACGAGGCCCATGACGATGCCGGGGAGTGTGCGCCGGGCGGCATACTTGGCAAAGCGGTTAACCGGCACCGGCGAGACCATGCGCTCGAGATGCTCGTGGTACTCCAGGAACCGATGGTAAATGCTGGTCGCGCGGATAGAGAATGCCGGTAGAACAACGACCACCATGCCGACGTGTTTACGACCGCTCCGACTAGACGCTTGAATGTACTCGGCCGTCTCCGCTGGAATGCCATCCATCACCATAAGGTTGAAGCGCTCGAGGTCGACCCCGTGGCTAATCATGGCAGTTGCCACCACAGCATCAAGGAACGCCGCGTCACTCCATTGCGGCGGCGTCTGGACGCGATGCACCAAATCGGCCACTGCTGCACCCGTGGACCGACTGGAATGATATTCGACGGTCATTTCTCGATGCGTCTCCGGCCGTGTCTTATCGGCAACCTTTTCCAACTCCTGAGTCACACGCGTCCCTCCCATGAGGGTTCCGACATAGTTCAAGCTGGTGGTGTAGAACACCATCAGACGGTGCACGTCGTCTGGCGTCTGTGCATCCTTCAGAAACGCCAGTGCCAGATGCGGGTTGTGGACGAGCCAGTCGATTTCCGTTTGCAGAATCTCGGTGCAAAAAGCTGCTGCGTCTGCCTGGTGTAGCGAGGCACTGCGGAACGCCACAAAGATGCGGGCGGTCTTGGGCTGTCCTTCCGTATCGGTGGCCGGTTCGGCATAGAAGCTCGTGAGACGGTCATAGCCGCGGCCGGGAAACCGGCGCGTGTACTTGACGCCATAGACATGGCGCACCTGATGCTCAAATCCTTCAATCGTGGCTGTTGCCGCAATGACCTTCGACGGCAGCGTGGACAGTGCCTTCTCGCAATACCGGACCAGGGTCTCGTAGTGCCCGGCGAACGCTCCCAGTTCTTCCTGTAACAGGTGCAACTCGTCCTGGATATGCAATGCAGGGGCGGGGTCATGCGGCACGACTTTCGTCCGCTTCTTCTTGTCGGCCTTACAGCCGAATACGAAGCAGTATTCCCCGAATCCGTAGCCGTGGGTCGGACATCGCCATTTGGCACCACCCCACAGCACGCCATACTTTATCTGCTGCCCCACGGACGCCATCTTGTCGATGGTGCCTAACATGAGCGCAGGCAAATGCCGATACACCTCGTCGTCCGAGACATCGAGCGGGAGCTCTGCCTTGCAGGTCGAGCACACGTGCTTGAAGGACATGGCTTTATTGTCCACTTCGACGGTGACCGTGCCCTTGCCGCCGCAGGCCGGACAGTCGGGCACCACGCGCATCGGTTCGCGGCTTTGTGCCGTGGCGTACTTCTGGGTCAGGTCCTCCTCGGATAGGCTATTGGGGGTGGTCGTGCTGCCCACGAAATACCCGAGACGGATGGCGTCGGAAGCACTCGCCTGATCGCCCAGCAACGTCTTGCGCTCCTTCTCCGCCTCCCACACCATGAGCATGGCACGTTGCAATTGTTGGACGCTCAGCATCCGAAGCGGGAACCGGAGCCACGCGGTGACCCCCTGCTTCTTGTCGCGAAGCCGGTCGTAAAGGATGGCGCAACACGTGAGCCCGAGATAGGCCTCGGTCTTGCCGCCGCCGGTCCTGAACCAGAGCACATCACCCCAGTCGAGAATGTCGCTCCAGCTGCGCGGTGTGCCCTTCGGATATTCACCGGACCTGATGTTTTCGCGAATGGCCAAAGCCGGCATCTGCGTGACGATGAACACGAGCTGGAACAGGTGCCAAGACTCATAGTCAACGGCGAGGCGGCTGAACACCGTGTTCATTGCCGTGAATGCGCGCAGCAACCGCGGGTCCGCGATTAGGGCGGCGGCACCCGTAGCGAAGCGTTCCATTTCGTTCCGGAACCCGGCGAGGTCCTTGACACACTCCTTTAGTTCTATTGCGTCAAGCTCCAGCGTGTTAGCGTCGATGACTCGCGTTTGCCAATCGGTGGCGTAGTCCCCCATTGCCGCGTAGATCTTACCCAGCGTGGCCAACGGGTCCTTGGCGAGATCCAGAAATTTCGCTGGCGGCACGTTGCGCGTAATGATACGCAACTGTTCGTGAGTGGCCAACGCGTGGGTCTCCAAGCGTTGGTGGTCCGGGGATACCCGGACACTTGTGTTGTGCCCAACGGCCCAGACGCGTCGGTCGAATTGGTAGTCCTGTGGCACCGGCAGAATTTCAATGGGGCGTAATGCCCCCCGGATAAGCGTTGCCTTAACCGCCGCGTCGCCGACCACCAGATACGCGTCCTGATATCCGACGCCCGTTGCAGGCGTCGCGTTGCGCAGGTAGCAACCAATGCGTAGCTTGCCATCGGCTCGCGGCCAGACCCTAACCTCGAGCTTTGCCAATATCTGCCACAGCTCAAGGGGATACATCGCCCTAAGACTGGCGAGGAATGGCCCAAAGGCTTGCTCATCCTTGAGATACGCCGGATCGTCGACCTTGGGGCGCGGGTGCCACTTGCGACCAGCGTCGTCACGACCTAGCGCTTTTTGCAGGGCTTCGTCAACGATGCCCTGTACTGCCCCTTTGTCGTCTTGGCTTCGCTCACCTGTGGCGCGAAGCTGAAACCGGATACCCTCTACTGCCAGCGGCCAGCGCTGAACCACCTCAGCCACCGGCAGACCCTCGGACGCGCCCGAGCCTGAACCCAATACTTCGGTCTGCTCCTTCCAGCTCGGGAGGTGCTTGGTGAACAGGCAGAAGCTGGCGTCAACCACCAGTTCCACGACGCCGTCGTCGTCGGGCTCAGCCAGAATCTCGAACCCCAATGCCGATGGCGGACGACGGGTAGCTTCGAATTCCTCGGCCTTATCGACGGGCTTTGCTGCGACATCTTCGTCTTCTACCCCGGACCCGCCGGCTGCTTGCGGTGCTTTGCCCCCGGCTTTTTTTGCTGGAGCGGTGGCAGTCGGCTGCCCATTTGCGCCATTGGCGGCTTCTTGTCCCTCTGGCTGCTCGACCTCGAGCTCTAACGCCGCGGGTTCGGGCTTGACGGGCCCCAATACCCCAAGGAGGCACCAGTCCAGCGGGTGCACATTGGTTCGCCGAAGCTGGTCGCGCCCCGCCAGGCGCTGCTCCAGCACTTCGACGAAATGATGGCTGATGGCCAACTCGTCCCGGTAGGTTGGGCCCGGCGGTTGCGTGGTTGTCATGGTATCGTCTCCAGTTCCAGCAGCAGATTGCCCATGGTTTTAATGCTATTCACCTCAAGCAGTTCGACGGCGGAAAACACATCGCCCACCGCAGAATCGAAATTGCGCGCGCTCTCGAGCGCTTCTTCGTACCCTTCACCGGTCAACATCGCCCGTAGCAACCGGCGCAGCGCTTTGCCGGCTTGCCGGTGCCGACCGCGCTCCTGTTGGATGCACACAAACGTGCGCTCCATCAAGGTCTCGTCAGTGAAACAACCGGTGGCGCGTGCCAGTACCATGAACTCGTTCCGTTGCTGGGGAGCCATCGGACCTTCGTCGTCTTCGCGGAACCACGACAGCACCGTCACCGTATGCGAGGCCAAGCCCTTGGCCCTGAGCCCTTCGACCAGCGCGTTCTTGTCGCCTTCGTGGCGCTGCAGGAGGACATCTTTCGCGTGTTCCCAGAGAGCCATGGCAATGCGGTCTCGTTGCGGCAACCGGGCATCGACGGCCTCAGTAAGTCGCTGAAACAAGCTCTCGTACCGGTCGTCAACATAGCTGACAACTTGCCAGCCCGGCTGCAACTCCTTCACCTGCTTGCGCTGGATTTGGTCCGTCGTCGAGAAAAACACATCAAGCAGATGGTTCTCGGGGCACCACGCGCGAGTGCCGTCCTTGTAACTGACTTCGACCCAAAGCCCATTGGCCGTCGGGACGGCGCCGTATGCTAATTGGCGATACTGGTCCAGACCGGGTGTACCGCCGGTATCAGCCAACTGGTCCAGGTCCAACGCTCCGGAAGTTGGGGCTTGCGCGATAAACCGAACTTTGCGTCCTTGCCCCGCCACGCACTGCAGGAGCGGAGCCGGTGTTCGCTGGCACGGAGGGGAAGTGGAGTCGGCTTTCAGACCCAGCGGTTGGAGCAGTGCGACACGATTGCGTTCGTTGGTAAGATTATTGACGAATTCGTAGAGCCCGGTCTGTACTTCTTGCTCCATCTGCGCTTCAAACGGATACGCTACCTCTTCGATATCGCGCGGTGGATAAACGTCGAGATAGCGGGTGCGTGGAACGCGGGCGCCGGACAACAACGTGTGCGCATACTGACCTCCGGCAACCCGACGAGCGTCTTCGTTGACCGTCGTGATTTCAATGATCCCGTCAGCCCGAGCTTCCTTGGTGCCATCAACCATAGATTCCAACAAACGCCACAGCAGTATCGCTTCTTGTTGTCCGGCAACGACGATGCGATACGCCGACGCATCAGTGGTGCGCAGCCACTCTTCCATTCGCGTCGCGATGACCCAGAACTTGGCTGGCTCTTCGCGTTTCACAAAAACCTCGTATGCTTGGCCGATGACGGCAGCGAGTCCGCGCCAGCCGGCGTCCCATACCGGATTCCCATGCCCGGCAATTGTAGCCAGTGCATCCACGCGGCGCTTGAGGCTGCCGCCCCAGGAGTGCCCGTCCAGTTGCTCCAGCTGCGCCAGCGGCACCGTCAGTTGCCGGAGCTTGTGATATATGCCCCAGGCTTCCATCAGCCCGGGCACCGGTTGTCCGGCAGCCTGTTTCAGGATTTCGTTCAGCCGACTGTGCACCGTTTCAAGGATTGCGGCGCCGGCGTCGTCCTCACCACAAACCCACACCGTACGATTGCGGGACGGCAGCTCTTCGCCCATTCGAGTGCCGACCAGGGCATCGGCGTCGCGTTTCGCTTGCGGGTCCCAAAACCAAGCGCTCGCGTTGGTGGGATATCCGCAGTCGCGTAGGAACGGTTTACCCACCGGTGGCAGCACGACAATGCGGATGGGAACCTTGGAGAGGGGCCCCGCCAGCACGGCAGCCAGCTGAGTCATGGTGCGCGGCTGCGTCGCGTCGATGACAACGGCACCAAATGGGCGTTTCGGCAGATGTTCGGTGACCCAGCCTGGGTTTGCGATGTAGACCCGGGGCTTGGTATAGCGGGTCTTCGTGTACTTGGTCAGCGCCGTGACTTCCCACATCTCGCCCAATGGATACCGGCTCGCAAGCTTCAGGTCTTCAAAGGCAGCTTTGCTTGGCGTGACGGACTGCGTAATGAAAAGCAGGTCGCCATTGAGGAGCGGTCCGCTTTCCCTAACCCCTATACGGTCAGCGCCGGTTCGATGCGCAAAATCGCCGACCAGCAACCCGGCAGCCGCATAGCGAGCTGTCGCATCGGAAGCCTCGGGGACGAGGACCAACAGGGTTCGCGAGTTGGCGCGCGCCGACAACGCCAAGCGCACCACAATGGCGGCGCTGACTTTCTCGAACCCCGTACCCCACGCCGGCAAAATCGCTTTATGCAACAGCGCCTGCGTTACGGGTTGGTCCGCCCCATTAAACGCTGTTTCCCACATTTTTACCGAATGGTTCTTTTTGTTGTGCCGAGGCGTTTGAGCTGTGAGCCGTATAGAGCTGGCAATTCGCCAGCGTTTCCGCTGCGGGCGGCTTCGGCAAGCGCAAGGCCCACGGCAACCAGATTTTTTTCCGCGACAGATTTTGGCGTGAGTGCAATCTGAACGTCAGCCGGGCACCGGCGACGGGCGCAGCATTCCAGTACCAAGTCGTGCAGCATGCTGTTGACGTTGCGCTTGCAGAGGTCGGTGCCGTTTTCCGCGTAGACAACAGCCATCGCGCAAACATCGAACCCAGAGTCGTGTAGCGCACCTGCAAGCGCCTGCCACGCAACAAGCTTGGTGTTATGAAACGTTAGTACCATTCTGCCGCGGGATGCAAGCGTCCGCTGGCTTTCGGCCAAGCACGAAGCAATTGCTTCCTGGTAGAAATCGACATCCGTGCCGCGCGTGGAGTTGGGAACGGCCTCGGCGCTCTCGTCAGCGGGCGCAATCGGCGTGTATACGGACAGCCACAGGTGAAATACCCTCGCCAGCTCTCCATATTGAACGTCACCGAGGTACGGAGGGTCGGTCAAAACAAGCTGCACTGTGTCGTTCGGGATTGGCTGCGCCTTGCTGCTTCCAGTTGCAATGACAACCCGGCCAGCCTTCGGCAAAACCCGCGTGTCAGTAGCCAAGACACGCTTGACCTTTGGCAGGCTTCCGCACTGATTCGACAACCAATCCAAAGACTTTTGTGCGGAGGCCAATCTCTTGGCAAGCGTTCCTCGTCCTGCGGGGGCTAATGGATTCATCTCCACCGCGAAGGTCGTATTCGCATACCGGTGATTCGCAAGGGCTTCAAACGGTTTTAGGACCGTGCGGTCCCATCGGCTAAGGAACGCTGGCATTTCGGCGCACCCGATGACCGCGAATGCAAGACGGTCCTTGACCGCCTTCGGGTGCGGCAAGCCGCGAATAATGGCAAGAGCATCCAGCATTATTTCAGCTTGGCGACGCGAGTAAAGGTCACCCCATCGGACGAAGCCCAGCCGTCCTAGACGCTTAGTTTCAATCCCGTCCTTAATCGTTGCCGCTAGCGCGGCATGGGCAACTGAGGCATCGGGTTCGTCTACAGGGTCACCTGGCATTACCGCGCGTAGCCGAGCTCTTGCTTGTGCGCCATCCATTACAACATGCTGGACGAGAACTGCCTTCCAGCGTGGAACATCGCCGAGAACCTGGGCGATTTCAAATTCTGTCATACAGTGTCGGCACCGACTGGTGGTGCGGGAGGTGTCGTGGCGTTTGCCACACGCCTTACAGCGAAAGCTCTTCACGCCTGCCTTAGCAAGCGTAACGCCTCCACACGCAGTGCAACCAAAATACGCTTGACGCTCACGCACTCCGCGGGATGCACGCGTAACCAAGTATTCCGGGAAAAGGTGTACGTCGCTTCTGCAATCGGGGCAGCAGCCAATCCGGACCCGAAGAACATGGGTCAATTCGCCTCCATCTGCCGTTCGATACTTGGTCCAGTGATGGCCAAGTGAGGCCAGCAACATGTCAGCAGCTGCTTTGAATTCCTGGGAGTCGGTAGGGGTCAGTGCCGTTGCCAAGCCTTCGGTCGCCCATGGGTAGAGGTCTTGCGCGTACGCCGTCAGACTTCGTCTGGCCGATTCAACCGCTACGGTGCCACCCCCACTGAAGGGGTCGGCTACGGTGAAGCGGTCCTCATAAAAGCCTTGAGCCGCATCGAGGATGGCGCCCATAACACTATTCGGACGTCGCGCCCACCAACGATATGACGAAACAACCGGGGCGTACCGCTCCCGATTGCTTTGTTCACGCTGGGCGACGCGGCCGACACGTCGCCAGTCGATGGCGGAAAGGATGCTCGGTGAAGTCATTTTGACGGCGCCGCTCGAAGATGTTCATGGTTAGCGTATGAACCGGACGTCGTGCAAACGCTGGCAGGATGCACGCTTGCGGTAGTGCGCTATCGCGTCTTCCCTGGAAGGATAGGAATTTCAACCGCACGACCCCAAGTATCCTCGGGCGCTGCACCCCAGTCAACCACGCATTCTTATCTTCGAATACCCGAAAGTATCTGTATTCCGTCTCCCCCTTATGCGTAACCGTAAGACTTTGTAGGGTCAGCACCAAAAACCGGCGGCGCGTTGAGCCAAATCTATAAATGTACCCACACGAGGCAGAGGTTGCTCGTCACCAGGCAATGCGCTGATCGAATTCGATCGGCGGTCCAGGTTGGGCTGAGAGATCCCATTGCGGATCGTTGTCCGTCGGTTCGAAGCCGATTGCGAGCTCCCACAACGGGTGGTCCCCGCGCTGGGGCGATGCGCGGCGGCTGTGTCGCTTCGCGCAAATACGAATGCAGCTTTCATGCGGGGCGAATGTCCGCAGCGGGGCAGGACCGGCCCTTCGATCATCGTGAGGGTCAATGTGGGTTGTGGGTCGTTAAACTGACGGCCACTACGATGTTGTCCCCCGAGAGGACACTTGTCTCGGTCAGCCGCAACCTGCGCCAGCCTTTGCCCGCTTTCCTGCGCCAGCCCGTCTGCGCCAATGCGCATCGTTACTACCGGCGTACCGGTAGTGACGATGCGCTGGAACCCGCGCCAGCATTGGGTCTTGGCGCAATTTTTTGAGTTCCAAGACGCAAGAAAACTGAGTTACAGGCTCAAAACTGGCACATTAAACCCTGGCAGAATGACTAACTGGCGCGATTGGCTGCTTACCATTTTCGACCTGGCGCGTTAAATCGTTATTCAATAACAATCGCTGCGCTGGCGCAAGGATATTCGACGACAGGTTTGTTTCCCGCTACGCGGTGATGGCCGATATTGTGCGGGGCACAAAACAAAGCTAACTGCATCTCGACTGCATTCCGGCTGCAGTATGACTGCAGCCGGAGTGCATATAGGCTGCACAATTCGATTTCAATCCGGACATCTGTATTGAGTTTATGCTCATCGAAAATTCTTGCATTTTTTTCGGAACTCAGAATAAGATTTCTTGGTCAGAGGATTTAATCGCGCAGCGGATAGGACAATGGAATAGTCCAGCAACGTCCGACAATGTTCAACAGTCGATATCGTTTGCTCCGCGGCGCGAAAGAGAATACGATTTTGTTTTGCGTTGGCTGTGTCAGCCCGGTTGATGCCCGTAAGCGCATCCCCTGCTCGGGTAGAGCGCCCTTAAAACCGGGGAGATCTCCTGAAAACCGGTGGCCCGCGAGGCTTGGGGGTACTCGTAAGTAAGTTGTGAGCTGTCGTTAGTTGACAGCACTGTTGGCGCCGTCCTTGATACGGCGTCGCTAAGAGCATTTGCGTCGCGCGTTCGTAGTTCGGATACCGTTTTCGGTACTGGCTGCAGCCGCTTCGCGAGTTCGTTTGGGTTTAGTGCGTTCTACTACGCACTTGCCCCGTCAAAAGGCAAGCCGTTGCTGGATGGCTTGCGTCCGTAACCATTGCGTCGCGGGGACGTTGCTCGCCTACCGATACCGGTAGTCGTGCTTTTCCCTGGCGCAGTATGCGTTCGACATGGTTCGACCGTGCACTTCCGCACGCGTCGGACACCCTTGTTGATATCGCAGGTCCCCTCAGGGCCACCGTGCGTTCGCTTCACGTCGAACGCGCGTACAGCACTATCGCCGGCAGCTCTCGCTGC
>JACQOI010000081.1 GCA_016202615.1 Betaproteobacteria bacterium
AGTAATAGCCGGTGTTAGGCGACTTTGTGTCAACTAACGCTGTCAACCAATTTGTCAACTAACGTGTCGACCGCCTTTTCTCGGAGGCAAGAAGTGTCAACTAAATTGTCAACGAATTCTTTGTCAACCAATTTACGTTAGGCATCAGCGGAGCACCTTATGAGCAATCAGGTTCGCGATCGGGAGCAGTACAAGCAACTGTTTTCGAGCGCACGTGGAGATGCGAGCCTGCTGAGTGACACGCTACACGTCGCGCTCGACATCCGAAAGTTCGAAATAGACTTGTACTGGAAGCGTGCAGGCTACTTTTGGACTTTGATCGGTGCGGCGTTCGCTGGCTATTTCTTGCTCAATAAGGCCGACTCCCCGTTTCCAGATTCGATTTTTGTCGTTAGTTGCGTCGGGTTCCTGGTTTCCTTCGCTTGGTACCTAGTCAATCGTGGGAGCAAGTACTGGCAAACCAATTGGGAACGGCATGTTGATTTACTCGAAGACGAGGTTGTTGGCCCTCTTTACAAGACAACTCTAGCGAAAGAAGAGTTTCGGCTTGTCCGGCTTCATGACGGATACCCATTTTCGGTAAGCAAGATCAACCAACTCGTTTCGCTGTACGTTGCGCTTGTCTGGCTTGGCTTGCTAATCAAATCAGCCCCGATTGTCGCCCCCTGCTTCATTGAGCCGTCGCTTGAGTACTGGTACTTGGGCGGACTTACAGTCGTTTTTGCTGTCCTGCTCATTTGGATGACCGCCTCCGCCGTAGACCCAAGAGTACGGAACGTGAATTTCCGAACGAGTGCACTTGCCCCAACAAAGGAAGACAACGGTGACGCCTAACCGCGTGTTCCAATTCCGACGCAATCAAGCGTTGCTTGCTCGCGCGGTTGAACACGGACGTTGGGCCGCATGGCCAGGCAGTAGGGACGACCGGGAGTAGGCCAACGTGTGGTCGCATGGCCAGGGAAACCCGGTTGAGAATGAACTGATCCGGTGCGACGTACGCCACAGGGCCAAGGGAGAAATCAATCAATGAACGGAATTATCTTCATGGAAGTTGGGAAGTTCGCCAAAGCTAAACTGGGCGACCAAGCCTGGCAGGAGGTCGTGCGGTTGGCCGGGATTCCATCACGACTCTATGTCCCTGTGGCCGACTACCCAGACGAGGAGTTGGTCGCTCTCCTCACTACCCTGTCGATCAAGATGGGGGAACCCGTCCCGGTGATTTTGCAGAGCATGGGCGAGTTCATCGTGCCCGACCTTATCGGCATATCTCAATACCTTATCCACCGAGACTGGAAGACCATCGACCTGATCGCAAACACAGAAGAGATGATTCACAAGGTGCTTCGCGGGGCAGGGACGAAGGCCAATCCGCCGGAGTTGCGGTGCCGGCGGCTCAGGCCTCAGGAGGTGATTGTGACCTACACGTCGCCCCGGAAGATGTGCGCCCTCGCGAAGGGGATCGCTAAGGGCGTGGCTAAGCACTACGGGGAGCGGATCATCATCACAGAGCCAACCTGCATGCTGAAGGGCGGGGCGGCGTGTGAGCTGGTCATCACCGTGGCCTAGCCTGTCCTTATTTTCACGAGGTCGGCACGCTCGCATGCTCTGGGGCTGTACTTCGGGGCCCGGAGCACGGAGGACGGGGCGCGCCCCTGGAGCCGGTTGCGGCCCAACAACGCGGTGGAGCCGACGCGCCACAAAGCGGCGCACGGCTCACCGCAAACGTTGGGCGGCACTCAATATCCGCGGAAAGGAGAAATGACAATGAGTATGTTCAAATCGGGTCTCGTTCTTCTCGTTGCTGCACTAGCAGCCTGCGCGTCATTGCAAGACGACGGAAGCTCCGCTGCTGTGAGGCAGCAGCTCGCGCCGACAGGCAAGATTAGGGCCGCGATCTCGGTGGGGCCAGCAGGGAGCCAATTTCGCGCCAAGCTCGATCGCGGCACAAACCGCCCACAGGGCGTTCCCGTGGATCTGGCGAACGCGCTCGGAGAAAGGCTTGGCGCGCCGGTAGAGCTCGTGATGTACGACAACTACGTGGACTTGCTCGAAGCGGCTCGCCTCGGCACGTGGGACGTCACTTTTCTCCCGTTCAGTGAAGAGCGCGCGAAGGTCATGGACTACGGGCCCGCCTATTATTTCTTGGAGGTTACCTATATCGTTCCCGCCGGTTCCCGGATTCGCAATCAGAGCGATATCGATCGCCCCGGGGTTCGGGTCACCGCCGTCGAGAAGTCGATTTCCGCCGCTAAACTGCAGAAGTCTCTGAAGAATGCGACGTTTATCCAGGCCAAGAAGCTATCCGAGATCCGCGAGCAGGTGGGGGCGAGAAAGGTGGATGCGGCTGCGGCAGGGCGCGAAACACTTTTGGATCTCGCCAGCCAGCTGCCCGGCACACGCGTTCTGGAAGACAACCTCGACGCGCTGCCCGTCTCCGTGGCAGTACCAAGAAACCGGCCTGCCGCACTGGCGTATGTGACTGATTTTATCGAGAGTGCAAAAGCGACCGGAGTCGTTCGCCGTGCTTTCGACAACGCCGGATTCAAAGACGCGGCAGTCGCACCCGCAGCGTCTCGCCGATAATGCCGCCCAACCACCCGCTCAACACGGACGCGCGCAAAGCGGCGCGCGCCGGTTAGCGGCACGTTAGGCGGTCTTCAAAGGAGCACACGATGAGGTTTCTCGTCCGATATGCGACGGCGGTCATTCTCGCGCTCGTCTGTCTTCCTGCGAATGGATTCGGAGAGGACAAGTTTTTTGACTCAAGTGGAGTGTCGATTCGCTACATAGATCAGGGTACCGGAAAGCCGATCGTTCTTGTCCATGGGTTCGGGGACAGCGTTGAGATCTGGGTAGCACGAGGTGTTCTCCAAGATTTAGTCAAGGACTACCGCGTGATTGCGTTAGACATGCGCGGTCATGGCAAGAGCGGCAAGCCGCACGATCCGAAGGCATACGGCCGTGAAATGGCTCTGGACATTGTGCGCATTCTTGACCACCTCGACATTGATCGAGCTCACATCATTGGCTATTCGCTGGGTGGTATGATGACCTCGCAACTTCTCACGCTTCATCCCGAGCGATTTCTCACGGCCACTCTTGTCGCGGGGACGGGTCTTCTCCAGTGGACTCCTGTGATGGAACGTAACGCGGAGCAAGAAGCATCGGAGCGGGAGCGCGAATGCGTGAGCCGCACAATGATTTACCGATATAGCCCGCCTGGCCTGCCGAAACCTTCCGAGGAGAACATTAAGGCCCAGTCGGGGGCATGTTTCGCGGATCCTAATCACGATCGGTTTGCTATGGCCGCCGTCGTGCGCTCTCGGAAAGATCAAGTGATCACACCTGCTCAGGTGTCAGCGGTTACGGTGCCGACGCTTGGGATCGTCGGCAGCCTGGACGCAATCCAACAAGCGCGCTTGCAGGAGTTGAAACGCCTGCGGCCTGACCTGAAATTGGTTATCGTCGATGGGGCGACTCACAGTGGGGAGCGTGGAATTCTCCGGCGCGTTGAGTTCATGACCATTGTTCGAGAATTCATCA
>JACQOI010000083.1 GCA_016202615.1 Betaproteobacteria bacterium
GGCAGTCTCAAGCGCTACAAGGAGGCGATCCTGGCGTACGAACGAGCGCTCGCGATCGACCCGAATGATGCCACTGCGTGGAACAATAAGGGTGCCGCGCTTCTCCATCTCAAGCGCTACGAGGAGGCGATGCGTTAGGAGGCATCTCTTTCCATGCCGCGCCAACTTTCTTACGATGATCTCGTGCATTCCGGTTTGCTGAATGGCTTGGATGATAGCTTGGGGCAATTCACCATTGGGTTCGTTAAGCTAGTTGACCGCTCCGGTATGGAAGACATGGTCTTCGCAGGGTCGGGGACGCTTGTAAAGACCCAGAAACGGTTTGGCATTCTTACCGCCGACCATGTCCTACAGAACCTGCCGAGGGATGAAATCGGACTGGTCTTTCCAAACAGGAATGGCGGGAGCGCGCATCGTTACCTTTTGCGGATTAATGAAGCCCAAAAATTGCGAATTGGCCCCGCGTCAAATGACGCCGAAGGGCCAGATATCGGGGTTCTTCTCCTTCACAGCTCCGATGCGGCAAAGTTGGAGGTGAACAGCGCCTTCTACAACTTGGATAAGCGACGGGAGCGAATGCTGGCAACCCCTCGGAGTATCGAGGCCGGCGGCTGGTTCTTGCGAGGAGTTGCTGACGAATGGACGACTGATGGTCCCCCCGTAAGGGCGTTTACGAAGGTTAAAGTATTCCGCGGCTTCTGCGCAGCTGGCGTCGTAAGTACCGAGCGCGCCGATTCGGAGTTTGACTATCTTAACTTTGATATTGATATTAACGGCGCCTACGAAGGCCCGTCCGACTACGGAGGAACCAGCGGAGGCGGGCTATGGCAGCTCGTATTTGAAGATAACGATGGTGAAATCCGCATCGCCGAGCAACTGCTATCAGGTGTCGCGTTCTATCAGATAGCCAACGATGGGAAGCCACAAACAATCGTATGCCATGGCCGACGAAGCATTTATGCTAAGGTCCTTGGTGTGCTCCATGCCAATGCCTCCTAACCCGGCGCTCAAGGCGACCATCGAGCTCAAGCGCTGGTCGATCGCGAGCGAGAAGGCCGTCGCCCCTGACTCTTGAGGAGGTCGTCACGATGAGTACCGAGGTAGGCGCGGGAGAAAAACCGATGCTCGCGCGATTTAAGAGTGAATGCCCGGCCCTTTACAGCAGCGCTCTGGCCGAGGCAAAGCGCCTCCAGAATGCGTATGTCGGCGTTGAACACCTAGCGCTTGCGTCGCTCGGCGATGCGGCGTCTCCGCTCGCGGCGGCATTGAAGCAGATCGGCCTCGATGCGGCCACGCTGAAGCGCGCATTCGACAAGGAAGTGGGCAGCGGGAATTCCTATTCGGCCACGGCCGACGCGACCCCTCGAATCACAGCGGTACTTGCGCTCGCCGCATCAGAAGGCAAGATGACGGATCGTGTAATCGTGCGAAGCCTGTTGCTCGAAGGTGAAAGCCTGTTCGCGCGTTTCCTCGCGGCGCAGGGTGTTGCCACCCAGAAACTGCTGGACGTCCTTGACGGTACGGAACCGGGCGAAGCCTCGGCCGATGCGACACGCCTCGCCGGAAGAAGTCCCGCGACCGCAAGCCCTACTCCTACTGCACAGGCGCCTCCAAGCCCGCCTTCGTCACCGTCGGCTGGAGCAGGCGCCAAAATCCAGCCCAAGACGGCGATCCCGGTGACGTTTCCCACGCCGACATTGGATCAGTGGGGGCGCGATTTGCGCAATCTCGCGGAGCAGGGACGCCTTGCGGACGCAATCGGGCGCGAGCGCGAGATCGAGCAAATGATCACGGTTCTGGCGCGCACGCAGAAATCGAATCCGATCCTGCTCGGCGAAGCCGGCGTCGGCAAGACCGCAATCGTCGAGGCGCTGGCATGGCGCGTCGCGCAGGGCGTCGTGCCTCCGATCCTGCGCGGCAAGCGTATTGTCGAGCTGCAGATGGGCGCGCTGATGAGCGGACCCTCGCTGCGCGGTCAGTTCGAGGAGCGCATCTCGCAGATCGTGCGCGAAGCGTCGCAGGCGCCGGACGTGATCCTGTTCATCGACGAGATTCACACCATCGTTGGCGCGGGCGGCGGAGGCGGAGCGCTCGACGCCGCCCAGATCCTGAAGCCGGCGCTCGCCCGCGGCGAAATCGACTGCATCGGCGCGACGACGCAGGACGAGTACGACCGCTTCATCCGGAAGGACGCGGCGCTGGAACGGCGATTTTCGCCGGTGCAGATCGCCGAATTATCCGAGGAGGCGA
>JACQOI010000086.1 GCA_016202615.1 Betaproteobacteria bacterium
ACCCATCACCACCATTACATTGTTCGAAGCAGTCCAAAGAAGTCCGGAAAGCAAAGTGAAAACAACGCTTCCGGACTTTTTCTTGTCCGAGGTAGCCCAATGTCCAGTACCCTAATGTCCAGTACCCTAATGTCCGGTAGCCCGGCCCGTCAGCTGCGGCCGTTTCAGCGTCAGAAAAAACAAGGAGCCCGCACCGGCCAGCATTGCGAGCACGGTAAATCCGATGCGATAGTTTCCGGTAAGGTCGGCAAGCACACCCGCCACCATCGGCCCGCCTGCCTGTCCGACAACAATGATCAGCGATGACAAGCCGATGATCATGCCGATTTGCCGTCGGCCGAAATAGTCGGCGCGCATCGCAACCATGAACGGGCCGCGCAAGCCCCACGCACCTCCGTGCAGCACCGCAAAGGCAACCAGCATGGCGGGCCCTGTGGCATAGGCGAGCAACAGCAAACCGGCCATATGCGCCAGCATGCAGGTCGTTGCGATGTAGCGCTTGTCGTAGCGCTCGCCGATCACCCAGCCGAGAAAAGTTCCACCAACCTGGAAGGCGAGCATCAGGGTAAAGAAGAGCGCCGCCTCCGTGACCGCGTAGCCGAGGCTTTCCTTGATATGCGTGATCGCATGCACGTTCACCGCGGCCACGGCGAACAGGGCGAAACCGTGCCCTAGTGATATCAGCCAGAAGGTCTTGGTGCGGAGCGCCTCGCCCGCCGTGTACCCCTGCCGATGGTATGGCGTTCCCTCGAAATCTCCGGCTTTGGCAGTGGCGGGCGGCAGGCCATCTACGGTTTCGCCATGCTCCTCCGGTCGGCTGCGCATCATCCCTGAAAGCGGCCAGCCCACCAGGACGAAAATGAGACCCGAGACAAATGCGGTCGGTCGCCACCCATAACTGTGCATCGACCAGGCCACCACCGGCACGATGATGCCGCCAACCGCGCTACCGAGCGAGACCGCCGACAGCGCGCGGGTGCGACTCTTCTCGAACCAGTGGATGACCACGACATTCAACGGAAAGTGGCCGCCAAGGCTGGCGCCCAACGCAATAGCAAGGAAAGCAAGATATAACTGCGGCAGCGAATCGATCTGGCTGAGCAGCATGAAGCTCACGCCGAACATGACCACACCGGCGCGGATCATGCGCTGCGGACCGAAGCGGTCCATGAGCCATCCCATAATCGGACCAAGAAATGCGCCCTCTAACGGCTGTATGGTGGCGGCGCCCGACAACGCGGTCTTGCTCCAGCCGCGCTCCTCGGAGAGCATGGCGAAATAGGAACCGAAAGACTGGCTCAAAAAGCCGGCAAGCATCATGTTGATGACGCTACCTGCGGCGACAATACGCCAGCCGTAAAACAATTTCTTCGGGAAGATTCGCATGTCAGGCCGACTGCAGTCGGACAATCTCCTCGACATCGCGCAGGCGGTCTTTTCCGAAGAACATCACGTCGATGTATTGCGGCAGCAAGCCGTCCATCCCCGGCGACGACCGCGCCGCGCATGACTGCCCCGTGTTGACCGGGAAGTGCGGATTTCTCTGGAACTTCACCCCGGGTGTTGTCAAGTTAAGTTCCGGGTGATTTGCGGGTGATCCGTTACCGTTACCGGTTACTTCGCCGTGCCGGCCAGGTAATCGACCGCGGCCTTGACGTCGGCATCCGCGAGCGACAGGTTGCCGCCTTTGGGCGGCATCGCGCCCTTGCCTTTGAGCGAGCTGGCGTAAAGCGTATCCATGCCGCTCTTCAAACGCGGTGCCCACGCGGCTTTGTCGCCGGCTTTCGGCGCGCCCGCGACACCGGCGGCGTGGCACGACGTGCAATTCGCTTCGTATACGGTCTTGCCTTTGCTGGCGTCGGCCTTGGCCGGTACCGCCGGAGCGGCCGGTGTTGCTGTCTGAGGCGTCTTCGTCTCCGCAGCGCCCACGTTGAACATGTAAGTAACGGCGCTGCGCAGTTCGGAATCGGTAAGGTCGGCCATGCCGCCGCGCGCCGGCATGCCGCCGTGGCCCTTGATCGCCGACCGGACCACGACGTCATAACCTTTCGTCGCGCGCGGTATCCAGGCGGCGCGATCGCCGATTCGGGGCGCGCCGCCCACGCCGGTCTGATGGCAGTTGGCGCACGCTGCCTGCACGATCTGCTCGCCGCTGCGCTCGGCGGGTTTGGCCGTCTTGCTGATAGGCTCGATCCACTTGCCGCCGGACTGGTTGGCCATGTAGACGATCGCGCGCTCAATCTCGATATCGCTCAAATCCGGACTGCCGCCGCGCGCCGGCATCTGGCGGATGCCTTTGATCGCGCTTTGCGTGAGGCGCGGCAGGCCTCGGGCAATCAGCTTGCTCCACGCCGCCTTGTCGCCGGTTTTTGGCGCGTTGAGCGCACCACTGGTATGGCACGCGCCGCACGCCGCCTCGAAGATCTCCTTGCCGCTCTTGTCGACTTTCGGCGCGCTCGGGTCGACGACTTCGACCTGGCCGACCGGTTTCAGGCGCGCAGCAATCGCTTCATCCGATAGTGCGGGATTATTCTTGCTCGCATCAAAGCCGGTCGTCACCAGCTGCGACAGCATGACGATAAGTATGATCGGCACCAGAAACGCGAGCAACACGACGATAATGAGCTGCTTCGGCGTCTTGATCGGCGAGGCGTGTTCTTCGAGGTGTACTTCGCTCATGAAAATCCCTGCGTCAAGGCCCTGGAAAAATATTTATTATAGCGGCAATCAAGGCGCACCGTAAAACCGCCTAGGCCCGGCAAAATGGACGCCCGCGGGTAAAACCGCTATCCTAGCGCCTCACTACGCGCCCGTAGCTCAGCTGGATAGAGTGTCGGTCTCCGAAGCCGAAGGTCGTGGGTTCGACTCCCGCCGGGCGCGCCAAGAATGCCGGCTCAACGCCGGCATTCTTATTGCGAACAACATGAAACGGTGAAGTGGCGATCCTGGTGCGGGTAACCGACGCGGCCGAATTGGTCATTCTGGGTGGAGCCAGTTCTCGATAATAAGGCCGGGAATTCGGAGAAAGTGGCGGACGTTGTCGGTGACGCACACGGT
>JACQOI010000089.1 GCA_016202615.1 Betaproteobacteria bacterium
CGCTAAGAGTCCCAACCATGGAAAACGTGCATTTCCCTTTGGTTAGCGCCGTGATTTCCGTGCGTCCTGCGGCCTGGAAACGCCTGATTTTTATCAGTGTTTATCTGCGTTCATCTGTGGTCAGCCATTGCTTTTCAGATTTTTTGAGATGGGTTCCAGGCATCTGGGTCGGGATTCAAATGATTACATGGGGAATAAATTGATTACTGATGGTTCTGCCGACAATGCGCACACTCGTGGCATCGCATCCTTTGTCTCGGGGCTCACTTATGACGCCATACCGCAGGAAGTACGTGAGCGGGTAAAACTCCTGGTTCTGGATTCATTGGGCTGCGGCGTATATGGGTCTATTAAACAGCATAGCCGCATTCTGCTGAATACATTGCGCCGCATAGATGCTTCAAAAGACTGCTGTATTTGGGGCAGCACGCATCGATTGTCGGCGGCCCATGCCGCTCTGGTTAACGGCAGCCTGGTGCAAGGGTTCGAGCTGGACGATACCCATTTTTTCGCGACGACGCACGTCGGCTGCGCCACCGTGCCGCCTGTCATGGCGATCGCGGAGACTCAGCCGCCGATGAACGGATCGACTTTCATCAAGGCCGCGGTCGCGGGCTATGAAATCGGGCCGCGCGTGGGCATTTGCATGGGTAACGAACACCTCGCCCAGGGGTGGCACGCGCCCGCGACGGTCGCGGTATTTTCTGCGGCCGCGGCTGCCGCTGCCGCATTGGGGCTATCAGAAGAAAAAACGGTCCATGCTCTGGGTATAGCCGGCACGCAATCATCCGGCCTCATGGCCTCGCAATACGGCTCGATGGTCAAGCGTATGAACGCGGGTCGGGCAGCGCAAAGCGGCCTCTATTCGGCGCTGCTGGCCAGCGAGGGCTATACCGGGATCGTCAACGTTTTTGAAAGCGAGTACGGCGGATTCTGCGCGACATTTTCCCGCTCGCAGGACAGATTCAAACTCGCCGAGCTGACTTCCGGCCTGGGCACGAATTATGAAACCATGCGCGATTCGCTGAAATTTTACTCGTGTGCCGCGAGCAACCATACTTCACTCGACGCCATCCGGCTGATGCAGCAAAAGCGGGCATTTTCCGCGATCGACGTTGAAAAAATAGTGGTTCACGGAGCAAAGCTCACGCTTGATCACGTAGGCTTCAAGTATCGCGGCACGGGAATGACCGAAGCGCAGATGAACCTGCCATTCTGCGTCGCAACCCTGTTGCTCGAAGGCGACGTGTTTGTCGATCAGTTCACTGATGAGTCTATAATCGATCCGATGCGCATGGCGTTGGCGGACAAAATAGAAGTAAGACCGGACGCCGGGATAAGCGCCATGGGGCCCAAGTTTCGTCAGTACGTCCGCGTGGAAGTGCATTTGAGGGACGGCACCATAATGGAAGAGGCCGTGCATACGGCGCGCGGCAGGGAATCGAACTTCGCGCCGGCAGCGGACGTGGTCGAAAAATTCAAGAAGCTGAGCGTCCGTGTACTGTCGAAAGACAAAGTCGATGGGATAGTAAACACGGTCCTGGAACTGGAAAAACTCAAGGACGTAAGGGATCTTGCCCGGATGCTCGCGAACGACAAGAATACGTAGTCCGCCAAAAGCGTCATTTGACAACCTCCAAGGAGCAACAATTGACAGAATCGAACAAGCCTTCGTCAGAAATTTCGTTTCTAGGAATCGCCGATTGCGGGCCCACGCACGGGCCTAAAGATGGCTTCTCAATTGAAGGATACACGGAGCTCGTCCGACCAGCGCTGGCGGCGGCTGATTTGCGGTTCGGTAACTGCGAACGGCAGTATTCCGGCCGGAAACTAGGTGTCGGATTGACAGCTCACGGCTGCCAGCCGCCGGAAATGGCGAAGATTTTCACCGATTGCGGCTTTGACGCATTGACGATCGCCAATAATCACATGGTTGACTTCGGCCCTGATGCGCTGCTCGATACCCGGGCGTTGCTGCTCGAAAAAGGCATCGAGGTAACGGGCGCCGGAAAAGACCTTGACGAAGCGCGCAAGCCGGCAATAGTTGAACGCAACGGCATCAAGGTAGGATTTCTCGGTTATTCCTCGGTGCTCCCCCACGGCGGCGAAGCGGGGCCCGGGAAGCCGGGCATTGCCCCGTTGCGCATCAAAACCCGCTACGATGTGAGAGGACCGCATTCACCCACCCGCGTGCGCACTGACCCGGATGAACGCGACATGAAGATGATACTCGATGACGTTGCGTCGCTGCGCAAACAAGCAGACGTCGTAATGGTTGCTTTTCACTGGGGCGTTGACTGGGTGCCGCGCATAATTTCCGACTACCAGGTAACCGTCGGTCACGCCTGTATCGATGCGGGCGCGGACTTGATTATGGGACATCATCCTCATGTTCCCAAGGGCATAGAAGTCTATAAGGGCAAGGCCATTTTCTACTGCCTCGGCACCCTGTGCATGACGAGCCCTCTCGGACCCATGGCCGAATGGAGGGAACCGGCGTGGGCCCACGGCGCGCTGCGCAATCACACCGATCTGGATCCGGATTACCCGCTTATGCCCTACGGCAAGGACTCTTCGAAGGCACTCATGGCCAAAGCCATACTCTCGAAAGAAGGAGTCAAGCGCGTATCGTTCCTGCCCATGATCATAGATAAGAAGTATCGGCCCGAAATTCTGCACCATGGCGATCCACGCTTCGACGACGTCGTACGCTACATGGACTGGACGTCCGAAGACTTCGATCATAAATTCACGGTGTCCGGCGACGAGGTAATCCTCACAGCCTGAGTTTAGTGACGTTGTAACCTGAACTGGAGCAGACCATAAACATTCACAAGGGGGTACCCATGTCGAAGCAACGTGTCGTTAAATGTGTAATCACAGCCGGCGGCCTTTTCGTCGCAAGTGCAGGGTCCGTTTGGGGCCAGGATTATCCACACAAGCCCATTCGCATTGTCACCGATGGGGCGGGTGGCGGCAACGACATCGTCTCGCGTGTCATTACGCAAGGGCTTACGCTAACAGGCGCCTTGGGCCAGCAGGTGATAGTTGAGAATCGCGCAGGCGGTAGCGGGGCGATCGCATCGGATGCCGTGGCCAAAGCCGCACCTGACGGTTATACCCTGCTTGTCTACAGTAACACCCTATGGACCTTGCCGTTCATACGAAAGGTGCCTTACGACGTGAGCACGGATTTCTTACCGATCACAACGGCGACGAAAGCACCCAACCTTCTTGTCGTGCATCCATCGCTGCCGGTGAAATCCGTAAAAGAGCTGATCGCTTTGGCCAAAGCGAGACCGGGGGAGCTTAACTTTATTTCGGGTGCATTAGGTTCTTCGCCTCACCTTGCGGGGGAATTGTTCAAGATAATGGCGGGTGTCAATATGGTGCACGTCCTTTACGCAGGCGGTGCGCGGGCAATCATCGGTTTGCTTGGCGGCGAAGTGCAGATGTTTTTCGCTACCGTGCAAGGGGTGAAAGCGCACGTGAAATCGGGTAAACTGAGAGCCGTGGCGGTTACGAGCGCCACGCCGTTCGTGCTGGCGCCCGGCGTGCCTACGATAGCGGCAACCCTGCCTGGTTTTGAAACGGGACAGGTAATCGGCGTGCATGCGCCGGCCAAGACTCCTGAGGCGATCATCAATCGGCTGAACCAGGAGATCGTGCGGGTGCTCGAAAGGGC